>CANHNQ010000036.1 GCA_947462095.1 Gemmatimonadota bacterium
GCGTTGCCGCCACTGGCGTTGCCGCCACTGGCGTTGCCGCCACTGGCGTTGGCGCGGAATCGAGCGTGAGCGATGCGTAGGCCGGTTGTTCGGCCGGGTTGATGGGGTAGTGCACGATGGTGTCGATCCCGCGCGCCGTCAGCTGCTGGCGTACCAGATCGCGTTGTGCATGCCGAACGACGTACAGATGCCAGGACGACGTCATGCCCGGCGCCACGGACGGCAGTTCGAAGCCCGTCCCGGCGAGACGCGTTTGGTACGTCGCCACGATCTCGGCGCGACGCGTGTTCCATCGCGGCAGGTGGGACAACTTGACCCGGAGGAAGGCCGCCTGCAGTTCGTCGAGGCGGGAGTTGACCCCGGGCACCTCGTGATGATACTTGCGTCGAGACCCGTAATTGCGGAGCGCACGAATGGCGTCCGCCAACACGGGGTCGTTGGTGGTGATGCCACCACCGTCGCCAAGGGCCCCGAGGTTTTTCCCGGGGTAGAAGCTGAACGCCGCGGCGTCGCCGAGGCTGCCGGCCCGTTGTCCGTCAATGTCGGCGCCGTGCGCCTGCGCCGCGTCCTCGAGCACGCGAAGTCCGAACGTAGCGGCCACGTCCCGTATGGCCGGCATGTTGGCCGGTTGCCCATACAAATGCACGGGAACGATGGCCCGGGTGCGCGGGGTGACGGCGGCGGCCAGCAAGGTCGGGTCGATGTTGCATGTCGCACGCTCGACATCCACCGGCACTGGCGTCGCCCCCGTGTAGGTCACGGCGAGCCACGTCGCGATGAACGTATTCGCCGGGACCAGGACTTCGTCGCCAGGGCCGATGCCCCAGGCCTTGAGCACGAGGAACAGCGCATCGAGCCCATTGGCCACGCCAACGGCGAAGCGCGTGCCGCAATACGCCGCGAACTCGGCCTCGAACGCCTCGACTTCGGGCCCCAGCACGAACACGCCGCGGTCCAACACCCGACGGAAGGCGCCGTCGAGCTCGTCGCGAACCTCGGCGTGTTGCGCCGCCAAGTCGAGGAATGGCACCGACGGCGGTGCAATCATGGAGGTCAAGAGGACGGCAGTAGAGGGAATCACGTCAAACGAAGGCGCGACCAACTTGACACAAGACTTTTATGGGTGCGCGCACGCAACGTAACGTGTCAAAATCAGCCGGTCATGTCGAGGCCAACCGTCTCCGCAAGCGCCGCCAGCGCGCCTTCCATGAGCGACCCCAATCACGGGCCGGGTTGGGGGCAAGGGCCGGATACAGTCGACCGACCTTGTCCCAGCTCGCGCGCAGCGTTTCGGATTGGGTGGATGCGCACAGGCGCCGGATCCGGAGGTACTCGTCTTCCATCAAGAGATCGAACCGGATCGCCGGATGGGCACGCTGCGCCGCGGCGCGCAGCGGCGCGTAGGCGTCACCGATGCTGAGCTTGTACAGCAGCACCAGCGCGTCCAGGGCGTCCCCACGGCTTTCCGGGCGATGGTTGGCCAGCGTTGCCGAACTGCCGTGCAAGCGAAACGACACGAGCGGGTCGTCGATGTACGCGATGCCCTCCCGGCTCGCGAGCCGCAGCCACATATCCCAGTCCGTGAGCTGGCGAAGCGCCGGATCAAAGAGACCGGCCTGCCCGATGAGGCTGCGCCGGAACATGACGGCCGTCGGCTCTCCGACGCAGTTGCCCAGTGGAGCGGCCACGGCGATGTCCGCAAACTGCTCCGCACTCAGGTCGGCATCTCCTCCCGTGATCCGCGCGAGGTCGTGCGCCCCCACGTAGTCGAGGAACCTTGTGCGGAAGGCCTCGGTGACCGTGTCCTCGAACAGAAACTGCCGACGACAGGCAACCGTGGAACGGCCGCTCTCGTTCGCCGCTCGCAGCATCGTGCCAATGCAGGCAGGGGCGAGCAGGTCGTCCTGAAAGACGAACTTCACCCATTCGCCGCCGGAGAGCTCCATGGCCCGGTTCCAGTTCTGCGCCATGCCGAGCCGCTCCCGGTTCTCGTGCAGTCGCACCCGGCGGTCCCGACGCGCGAATTCGCGGACGATGTCGACCGTCCCATCCGTCGATCCGTCATCCACGATCACGAGTTCGAGGACATCAGCCTCCTGCGCAAGCGCCGACTCGATGGCCGGTTGGAGATACCGCTCCCCGTTGAAGGTCGGCATACATAGGCTGACGTGCATGAGTGATCGGCTCAGAGAGTCAAGACGAACGGGCGGTGGCGACCGCCGTGGTATGCTTCGGGGCACCGGTAATCTGGACGATGACGCACGCCCCCCCCCAATGCAACGGCCGCGCCCACCGGCTGCCGTGCTCGTCTGCTGCCGCGTGATGAAACCGGATGGCTGCTGGGACGTCTATACTTCCACACGCGCGCTGGTCGCGTAGGCGCGCGCGAACACCTCACACGGAAACGCCATGTTCAGGAATTCCCGCATCACCGTCATTTCTGCGCATCCTGACGACTTCGAAATCGGCATGGGACAGTTCCTGCTGGAGCTGCTGGATCCCGAGCGGGACAACCGGATCGAGATCTGCGTCGTCACCGACGGCGGGGCCGGTGGAACCCTGCGCGTCCGGCAGCAGGAGCAAGCCGCCGTCGAGACGAGTCTGCGGGCGCGCTTCCCTCGCACCTTCGTGGGCATACATCCCAAGAGTTACGCCTTCCCCGACACCGAGCTGTTTCCGTCCAAGGCGCTCATCACGTATCTGGAAGAGGTCTGCCGGGACAGCGATATCGTCTTCACCCACTTTCCCGACGATACCCACCAGGATCATCGCGCCCTGGGGATCTGTATCCAGCCGGCGTGCCGGTTCGTGCGCAACGTGATCTTCTACCAAAGCTACTCGGTGCGGAACTTCCAGCCGACGCTGTTCTTCGATTTTACGGAAGCCGAGATGATCGCGGACACCGGCAAGTTGGGGTTGATCAGTTTCCATACGTCCCAGGTAGAGCGCTACCAAGGCTCCAATCAGGACCTGCACGAGGACATGCACGCACTGGCCGCCTACAACGGCTTCCTCTTCAAGACGCCGAAACGGTATGCCGAAGGATTCGTCCCTTGGAAGATCGCGCTTGAACGCTCCCCCTCACGCAGGATCGGCGACGCGTGAGCTGAGGCGCATGGGCGTCACACGACGCGCCGCGCCTTGGATTGCCGGAGGACCCGGGGAACCAGTCTGGTGGTCATGATAGGATCGCCCCTCCCTGCATGAAGAAATCGATCCACGCCGCCACCCGGTCGGGCGACTGGGGATCATCCAGACATGGAATCGGGGCGGGTTGCTCCCCGGCGGCACGCCGCTGCCCCCGGTCGGCGATATCCACGAGAAGGGTCCACAGGTACTTGACCTGATAGAATCGAAGGCGCTCCGTGGACAAAGGCCGGTGGCGCTCGTACCGCCTGAGGTCGGCAACCAGCCACTGCAGTTCCTCAGAAGCCGGGGGATAGCACATCGCGATCGAGGGGCCGCACCACGTGGCCAGATCCGACTCGGGATGGCTGAGGCAGACACCGTTCCAGTCGATCATGGCGGCGACGCGCCCGTGCCTGAACAGCACATTGCCGAAATGCGGATCGCCGTGGCAGATGGATTCGCCGGGGGGGGTCGGCTGATGGGCATGAATCCATGCGAGGATCGGCTCGAGCGCCTCGAGCCGTAACTCGGCCATCTTCCGCATGGCCAGGTCACGCCGGAGCGACAGCCGCAGCCGCTCCGCCGGCACGCCGTGCTCCGTATACGCGCGGGCCAGGATCCTGCCGTCGAGGCTGTGCAGCTGCGCCAGGAGCCGCATGACGTCGTCGTGCCGGTCGTGCCGCGGAAGGAACCGGCCGAGCGCCGCGCGCAGGCCGGCCATGCTCATGAATGCACCGGTGGGCACGGTGGTGGCGACATGCTCCATGATCAGAAACGGCTGACCCAAGGCCGCCCCTTCGCCTTCGGACAGCAGCACGCGGGGCGCCGGGAATCCCTGCGCAGCCACCGCATTTTGGGCAGCGTGCTCGATCCGGACATCGGTCGCGTCGGCGTCCGGCCGATAGAGTCGGAGAATCAGGGGCCGCGACCACTGGCCGGATGCGTGATGGAGTGAGAATCGGAAGATGCTCGCCTCCGTGCTCACCGCGATCTCCTCGAGCGCCTCGCGGTATTCCAGCCGAGGGAGACCCGTGACGTGGCGCAGATGCCGAAGCAGACGCTCGCCGACATCCCCGTCAACGGCGGCCTCAGGGTGCATGGTGATCCCCCCTCGTGGCCGGCCGCTCAGGACGCACGGCGTCTCGGATCCGCCGAGCGGCGTCGAAGGGGATGCCCACTGACGCCATCACAGCGAGCAGCGCGGTTCGTGGGCGTCGCTGGGGCGCATAGCGCACGGCGGCCCACAGGAAACCCGCCGCCTGCGGGTGTCCGTGGCGATACAGCCCAAGCGCCGACTGCACGAGCCGTTCCTGCCACAGCCTGGCGTTCGGTGGCCGGCGATCCGGATGGGTGAGCAGCTTGATCGCCATCCGCGCGTGGGTGATCAGCGCGTGCACGCTTGGCCGCTCATCGGGGAACAGCGTTCGGACCAGCGACCCCTGCAGGACGCGATAGCGCGCGAGACGCTCGGGCACGTGTGCGAACCACCAGCCCCGCGACAGGCGGAGCCACATATCCCAGTCCTCGTACGCGAGATCCTCGTCGTGCTCCCCGACCGCATCGTACGCCGACCGTCGATACATCGTGGCGCTGGCCGGCAGGAAATTGTGGTCGCACAGGATGGGGAAGATGTCGCCCGACGGCGCGTCCCCGTGGTGGTACCGCTCGATGAAGCCGAGGGGGAGCGATGTCCCCTGCTCGTCGACCTGCCATGCATCGCAGTACACGCCCACGTACTCCGGGGACAGCGCATCGAGCCTACCCGCGAGCTGCTCCAACAACGTGGGTTCCCACAGATCGTCGGTCGCGATCCCGATGATGTAGTCGCCGCGTGCCTCACGAATGGCCACGTTCAGCGAGCGGCACACCCCGAGGTTCTTCTCCAGGGCGATCAGGCGCGCCGGGAGGCGCTGCTCGTCCATCCAGGCGCGGATCCGGGCGACGGAATCGTCGGTCGAGGCGTCATCGATGATGATGAGCTCGAAGTCGCGCCGGGTCTGGCGCGCGATGCTGTCGAGGCATTCCCGCAGGAACCGCGCGTGGTTGTAGCATTGGGCGACGACGGAGATCATTGGCAAAATCGGATGTTGAACCGGTCTTCGACAATCGCGTAGCGGCCCGTGAGGACCTTTTCGTTCTCGTCGGGCCCGGGCGGCGGGAGTTCCCAGGTTCCCCCGCCTTCGTTCCACGACGAGTTCTTCGTCTTCCGCTGCAGGTCCTTCCGCACCAGCTCCATATGATGCATCCTGATCATGCTGCCAAGGACGTGGTAGCGCACCCCATTGGCGGGCGGCGAAATCCTCCTCGTCGAATCAACAAAGTGGGGCGCGTGCCAGTCGTTCCGCCCCAGCACCGAGTCGCGGTCGATCGCGCTGAAGAAGGCGATGCAGCCGCCATGGTCCAGCTGCCGGTGCCTGGGCGTGTAAGAGTACTTCACTTCCACAATGTACGAGGTCGTGATGCCGTGCTCGACGATGAACGTCTTCGCGGCGACCAGCTCGGTCGGGATGAAGAGTTCGTCACAGTCCAAGGTCATGAAGTACGTGCATCCCGCCCTGATCGCATGCTGCAGCCCGAGGCTGCGCTTCTCCAGCTCCAGAGTGCGGGGTGTCTTCGAGAGATCCGGAACGAACTCGATCAACTCGTCGATCAGGCCGGCAGCTTGGCATCGATGCAGCACGTCGAGCAGGTCATCGGAGCAGGGCTCGCCGTACCAGGACTTCGTCTGATAGACGACGTTGATGTAGTCGGTCGACTCCCGGATGGAGCGCAGTGAGTACTCGAGCAGCTCTTCGCCATCGAACACGGAGTACGACACGCCCCACACGGCTGGCGCCTTGCCTGATCGCGACCAGCGGCTCCCGATGTACCGCTGGTACAGGCGACGCAGTTTGCGCCGGATTTTCTGCGTCAGCTCCTGAAGCGTTCCCATGTGTGGTAGATCTGGTCGGGAGGAGTGCGAGTGCGCGCAGGAGGTCGCGTGTCGAGCAGACGCAGTGGGGGATGGAGCCCGTCCGATTCGCACGTTACCACGGTCGCGGAGCAACCGCAATCATCAAGCTCGCCTCGGTCACCACGAGGGCCGTGAGCGCGGTGGTGCCGACTTCGCTAGCATGCAGTGGTGGCGGCGCCGACTGCCGGCGCCGCCTCATGGCAACCGTGCCGTGCGATCTGTCTCAAGGAGAGGTTCGTGATTCTACCAGTGCCGTGCGACCAGCTCGGATGCCAACGATGCTGCTTCCCCAAGGGCGCGCGCGCCGGCGCCGCCATGGCCGACGCAGAGCTTACTCGCATTCACCGTGCAGGCCACACCGTACCGATCGAGCGCCGGACGGTTGACGGGTTCGAGCTCACGTACGTCACGGACGTTGAGGTCCACGGCCGGCATGTGTGCGCGGCGCTCCGCGCAGACGGATGCGCCATTCATGAGGACAAGCCAACGATCTGCCGGTCCTACCCGGCCGCCCTGAACGAACGCGGTGAGCTCACGCTCAGCATGACGTGCACGTGGGTGGCCAACGTGCTGTTCCCGGAGTGGTCGCGCCGGCCCGGCCTGACCGAGCAGGAGCGCGCGATGTTCGACCGATACCATGCGTGGCTCGTGGCCAACGCGCCGGACGAGATCAAGCGGAAGTGGGCGCAAGACGCGCAACAGCATCAGGCGATGCTCGTGGTCAGGACTTCCGTGGTGTCGCCAACAGGGGACGTCGGCGCCGCGTGACGCCGGCGCCTCGCCATCACGTGCGCCGGCTGCAAACTCCGCATCCGCTGCATGCGGAGTCTGCTTACTTCCAGCCGATGGTGCGGTGCAGACCGCGGTAGACGGCCGCCAGCGAGGGGTTGAGCCCCGAAATGTTGAAGATGGCGTAGCAGAGGTTCTTGAAGAACCGGTCCAGCGCGAACAGACCGGTCACGGCAGCCACCATGATCAGCGGGTAGCTCCCCGCCGTCGTAGGATCGATGCCGGACCAGCAGATGGCCGCGACGAAGATGGTCAGGATCACGCGGTTCGAGAAACCGAACGTCGAGATGGTCTTCTTGAAGTTGGACCACAAAATGAAGCCAGCGTCGGCGCATCGATCGGCGCGAATGAGCGTGCCGACTTTGGATCGGTAGTCTCCCGGCACCGCCAGTTGCTCCCCCTCGCAGATGGTCTGCAGATTGACGAGCAGCTGATGCTCACGCACGCAGAACGCCATGTTGGTCGGGATGTAGATATCGCACTGGCTGCCGCGACAGATGAAATAATCCACGCCGAGGAGCTCGCGCGTCGTGGAAGGAATCATCTTCGAGACGTACTTGTCGAGCGTGTAAACGGCGATAACGCCGTTCGCGTAGTCGGCGCGGATGAAGGAGTTGCTGAGGAAGCCGCCGTCGATCTTGGTGATGAGCTCCCCGTCCTCGACCATCTCGATCTGCTCCCCATCCTTGTTGTACTCGCGTTGCGCGACGATCGGCGAGCCGATGTTGGTGACGGCGTGGCAGTTGAACTTATTGAGAAAGATGGTGGCGTGATGATAGCGCGTGCCGTTGCCGTGGCTTGCGAGCTCGAGGAGGATATCGCCGTCGAGCGAGTCACACTTGCGAATGTGGCCCATCAAGGGGACATCGCTCTCGATGCACGTGACGACGCCGTTCACGGGACAGGCCACGCCACCACGATACTCGTGGCTCCGGATGATGCGGCTTCCCTGATAGAACACCGCATCGTCGATGCAATTGTTCACATACAGCAGCACCAGGATGGTGATGACCCCCCAGATGGGCCCGACGAGGACGCTGGCGGCAGCGCCACCTGCCAGGAGCAGCAGCGAGAGGATATAGCGCAGCAGATTGAATGCGGTCATGGCCGGAGGCTGTGCATGCTGAGAAGCAGATCTTCGTAGCGATACCACGTCCCTTCGGCGAAGAGATCGAGACGGACCGGTGTGGCAGCGCCCGCGAGTGTATCGAAGGGGTTGAAACCGCGCACGAGGTTCACGGCAGAGGTACCCGAGATTCGCTTGGAGTACTCGACAAAAAAGAGGTGGCCCTGCCGGTCCTCGATGAGCTGAAGATGGAAGATGCCGCGCGTGAGCGGGGCGCAGCCCGCTCGTATGGCGCGCACGAACTCGTGCACCGCCGTTCCCAGCGGTCCATCAGCGGGGAGGAAGCGGATGTATTTGTCGTACCCGTGCTTGATCCTGACCTCACGGGGGTAGATGGCCGGCTCATCCCCGAGCCAATCGACATCGACCACGTATTCGCGCTCGACGTCGACCAACTCGGTGATGCAGGTGTTCTCCATGCCACGGACTCCGTGGCTGCCGGCCGACATGGTGTCCGGCCTGAGGAAGATCCTGTCCGTGGAGAAGGTCTTCGGTATGCGGATGGTGCAGCCCGACGTGACGTCGGCCAGCCGCTCGTTCATCAGTCGCTTGTGGAAGTACCATGGCTCCACCGCTGAGAACGGATGGGAGGACGCGTGCGCCTGGACGTCACGCTTGCCCTGACGGGCGAGTTCGTCCGCCGGGAAGATCAGGACGTCGCGAGAGGCCTCCCGGTCGGCCAGCAGTGCGAGGGCGTCGGCTTCGGTCATCCGAAGAACAGCGCCGTCACCGGCTGGGACCTCGCAATACAAGGGGTCCATGTCGGCGAGCAGCAGGGAGTCGCCGTCGCCGCGGTTCGCCCGGTGCAGGAAGAACAGTTCGGCCGACAGCGCGGCGCGCCCTCCGGCCTCAAATACCATGTATCGCATCTTTGAACCTGACTGGGCGTGGCCGTGATCGCCACCATGCCGATCCAGCGGGTGAAGGGAGTTGGTGCGTGGAGCACGCGCTCAGCGCCGAGAGGCGCGCAGCAGACGGTGAAGGCGGGCCAGCACCGGTGTCGCGACGCGGTGATAATGCGGATGGAAACGGCGCGTGTACGTGAGGTGGTGCTCAATGTTGAGCGCCACCAGTCGTCGCACCAGTGGCCAGCGCAGCGGCATGCCTTTCTCCACGACGAGGGCCCAGGTGAATCGGGCCAGCGGGAAGAGCCGATGGACGCCCGGCGGCGCATCGCGGCGAACATAGTCCACGTAGCGCTCGTACGGCGTGAAGTCCCGGAACATCAGGACCTCGGGCACCTCCACGTGATCGCCGTGCAGCAAGCTCGCCGCAGCAAAGGTCCAATCGTAGGCGTGATGGTCGTGCTGCGGAAAGGCAGCCGCGGCGCCCGGTGTCCGGAACACGCCGTACATCCGGCTGTTGTCGCCCGGGTGGTCCAGATAGCCCGCCAGCCGGGCGATGGGCTCGCCGACCAGCGCGGCCGTGGCCTCGGACGGCAGGCGCCGGCCGTCGGCGAGCACGAAATCGACCCTCGATACCGCGCAGACAGCGCGCGGGTTTCGACGCAACGCGTCCACGCACCGCTCCACGAAGGTTGGGGCCCAGCGGTCATCGCCGGCCGCGAACATGAAATATTCGCTCGTGGCCTGCTGCAGCAGGACGCGGAAGTTGCCGTAGTTCAGGTTCACGGGTTGCCGGATCAGTCGGCACCGTGGATCACGCGCGCAGTAGTCGTTGGCGATGGCGACGGTGTCGTCGCTCGATCCATCGTCCGACATGCACAACACGAAGTCCTGGAAGGACTGCGCCAGCAACGAGTCGACGGCGGTACGTAACGTCGCCGCGTTGTTGAAGAGCGGCATGCCGATCGTCAGCGTCGGCACGGCCAGCGCTGGATCAGGCATGGGACGCCAGTATCCAGATCTCCGAGGCGAGATCAGGATACTGTTCGCCGAGGCGCGCGAACGCATCCAAGTGCGCTGGCTCGATCACACCCGTGTCGAGCGCCCGCTCCATTCGGGCGTGCTCGAACGGCTTGAGCAGAATGCCGCCCGTACGCTCGACCCGGAATCCCGCCGCCTCGACCTCGTGGACCAGATGCGGCAGATCATAGACGGCGCGCCGCTGCATACGCAGCGCGCGGGCCGTCGGTGTGTCCAGCCGCTCCAGTAGACCCATTTCGACCGCCATGCGGCGATGCAGGGAGCCAGCATTGCTGGCATCGAGGTACAGCCAGCCCCCCGGGCGAAGGACGGTGGCAAGGGCGGCGAGGAACCGGGTGGGATCGGGGATCTCTTGCATGAGCGCGCTGGCAATGACCAGATCGAACCCGGCGGGACACGCGCGGCGCAGCGGTTCGACGCGGTCCTCGAGGACCCCCTCGTGCACGTCCACGTGCCGCTGCGCATGCGGCTGGTCGGCGGCAACGTGCCGAGCGTGGTCCGCGAAGGCCCGCGCCGGTTCGATGACGTGCCACGCCTGAACGGGTGGCGCGTGCATGAACAGCGGTTCGATGCCACAGCCGACTTCCAGCACGGCACCGGCAAACCGGTCGGCGACGTTCCGCAGGAGGGCTTCCCGTCGGTACTGCACCTGCCACCGCTCGAATCCGTAATCGGCGAGGTAGTCCGTGGCGTATCGCTCGAGATCGCGTTCCATTCAGCGTGGTCCGTGGGTGGTGGGCGTCTGCTCTCCGGTGATCTGGGCCCGGCGCACCCGATCACGGTCCCAATCGTAATGGGGCGCCGATTGCTCGTAAGTGTGATCCGCCAGAACGATGTACGTCGTGCCGTCTTCGAGGGCGATGAGATCGATCCACGTCCCCGGGGGAACGAGGAGGCCGGACGAGGGCGCGGTCAGGCGAAACGTGGCCTCCCCCGCCACGCTCATCAGCTGCACCTCGAGCGCCCCCTGCACGCACACGACGCACTCGCTCACGATCCAGTTGGCGTGTCCCCCACGGCGAGCGCCGGCGAGCATGCCACTCACGGTAAAGACCCGCTCGACCGGGAAAGGGAGCCGCTGAGTAGCCTCCAGGACGTGCAGCACGCCGGTACCCGACGGGCCCGGATGCGCACTGAGTTCGATCTGCCTTGGAACGAGCACCGGCGGCATCATGTCATCCTGCAAGTAGCGATCTCGGTCGGAATGTGAGGACGCACGTCCCGCCACTCATGCACTGAAGAGAATGCAGCGACGGACAAATGGATACAAGCGATGGACGACTCGTCCCCGCTGGCAGTCACCAGCGTTGCATCGGGTGCGGAGCAGCGCGCGCCCTATCCCCGTCAAGCGCTTCCGTGTAGGTTGCCGCGTCCGCATGAAGCTGGAACATCAACGCGCCTGAGGCATGGTAATGACCAACGGAATGCGCTTGCACCGGTACCAGCCCGAGCTGCAGCCGGTCTGGGACGCGCTGGTTCGCGGTTCGGTGAAGCCGCACTTCATGTTCGTTCGCAGCTACATGGATTATCACGCCGACCGCTTCCCGGATGCGTCCTATCTGCTGGAGCGGGACGGTCGCATGGTGGCCGCCTTCCCCGGGACGATCACGGACAGCAGCTATCACTCGCATCGCGGGCTGTCGTTCGGCGGGTGGCTGCCGGAGGGGGTGGGGCTCACGGCAGTGCAGACCCTGGCGGCGACCGACCTGCTGGTTGAGGAGTTGCGCCGGCTCGGCCTGCGCGAACTCATCTACAAAGTGATTCCGACCATGTACCATGAGCGGCCGGCCGAGGAGGACCTGTACGCGCTGTTCCGGCTTGGCGCGCAACTGCTCAAGGTCGAACCATGTACGGCCATCCGCTTGGCTGCCCGAGGCAAGGTTGGCAGTCGTCGGCTGCGGAACCAAAAGAAGGCGGCGCGGCTGGGATGCCGC
Source organism: Gemmatimonadota bacterium (assembly GCA_947462095.1). Taxonomy (GTDB): domain Bacteria; phylum Gemmatimonadota; class Gemmatimonadetes; order Gemmatimonadales; family Gemmatimonadaceae; genus Gemmatimonas. Next base: position 11,818 of record CANHNQ010000036.1, read on the forward strand.
TATGGCCGGAGCCACGAGTGGGCCGGCTTCTGGTCGCTGCTGACCGCGCGGCTGCGCGAGCGGCACGACCTGAAGCCGGTGCACTCGCTCGAGGAAATCAGCCGCCTGGTGACCGCCCATCCTGACAGCATCCAGCTGTTCACGGCGACGGCCCCGGACGGGGCGTTGCTGGCGGGGGTGGTGTTGTACATGACGCCCCGGGTCGCCCACGCCCAGTACATCGCCGCGGACCCGGTCGGACTTGAGCACGGGGCGCTGGACGGGCTGCTCGAGCACCTGATTACGGGCCTTAGTCCAACGCACGCGTGGTTCAGTTTCGGCATCTCCAGTGAAGACGGAGGCCGAGTCCTCAACGAGGGCCTGATCCAGCAGAAGGAAGAATTCGGCGGCAGCACCATCGCCCAGACCACCTTGCGCCTGACGCTCTGAGGGCGTCCCGTGTCGATTACGTTGCACCGCCGTGGTTCGTCCGTTGCGTGAGAAGTCTTTGCCATCAGTCCTGCCCAGCGACGGCTCACGAGCGACGTGAGCCCGTTTTTCAACTCCCTGCACCGCCGCATGAGTTCATTCCGCGCCTTATGGCAACTGCTGACGCCCGCCGACCGGCGGCGCTACCTCTGGATTCAGGCGTACTACGTGCTGATGGGGTTCTCGCAGGTTGCCGGGGTCGGTTCCATCGCCCCGCTCATCGGCATGATTTCCGATCCCGACCTGGTCCACCGGATGCCGTTGGCCGAGCGGGTCTACGTGCTGTTCGGCTTCGGCAGCGTCACGTCGTTCCTGATCGCCGTCGCATTTGGCACGATGGCGCTGCTGGCCCTCTCAAACCTCATCACGGCCGGCTCCGTCTGGCTGACTTTCTGGTTCTCGCACCGCGTGGGTGTCGCGCTCAAGCGCGAGCTCTACGCGTCGTACCTGCTTCGGGACTACGTCCTGCTGCCGAGCACCAACTCCGCGGACCTCACGGCCAACGTGACGCACGGTAGCAACCGGATTGTGTTCGGCGTCATGCAGCCGGTACTGTGGCTCGTCAGCCAAGCGATGGTGGTGGCGGCGGTCGTGATTCTGTTTGCGGTGTTTCAACCGCTCGCGGGGTTGGCGATGGCCGTCTTCGTGGGCGGCGCGTACTTCCTGCTGTTTCTTTTGATTCGCCGACGCTTATCGAGGACGGGATCAACCGTCTGGGAGATTGCCTCCTCGAGCCAGCGACTCCTGTCGGAGAGCTTCGGCGGGCTCAAGCAGATCCGGCTTGCCGGCATCGAGCCGCGCTTCATCCGCTGGTTCACCGAGCATACGCAGCGCGGCATTCAAGCTGAAACGACGCTCGGCCTGCTCGGTGAGGTGCCGCGCTTTGCGCTCGAAACCGTGACGGTATCGGCACTGCTGGGGATCACGATCGCCATGCTGCGGCGCGGCGTCCCCACCCAGGACATCGTCTCCCTGCTCTCGCTCTTCGCGATGGCGGGGTATCGGCTGCTGCCGGCCGCCCAGAACATGTTCAAGAACGCCGCCACCGTGCGGGCAAATATCGGCAGTGCCTTCGAGCTCGTGCCGGACGTGCTCGAAGGGCGCCGCCTGGCGGCCGACGCAGACAGGCGGGACGCCTCGGGCACGACGGCCGCGTCCCCCCTGCACCACGCCATCACCATCACTGACACCTGGTTCCGCTACCCGGGTGCGAACGCCCCGGTCCTGCGCGGGGTGTCGGCGAGTATTCCGCCCAATGCCTTGACCGTCGTCACCGGGCCATCCGGCTCCGGCAAGAGTACCTTGGCCGACTTGCTGTTGGGGCTACTGCGGCCGGATCGCGGAGCGATCACGATCGACGGCGCGAGCATCCACGCGCTCGGGGCGGCATGGCAGCGGCGCATCGGCTATGTGCCGCAGTCCATTCACTTCACGGACGGCTCCATCGCCGCAAACATTGCGTACGGCGAGGAAGGCACGGCCGACGAGGCCCGCTTGATGAAGGCCGCCCGGCTCGCTGATCTGGAGAGCGTGGTGGAGGCGCTGCCCGAGCGGTTCGCCTCGCGCATCGGTGAGGGGGGCCGGTTACTCAGCGGCGGGCAGCAGCAGCGCGTGGGCATCGCGCGCGCGCTCTACCACGACGCTGATATCCTCGTGATGGACGAGGCGACCTCGGCGCTCGACGGGGCGACCGAAAACGAGGTGTTGGAGTCCCTCCTCACGCTTCGTCGCGAGAAGACCGTCGTGATGATCGCGCACCGGCAGTCCACGATCAGGGCAGCCGATCACGTGATCCTGCTGATCGATGGCACGATCGAGGCCGAGGGCAGTTACGAAGCGCTCATGGCGCAGAGCGAATCGTTCCGTCGGCTCATGCGCCGGGTGTCCCGGCAGCCACAGGACGCCCCCGTCGTGGATCCTGCTTCCTGACGCGACGCTGCGTCCAGCGCCTCGCGTGCTTACACCGCGTTTGCGATGCGCTGCCCGATTGGCCGGAGGATACGGCGAAGGCGCAATCGTAACCCGTCACGCACCTTTTCGGCGAAGCTCGGTTGGGGCAGGCTGACATCCACGACCTCTCCGCGCGGAACGGTGCGAAGGGCCCGTTCAAATTCAGTGTCGATGTGACTCCACATCTGTCGCGCGGCGAGTGCGACCCCTGCTGCCTGGACGCGTGCGGCGGGGAGCAGGCAACGCTGGAGCGCCTCGTCAAGCGCTCGGTCAGACGCGGACTCGGCTGCGAACACTTCCGGCCATCCGAGTGCGCGGCACTGCCGCGAAACTTTGTTGCCACCGGAGATCGCATCAACCGCGATGACCGGCACGCCATTCTTGAGCGCGAGCACCGTCCCGTGCAGCCGGTTCGTCAGCATCACGTCGAGTCGTGCGCAAATGGACTCGAACTCCGCTGCCGTCCCAAGGCCCGCCCTGTTCGCGGTACGCGGGTATTCGGTGTCGAGGACCACCGCAGCCAGTCCATGTCGTGCAACGAGTGATTTCAAGCGCTGCGCGGCCGTCGCATGCTGCCGCTGTCCATCTGGATACTCGGTCTGACCTTCGGCGAGACAGAGTCCGACAACCGGGCGTCTCGGCACCGACTGCAGCACACTGAGATCCGGATATGCCCACTCGTTGGAGTCACGGCCGATGACAACATCGAACGGATTGAACGCATGTATCGGCTCGATCATGGTCAGGTTAAAACCAATCCTGACACAATGCCGATAGCGATTGAAGTCGAAGCGTGCAGCCGCAAGAATGAACTTGCTGAACGGACCGCAACACACAATGAGATGCGTGTACCGCTCCGGGATGACCGCGTCCGGTTGTAGCCAGTCAGGGGAGGACGCACTCACGTGCCCATAGTACGAGGCAACGTCAAACGGGACACCGCAGCGCGTGAGCAGCTCCATTGCTTGATCCAGCACTTCGAGATCACCGAACGTGGTCAGGTGGCCGACGATGAGGGCACGTGCGGACATGAGCGGAGGCGATGTGGGAAGTCATGCGAGAGGGAACCGCTGCATGCCGTGTCCGACTCACACACATCGTGAGTGGGAGGGCATACCCACGCGGCCCCACTTCGACCGAAATGTCACAGGGTAACACTATTTGATGAGCGTCGGCGGTCAAGCACAGCGTGCCAACGCGAGCAGGTACGCGTGTGCATCGTCGTCGCAGCGGGCCCGGCCGGATTATCGGCGACGGCCGACCAGCGTCCTCGCTCCGAGGGTCCAGCTGTTCGGTATCCACTCGTGGTCCAGCCTACCGAACGGGTGTCGTGAGTGCCGTTCCGCGCGGCGGAACTCGGCATAACGCAGGAAGAGCTCGAAGTAGGCGTCGGCGTTCCGCCGGATATCGAGCTGCGTACGCGCGACGCTGAGCGCCTTGTCCTGCATGGCCCGCAGCGCCTCTCTGTCGGCGGCGAGACGTGCAATCGCCGCAGCGAATCCCGATGGGTCGCCTAGGGGCACGCGGGCACCAACGTCCGCGGATACGATGTCTCGAATTCCACCTGGCAGGTCAGATACGACCGTGACAATGCCGTGCGAAAGAGCCTCGAGGATCGCGACCGGTGTTCCCTCGATTGTCGTAGGGAAGACAAAGATGTCCTGATCGCCGAGCAGTGCGAATACCTCTGCCGTGCTGTCGGGCGACGCAAAGGAGATCGACGCGGGGTTTGGCCACTCGGCCTCGAGCCAGTTTCGCAGTGGGCCCTTACCGATGATTTGCCAGTCCGCGACGACTCCGAAACCACGAAGTGCACGATCAATCTGTGGGAGTAGCCTGACGCCCTTGCTCTCGACCAACCGGCCAAGAAACACCAGCTTGAGTCGTGCACTCGCATCCTTGCTGACTACGGTGTCCTGGGAGACGCCATAGGGCAAATAGAACGTCCGGCCAGCGAACCGTGTAGGATCGGCCGAGAACGCGGCATCGATAAAAAAGTTCGAGTGTGAGACTGCCACATCGACCCACGTGCCCGCTAGAATATTCTGTTGCACGTACCAGAAGTCATGCAAATAATGAAAGACGGTTTTTGGGCAGCCGCAGTACGCGACCGCACCCATCGTCAAGACATTGTCCGTCACGATGGCACCGTCTCGCGTGCCAAGTTCGGCGCCAAGACGACGATAGAGCGCACGCTTGTTTTCGTGCCTGCTATAGGAGAACCGTACCGTCTCTTCTGTCGCAAACGGGTCCAGGAACTCGGCCTCGGTGTCACCCTCCTCGCGCAGCAAGACGACTTTTGAGCGAAACCTTCCCAGCATGGACGTATACTTGAGAAGATTGTAATTCAGGCTCGACACGCCGCCCATTTTTGCCGGGAAGGTGAAAACGAGTTCGGGTCGTGTATCGCCCGTGACGCCGCTCACTGCCATGCCGCCACCAGCGTCCGAATGCCCTCGGCGAGTGTGATCGTCGGTCGCCACCCCGTCACGCGCGTGAGTTTCCCGATGTCTGCGAGCAGGTGCGGCCGGTCAGAGACACGCATGCGCGCAGGGTCGCTGGTGACTTCGATCCGCTCACCAAGGGCCGAGGAAAAAGCCGCCACCACATCCATGCCGGTGTGCTCGTGCCCACTGCCAACATTGAAGGTCTCGCAGCCACGACCATCGTGTCTCAGCAACGCGTGCACCGCCGCCGCGATGTCCGAGGTGTGGATGAAGTCACGCCACGTTGACGTGTTGCCGAGCTGAAGTACGCGCGTCCCGGCACGCAACTGCTCCTCGATTGCCGGAATGAGGTGCGGGTTCGTCTCATTCGGCCCGAAGGCGTTGAAGAAGCGTCCCACGACCGTCGGCATACCGGTGTCGCTCTGGAACGCCCGGCAGACCTCCTCGCCGGCAAACTTCGAGAGGCCGTAGATATCCGTCGGCCCCACGGGAACCTCCTCGGATAGCGGGCCGGCAGCGGCAGGATAGACCGCCGCCGTCGAGGCAAAAAACACCTTGGACACCGACGGCACGCTGCGAACAGCGCGTAGCAACCGGAAGGTCCCCATGGCATTGATGTTGCTCGCTTCGAACGGATGTTCGTTGCAGTACGGAATGAAGTGGATGGCGGCAAGATGAACCACCACGTCCGGCGCGAACGACCGCATGGTCGCGCCGAGCAGCGCTTCGTCGAGGATGTCACCCTCCACAAAGCGGCTGTCCGCAACATTGGCCAAGCGCCGCTGCCCGAAGGACAGGTTGTCGTATACCAGAATCTCGTGGCCTTCCGTCAGCGCCTGATTCAGAAACGCGGATCCGATGAAACCCGCGCCACCTGTGAGAAAGATTCTGGTCATACGGAGATGTGTCCTTTGGGCAAGCACGTTCTCTTCGCCAGGAGCTGGCACGTTCGTCCACGTCTGCGGCGATGCGTGCAGCACACGACAGGCATGGGGCAGTCTCAAGGGAGAGGTTGAGTTTGTCAATGGAACGATAGGTGCGACCGAGCCCGTACCGCGCCGGTCACGTCAGCAACCGCTGCAGCGCCCTGATCTGCCGAATATGGCCGTCCACGTGAATCTGTCCCATCACGAGCGCCTGTTCCAACGTGAGTGGGCCGGCGATCGGATGTTCGCAGACCACCCTCCGGCCAACCTCCGCACCGTGGCAGTCGATGCACGACCGCACCCACGCCTGATTCTCATCCCAGCGGCGGCGTAACTCGGTGAGGCCACGATTGCCACGCGGGACCATCGCCGGTGACGGCACACGTACGCGAACTCTGGACGTCAGCACGAACAGCACCAGGAGGTAGCGGACGTGATCCGCCACGCCACGCGTGGCGTCCACGAGCCGCCGCGGGTCCGGGAGCTCGCGAAAGACCGCCCGTTCCGCGAGCACGAGATGCTCGATGATATCGAGGATCGACCACGCGCCAGCAATCGGCGTCGCCACCAGTGCGCCCGTCGCGACGCGCTCCATCTCGTCCAACAGCGCGTTCCGCGTCGTGTTGAATGCGTGCAGTCGTTGTTCAAACGTCATGGTCGCGATGTCGCAGGTCTCAGATTTATCGTCTCGAACGCGTCAGCCGCAGCCGCTGAATGCCGCGGCTGCGCATGGCCACCACGCCCTCCGTGGCCGGCAGGTCGTCGGCCGTGATGATCTCCTCCTCGAGCGTGTCCCCGCGCACGCGCAGATGCGTGACCAGTAATGTCCGTCCCGCTTTGAACGACGACACCAGCACGTCCCCCAGGAGGGCCGTCTGGAGCGTCACGCCGCCCCCCTCATCCACGTACAGCGACTGCGGTCCCGTCCCTCGACACAGCCGGTAGTCCTTGGTCGCCCGCACCGTGTCTCGCTCACGGTAGGTGGTCTTCCACGGCACGCAGTGACCATCGGCTGTGGGCAGGGCGCCCAGCTCCATCGTCACCTGCACCGGCGTGGCGTTGGGACGGAGCGGCAGGTTAACGAGCGTCCCCGTCCACACGCCAGCAAGGTCGGGGGCGGCCTGTGCCCGGGCGGCGGGGCCCCAGGTGAGCAGCAGAACGGGCAGCAGCACCAGCCGCGAAACCAGCCGCGAAACCTTCAGGGTAGCGTGTCGCACTCGCCGGTCCGGGACGTGGGTGGGGCAGGATAGGCACGCCTATCCGAGTCGGTCGACCAGTCGTCGACGCTTCGTCGAGGATACGGTACGGGCACCGACCTCGCCAGCACCGTGCGAACCGCGCGACTGGCGGTCGCCGTCATGCGTCGATAACGTAGCCGCGTCGCAGGCAGCGGGCACGACGTGGCACTGGACCTTCACCAACTCTCCCCTGGCGCATGCGCTTCTCTCTGACATTCCGACGGCCGATGCTCGTGCTCGCGGCAGCCGTGACCGGCGCGGTGGTGACCACGGGCCGCATCGCCCCCGCGCCGCTCACCGCGCAGCGCACCGTGGCCGGCAACGCCCGGAGCAACACGGGTGGCACCGCGCGGCAGGGCACCACCGCGCTGGTGGGCGGAACGCTCATCGACGGCAATGGCGGCGCGCCGATCACGAACAGTGTGATCCTCGTGCGCGGCACGACCATCGTGGCCGTGGGGCGTGTGGGGTCGCTCGCCGTGCCCGCCGGCGCCACGGTGATCTCCACCGAGGGGATGCACCTGCTCCCCGGGCTGTGGGACATGCACGTGCACCTGATGCTGGTCGGGCACGGCAATTACGCGCATTGGGACAGCGTGTATCCCGGAGAATGGGGACGCAGCATCATGCCGGCGGCCGCGCGGCAAAGCCTCATGGCCGGCGTCACCAGCGTGCGCGATCTGGGGGCGCCGCTGGATGAGGTGATCGACGTCAAGCGACGCATCGCGCGCGGCGAGTTGCAGGGGTCCACGATCTACACGTCGGGACCGTTCCTGCAGCATGCGCCGTATCCCGGCACCGAGAAGTTCCGGTGGGGGATCGACGGCGTGGCCGACGCGCACGCGAAGGTGAAGCGACTGGCCGACGCCGGGGTGGACGTGATCAAGCTGATCGATCAGGATCAGATGACCACCGACGAAATCCGCGCCATCGTGGACGAAGCGCACGCGCACAAGCTGCCCGTGGTGGCCCATGCGCACCGCCCCGAGGAGATCCGGCGCGGTCTCGCGGTGGGCGTGGACGATTTCGAGCACACGGGGCTGCAGACGGCCCCCGCGTATCCGGACGACCTCATGCAGGCGCTGCGCGAACGCACCGCGCAGGGGGCCAAGGGGCCGCTGTTCTGGACGCCCACCATCGACGTGCTCACCAACTACACCACGCGCCGCGACGACGACGAGTATCTGGACGATACGCACTGGTATCAGTACGTGCCCGACTCGATTGCCCGCGACATCCGGCAGTCGCTGCGCGGGCTGGATACGCTGTCGTACTACCGCTTCGTGGCCGACCGTGGCCCCACGCTGCAGCGCAAGTTCCAGCAGCTGCGCGAGAGCGGCGCGCGGCTCCTCATCGGTACCGACGCCGGCGTCCCGGGGAACTTTCACGGCTACGCCACGCCCGAGGAAATGGTGACGTGGGTGCGCCGCTACGGCATGGACCCGATGGAAACGATCCGCGCGGCCACCTTCTGGCCGGCCGTCGCGATGGGCGTATCGGACCGCGTGGGTACGGTCACACCGGGAAAGACCGCCGACATCATCGCCGTGCGCGGCAATCCGCTCACGTCCATCGAAACGCTGCGCAGTGTGCAGCTGGTGATGCAGCGCGGCCAGCGCATTCGCTGACCGCGCTGCCGCTGACCGCGCTGCCGCACTCAGCGCTTCTCAGCCGGCGGGGCGCCCACGCGGAAGGGATCGCGCACGGGGTCCTTGGGCGGCGCGAGCTTCCGTGACGCCTGCACCATGCGCGCCACCTCGTCCATCAGCTTCGCGTTGTTCAACACGATGCCGTCCTTGATCGTGTGCACGATGCCGTTGGTGCGGATCATGCCGCCACTCTTGTCGAGCGTGAGGTCGCCGAACGAGTACAGATACTTCAGATTGACCGCAGGATTGCCGTCCACCAGCAGCAGGTCGGCCTTGTAGCCGGGGCGCACGAGGCCGAGCTGCGGCTCGCCGAGCGTACGAGCCGAGTGGAAGGTGGCCGACTTGAGCACGTCGAGCGTCTGCATCCCCGTTTCGCGCTGCAGCTGCAGTTCGCGCACCGTGGAGAAGCCCGGCGTGGCCCAGATGTAGTTGTCATCGGTGCCGAAGGCCACGCGCCCGCCGCGCTTGTTGAACTCGTAGATCAGGTCGCCCCACAGCCGGTATGCCGACGTCCAGTTGTACTCGTCGTCGCTGGTCCAGTCGTAGTGATACGCCCCGTGAAACGCGGGGTTGGGGAGATTCCAGTTCCACAGCGCCTGGTGCGTGTACTTGTCCGTCCACGGCAGCGACGTGGCGCGCAACACGTCGCGGTTGGCTTCGTACACCACACGCGTGGGGAGCATGGTCACGCCGCACTTCACCAGCGAGTCGGCCACCGCGTTGAGCAGACGCTCCTTGTTGGCGTAGGTCCACACGCGCCCGGCTTCGCGGAACCGCTCGCTTTCGTTGCCGTACTCGTAGCTGCGCGGGAACTGTTGCGCCGATCCATCCAGCGACGACTCGGCATACCCGTAGTGATGCTCGATCATCGTCACACCGGCGCACGCGGCGCGCACGGCCTGCGTGACCGCGGTATTGGCGGGCTGCAGGTGGAACGACGTGATCATGCCGTGCTCCTTGGCCGCCTTCGCGATCGCGGTCACGAGCTCCAGCGACCACCCCAGCGGATCCATCGAGATCACGCGGTTTCCGTTGGCGGCCATCGCCTTCACCACCTGCGGCGCCAGCGCGGGATCGTCGAGCTGCCGTCCCTTGAACGTGGTCCCGGCGCCGTAGCTCACCAGCGGGAACATCCGCGGCGCGATCATCTCGTTCGCCGCGCTGCGCCGGGCCTCGCGCATGCCGTCCTCGTAGCCGCGATCGGCGGCGTTGACCATGGTGGTGACGCCCATGGCCAGCTTGAGGTAGTACACGTACTCGATTTCCTCGGGCAACGTGCGGATGTGCGTATGCAGGTCGATCAAACCCGGCATCAGGTACTTGCCGTCGGCCTCGATGATGCGGTCCCCGGTCATGCGCGGACGCGCACCGGCGCGCTCGGCGGTGACGGGATCGAAGGCCACCATCTCGGTGATCATGTTTCCTTCGATCTTGACGTCATACGGGCCGGCGGGCGGACCGCCATGACCGGGGATCACCATCGCGTTGCGGATCACGAGCGACGCGTAGGGGCCGGCGCCGAGGTCGCCATAGCTCTTGGTGACCACCTGCGGTGCGGGAGCGGGTGTCGGCGCCGAGGCACGGCGCTGGGCGGCGGCGGAGGCGGGCGCGAGGACCGCCGCGAGTGACGCGACAGCCAGAGGGAGCAGCGACGAATGACGCATGGAGAGGGGGCAGGAGCGGCATGGGGCACATGGCGCGGCCACCTCGGCCGCCCCACGCGCGGCGGGCGCCCAGACGTTACGCCCTCGCGCGCAACGCCGGAAGCGCTGCTGCCCGTCCTTCGGACGTCGCGAGGTCGGCGGGCGCGCCGTATGCTGCTGCGCAGTTTGGCATCGTGCGTTTCTCCGGTTCGAGCGCACGAATCCTATCTGGCGATCTGGTGTTGAATACCATGCCGGTGCACACCGGCGTGGCTGTGCGCTGTCCATTGCTCGCCCTGCAGCGACCCGGCGGTTAACCTTTCCCGTTGATTGTGCGAATCACGTGATAACGCGTAGCGTCTGCCGCTGTGCGTCTGCCGCTGGAACAGATGGTTGCGTGCCCCTTTCCTCACAACGCCTCGAATGGCGTGACTCAAGGCCGAGATGATTGATCTGCTGGGTCGTGCGCGGGGCACTGGGTTATCGCGCGCCGTCGACCGGTATCGGGACCACGAGGCGTGGTGGCAGCCGGTCACGCACGGGCGTCATCGCGAGTGGATGGAGCCGTATGGCCGCTAGTGCGCGCGGGGGAGACGTCTCGACACGGGGATTCGTGGACGATGTTCCCGACGCGTTGCGATACGCCGCGTCGACGCGGCAGCCGTGGGAGACCACGGGCATGATCTGCGCACGCATTCCGATCGGCGCGCGCGTGCTCGATGTGGGATGCGGCACCGGTTCGATTTCGTCGTTGATCGCCGCCGAGTGCCAGGCGCGGGTGGTGGGGATCGAGCCGGATCCGGAGCGTGCCGCCGCATGTCGGGCGCGCGGGCTGCAGGTGGTGTGCGGCTATCTCGACGATGACACCGCCGAGTCACTTGGCACGTTCGATGTGATCCTGTTCGCAGATGTCCTCGAGCACGTACCTGATCCGGCTTCGCTGCCAGCATTCAATGTGGTGATCGGGGCCACGATCGAGGCGCCGCAGCCACCGATGGCGGAGCTGAAGGTATTGTCGGCCGTTTTGCTGCAATACTCCGTAGCGTCGGCGCCGCTCTTGTACGAGAGTTGCACGAGACCGACGTCAGCCGTGGGTCCCGCGATCTTGCGAGCGACCAGTGCGTCACTCGACGGAGCGGTCGTCGAGTCCGAACACGCGCTCATTAGCGAGGCGGCAACAGCTGCGGTTCCCAATCGCCATACCAGTGTGCGGTGCATCATGTGTACCTCGGCCCTGATTGTGGTGGATTGCCAAGCGAGACGCATTGGCTCCGCAAAAAGGGGGCCGTCCTGTGATGGAACGCCCGAATCGACCCACCACGTCGTCGACGTGGCTGGGATGGGCGCAGTTGATCATGAAGCAGGCGGGAGCGCCGGCGGTGGCGATGCGAGTCCTCGGCTTCCGTGGAGGACATCGCGCGATGCATGCGACCGCTACAGCTCGTACTCGCGCACTCGCGCTCGCACAATCAACGACGTGAGCCCGTCGTCTGGCCCCGCCTCCCGAAAGTCGTGCAGCGCTTGGCGAGAGCGCCACATCTCGAAGATATTGACGCGATGCTCGTCGAGGGGATCTGCGGCGACGACGAAATCCTCGCACCCTGTGGTCTGCCGTGCGAGCCGCATCGCGCTCTGCGAGCCGTCGAGAAAGCGCTGCCGGTGCCCGGGGTGTACCTCGATCTGGCCTGCAACGATGATGGTCATGTGATCGTCGAAGAGGTCCGTCTTCCGCAACGTCCGTTAGTCACCGGACGCGCCACACTATAGGCGCCCCGAGCGCATGGCGTCCTCAACCCAGGTGGCGTATTCCGCCTGCATGCATGTGCCACACGGTCGGTAGCCGGCCGCGATGGCCGTGGCCTCGTCCGCGAAGAAGACCCGATGCTTCGCATATCCCGTGGGGAGCGAGCCGATCGCGCTCCGGCAGTCGAGACGCCCATAGATTTTCCGCCGGCGGTTCCCGCCAAGCGTGCCCGGTACGGCGCTCAGCACGTTCTGTCCGTCTGGGCCGATCAGCGTGTAGTGTTTTTCGGTCATGGTCCAAAGATGAGACGGTGCTCGGTAGGTGTCCAACGATCGCGCGAACCGATACCCGCGTGCCCAGGTCAACCGCGTGGCGGTCGGCAGCACGCGTGGTGCGGCGGCGCGCGGTCCGGTGCATGCATTGGTGGGCGTCGTGTGTCTTGCTACCGGAGACCGGACTGCGCCTTGTTGACCAGCCGCTCATTCTGAAACGTGGCGTTCATGTTTGAGCCGCCCGGGTTCGACCAACCGTATATCACGGTGGTGTACCCAGCCAGATCGGAGCGGCCCATCTCTTGCCCGGCAGCACCGATGATCACGGTCACCTGCGCATAGCTCATCCCGTCGCGAATCTGCTCGTACTCTGCCAGAGTCACCGTAGGAGGAGCACCGTCTTCCGTGAGCGGGTTGGTCGCGAAGGGATCCCGCGTGATGTTCGCGATCTGCTGTGACACGTAGACGAGACTGACGCACCCGATCAGCGCGAGCACCACGCCCGCGCCACCGAGGCGCTTCTGGCCTCGATTGACGGCAATCACCCCACACAACAACGCGGCGGGTACCAGGAACACCCCTGCGAAGTACGGCATCATGACACCGCCGATCCCCAGAACGACGGCGGCGATACCGAGGGCGGGCGTGGCGTTCACTGCCTGCCCGTCGGCGCCACGCAGCGTCGCGGCCTGCCCCGCTGTGCTTTGCAGAGGAGCGCCGCAGTTCGGGCACGCGCTGGCCTTGTCGGAAACCTCACGGCCGCATTCCGCACAACTGATCAACGCCATCGACGCTTCTCCTGCTTTGAGTAATGATTCGGACGCATCACGCGCCCATGAGCAGCGGCGGAGCACGGAGCTGTCCGCTCAATTGGCTCGTCAAGCGCCGCCGTCGGATAGCACATAGAGCACGAGGCCTATGGCCAAGGATGCGATGGCGATGATGTCTGCCGCCACAACGCGTGACAGCTGTGCGTTGTAGCCGCCGACGAGGCGGGCAACAATGAGAAAGGATACGGTGCTGATGAGCCCCGCGCCAAACGCGAATGGACGAAGCACGGGAACCAAAGCGGCCAGCGCGATGAAAGCCCCCAGAAGACCGAAGAGCACGGCGCGGTGACGCAACAAGATTTCTGTGTTTTTGTCAGTGACCGCGACTCCGTACAGCTTCTCCAGGCTTTTCGGCCCGAACAACCCCGATATTGGGAGGATGTGGATGAGGGCTGCCAGAAGCAGCGATGCGGACATGACGTATTGCATAGGCACGTTTCCGGTGGTGTGCGTATCCCGCTGCAACGACGTGTCAGGCGTGGTGCGCCACCGCTGAGGTGCGGTAGCTAGGTCTTTGCTCCCTGGAGGGAGACGAGCTTCGTTCCGCCTGCGACCCACTGCGTGCCCAGCTCCTTGAACCCGAACCTGTCATGGAAGGCTCGAGAGCCGGGGTTGGGTGGCTCGATGTTGTACTCGCAGACGATGTTCGTGATGCCCCGCGAACGCGCATATGCGAACATGTCGTCATATAAGGTGCTTCCGATCCTGCGTCCCGAAAAGGCCGCGCTGACGACGATGCGGTCAACGTAGAGGAAGTCGGAGAGGCGCCTCGAAAACCAGGTAAAGTTGTCGTTTTGGTAGGGTGCGCCGCTGCGGATCGCAAGGAGAAATGCGGCCACGTGGGTGTCAACCAGCGCAACCTTGTGATAGGCACACCATCCGTCAATCAGACGTAGCCGATCCACGTCCAGAGGGCTGGTGTGATGGACCTCGCCGTCATTGATCCGGATGATGCGCTCGAAGTCGGAGGCCACGGCGTTGCGGATGGAGAGCGCAGTCATTGCTTGATCTTCGGGCCGAGTGCAAGGTTGTGCCGCGCCGTACTCCGGCTCGTCGTGCGCCTCACGCTGTTCGACGAAGATCAGTCCGCCGCGATGCTGAAGCGGCCACACTCGGGATTCCATGCCCGTAGGGCCGGCTGGGGGCCGGCTGGGGGCCGGCAGACGATCGCGCCTTCGTGACGTGCCTCGCGCTCCGATTGATCGGAGGCCCAGACGGCGGGGACCGAGACGGTGGACCCGCTCGAGTTCCTCGCCCGGGTGCTCGTGCACATCCCCGATGGGGGTCCCGTCACGACGCGGTACTACAGCTGCTCTGCAAATCGCCCCCGCGGCATGCGGGGGAAGGCGGCGCGCGCGGCCGCGGACGGGCCGATGGCGGTCGGTCCGGTGCCCGCGAGGGCGGCGATCGCGCCGTGTACGCTTCCCGCCCCGTTCGAAATTCCTATCCCGAGGGGGCGTTGGTGCTCTGCGCAAACTGTCAGACCGTGACCGTATGATGTCGTACGGTCACGCGCTTACCACTTCGTTCAAAACGGTGTTTTGACGGAGAATTCACGATCCAATGCCAGACTCATCTCAATGGAAGAAACGACGAACAACGTGCACAGCGGAATACCGTTGCAACTCTTAGGCGTGCCAAGGTTTGCGAATGGCCAATCGCTCCCGGCGCGTATGGGACACAAGCAGTTGCTGCTGTTCACGCGACTACTCCTCGAGAAGCGTCGAGTGACGCGAGAATCAATGATCGCGTTTTTGTGGCCCGAATCCGATGAAGTGCGTGCGCGTGGCTCGCTTCGTCAGGCGCTTTATGCAATGCGTGAGCTGATGGGTAACGACGCATTCGTGACGGATCGGCAGACGATAGCCTTTCGGAAATCACCACCAACTGATCTCACGGACTTCATCCAGGCATCGTACACCGGGCAATGGTGGGACGCGGCGAGGCTCTATCGAGGACCGCTGCTTGATGGCATAAGTCTCAAGGATGCAACCGACGCCGACCTCTGGCTCTCGCTGGAGCGTCGGCGCATGGCTCGGCTCTTCGAAACGGCCGCTGTTTCCGTGTTGCGCAGTCCGCGGAGTGTATCCGACGCACATGACCGGGTGATGATCTCCAGACAGCTGCGCGATGTGGCCCCGCACGTACTGGTGTATTGGCGATACCTGCTGGACGAGCTCGCGCGCAATGGGGCACACGACGAGTGTCGCATTGAGTCCGCCACGCTCGGTGCTCGCATAGACACCGGGCAGATCGATGACGCAGACGGCGCTGTCGCCCTGTTGAAGGGTGGACGCTACACCCCTGCGCCGTTGTTCGAGTCAGATCCGTCGGATCAGCCCAATTCGATCGGCTGCCGATGAACGCGCCCACGGCCAGCCCTTTCCCGCTCGCTTGCATCGTCCAATTGCCTTGCGATTGATCGTGAATGAGTGCGTGTCGCGCCCAATCAAGTGTCGAACCACGAACGCAGAAACACACAACCGTGCTTTCTGCAAACCACAGCTTCGTCGAGCTCTCCTTCCAAGACGAGGCGTACAGATGCTGGCGACACAGAATGTCGCCAGCATTTCGTTGGGAATTCGTGGTTTCTTCCTATTGGCGTGCGAGGGCGCTGCAGGGCCTGCTGGCCCCAGGGTGCGCCGGGTGCGGTGAACCGCTTTGAGAGCTCGGGTACATTCGGCAGCTCCGGGAGCTTCACCGGAATCTTACCCGCCTCGGCCACCGCAGGCGGACGGTTGCCTGCCATCGCTTGCTACATCAGTAGCAGTACCACGACCTGGCTATCGGCAGCGCAGGTTCCGTCCACGAGCAGTGGCAGGTATTGCGGGCTCACCGGGATCGGGCGGCTCGCACCGACGTCCAGGTGCATACATGCGCATCCCCGCTGCGAATTCGTTCAAACACGTCGGCTGACACACGACAGGTGTCGCCACGACGCGCAACCAATGTGTGTTCGCCGGTTTTGCCCCCGACCTCTTGCTGGGCCACTGACTGCTCACCAGATAGCGGTATGCAGCTGGTGCATATGCCCGCTGTCAGCGCGACACTGAGCAGACTTGCCATCGTCCGTCTCGATAGTCTGCCTCACTGGCGCGGCGAACGGGACTGGCTGCGACTGGTCGGTTGACGCTACCACTCACGAGCCTAGCGCCTGGCTGTGCCGCGGGGCCCCAGAACAATGCGACCAGCAAGGGGAGCGAGCCAGTCGCCGTCCCAACATCAGGCCCGTCGGCAGCAGCGATCCGTTCGGTGGGTGGATCATGCGTACCGTCGGATCAGAATCGCTCAGCAGTCGCCGGCAATGCCCATGTGGGGCTTGTCAAGCCAAAACGCTCGAAGAGTGCGCGCGCCTCGTCGGTGCTCCACTTCGTCCAGTTGGGATCGAGATGTCGCCCGTACCATGCCTGCGCGAACGCCCACACGTTCGAGAGCGGTTGCACATCGCCTCGTTGGATCGCATGCCGAACGCACCAGTCATCGACGGCGGTGGGCGAGTCGAACACCAGCATGGTGCTGCAGGTATAGGTGACGTTGTCCCACGCCTTCGTCATGGGAATCGGAAAGTGGACGTAGTACTCAGGCGACGTCACGGCACCGTTCTCAATGCGTAGCGTCACGGGGGCGACCTCGCCGCCTAGCCGCGTCGTGATCGTGGCGTCGGCCCCCAGCAGGGCAACAATACCGAGGGAACACCAGGCACAGTTTCCCCACCAGCCTTTGCCTCCACTCTCGACCCAAAACAGTGTGGGAGCAGCGGAGAATGGGTGCATGGCCCAAATCTCGCCGGTCGTCCGGTGCAGGACGACACCGTGATAGTCCGCGAGGGCCTGCAGTGCATCAGCGATCATTGCCTTGTCGACAGCAAGCTGCCGACTCAGCTGCGTAATGGATGGCGCCGTGCCATGGGCAATGAAGTGCCGGCCGATCGCCGAGTGGAGTGCGCCGTGCGTCAGGGCCATTCGCTCAAAGGTTGGTCGTGGGATTTCCGTTCCGCCCATCTAACGCCTTACGTTCTGCTGCAGCGCATCAAATAAAGTGCGGCCGGACGGGCGCCGTGCGGCAGCACGGCGACCGCCTGCCGCACACGACATTGCGCTGACAGCAGCAACGTTCCGTTAGGTAGAGCGCCCGCCAATCTCCACGAGTGCCTCACCCGCTGCAAGCAAGCCCTCTACACGCAACCACGAATCGCGAAAAACATCCCGGAGATACGCATTACTGGTGTTACCGCAGGTGAGCCACACGATTTGCGGCGGCGGTCCGAGGCGCGTCACCAGTTCGACAAAATCACTATCCTTTGTCAGCACGACAGTACCATCCTGACTCCGCGCCCGCGCAAAGATCTCTGGATCTTCCGCTGCTTGAAGTCCAAGCTCCCGCACGGCGACGGCATCAACAGCGAGTTCATCGCGCAGCCAACGCGCCAGCGCGGGCGACAGTTGTGCATCAACCCAAATCCGCACGATCTAGGCGGCGAGC
>CANHNQ010000037.1 GCA_947462095.1 Gemmatimonadota bacterium
ACACCGACCAAGTCGAGCGGCTGCAGCGTCACCTCGACCGCCAGCTCAGGCGTCCGGCACATGGTGAGGAAGTCGGACTTCGCGCGGACCGCGCGGTATTCCGGCAGATACCGTCCCGCCTGACGCATCATCCACACCGGCGGGCGCTCGACGGTGTCACGCCGGAGCGCACGCAAGAGCAGATCATTCGCAGGAACCGACTGGGCGGGCGTAGCACTCACGTGAACTGCTCCGGTGAAAGAACCATCGAAGGACGACGCTCGCGGGGCGCAACCGGTGGCGTTGGCGCGTGCTCAACGACAGCGGTGGGCTTCGGCGCAGCGGCGCGTGCGGGCCGGACGGTACGCGCCGCCGGGGCTGCCGCCGGTGAGAACATTTCCAGCAACATCATCGCTTGGGCGTCGAGCGGTTCACCACGCTGCACGGCACGTCGCAGCGCCGCCATCGGGCCCGCCAGAAGCTTGGCAACGATGCGCGACGCGGCGCGCTCGGCGACGCCAGCATCCTTCGATGCAAACGCCACCTCACGGCGGGCGACATCTTCCAGCGCCGCCCGAAGCGGCTTGATCGCGTCGCGCGCCGGCATGTTCGCGATCCACTCCATGAAGGAACTGATTTCGCTCTCACAGATCCCCGTCGCGATCGGTACCGCATCGCGACGCATGGTCTCCGCGGTGTGGATCGGCTGATGCAGCGTGTCGAGGTCCACCAGCGTGATCCCGGGCTGCTCCGCGACGGCCGGATCAATGTTGCGGGGGAGGCTCAGATCCATCAGCAGCATCGAGTACCCAACCGCGGCACATGCTTCACGCCCTCGCGCGAGTCCATCCGCCGTGATCACGGGGACCTCACTGCCGGTGGCGACGATGACGACGTCGGCCATGGCCGCTTCGACGTGGCGGGTCTCGAACGGCGCGGCCCGCCCGCCGACGAACTTGGCGAGTTCCTGCGCCGTCTCGAAGGTCCGATTCACGACCACGAGATCGCGCGCGCCAAGCTTGTGCAACTGCTTCGCCGCGCGTGCCCCCGTCTTGCCCGCACCGACCAGCAGGCACCGCGCATTCTCGAGATTCCCGAAACGCTGATTGGCGGTGATGGCCGCCTCCGCGCCGACAGAGTTGCGGCCGGCCGTGAGCGACGTCTCGGTCTGCACCCGCTTGCCAGCACGGAGCGCCGTCTCGAACAGGCGATGCAGCACCGGGCCGGCCGCATGGCCGCGCGACGCCCGCTTGTACGCCGCCTTCAGTTGTCCAAGGATCTGTCCGTCGCCGAGGACCTGTGACTCCAGCCCCGCCGCAATGCGCACCACGTGCCGCGCCGCGTCGATCCCCACGCGGCGCGTGGCCGTCTTCAGCAGCTGATCGCCCTCGGCGCGCGTCCGCATCCAACGTCGGGCCAGCGTCTGCACGGCACGGTCCACCACCGCGGGCTCGTCGCTGTCCACCCACGCGTAGAGCTCCGTGCGATTGCACGTCGAGATCAGCGCGGCCTCGGTGACGATTTCGCTGCGTGCCGTGCGATACAGCTGCGTGAGGCGCTCTTCCGATAAATGGAAGTGCTCCCGCGTCGCCACGTCGGCCTGTCGAAAATCAATCGCGATCGATATCAGCATCAGAGTGCGGATTCGGGGCTGGAGCTCATGCGGTCGCGAGACCGGTCAGATGCGCGAGGTTCTTGAGAAAGATTCGCACGTGGGCAAGTGGCTTCGCCTTCACCAGCTGCTTGTTCATGTAACCGTCAAACGTGAGTTGCTGCACGTCGCGATCTCGGCAAATCGCGACGAACCGTTCGCGGCGGCCGTCGTTGCGGTACCAAAACGACTGCATGATGTCGAGGATGGCGAACACGGGACCGTGCATGCGCATGAAGCGACGACGGGCGTGGCGCAACGCCTTGGCGTTCCCCGTGGCCAGCGTCTCCAACACCGCCTCCGCCGCAAACCGCCCACCCGTCATTGCATAGAAGATGCCTTCGCCGCTCGCCGGCGCAACAACCCCCGCCGCGTCGCCGGCCAACACCACGTCGCGTCCGTTGTCCCATTGGGGCAGCGGCTTGATCGGGATGGGGGCGCCTTCCTTGCGGATCGTCTCGACGTGGTCGAGCCCTGTATCCTGGCGCAGCTTCGCCACCGCATCGCGGAGTCCGAAGCCCTTCTGCAAGGTCCCCGTCCCGATGCTCGTCGTCGCGCCATGGGGGAAGACCCACGCGTAGAAGTCCGGCGACAACGGTGCTTGATAGTAGACGTCACAGCGGGCCGCCCCGAAGTTTGCGGTGTCGCCAGCCACCGGCGACTTCACAATTTCGTGATACGCGAACACGTGCTTGGCCTTGTGCGCATTCGGGATGCACTGCCGCGCCACCGGTGAGAGCGCGCCATCGGCGCCGATCACCATCCGCGCGCGGATCGTGCGCGTGTCCCCCGAGCGCGAGCGACCATCGGTATAGCTCACGACGGGGATGCCATCGGCTCCCCGGGCGAAGCTCGTAAACGTGCCCACGTGTCGCTCGGCGCCGGCCTGTGCCGCCCGCGTGCGCAGCCACTCATCGAAGACATCGCGGTCGACCATCCCCACATACCCGTTGCCCACCGGGATGTCCACGGTGCGCGACGTCGGGGAAATGATGCGCGCCGTATCAATGCGGGCGACCATGAGGGAATCCGGCACCTCGAAATCGCGCAGCAACTGCGGCGGGACCGCGCCACCACACGGCTTCGTGCGCCCGGCGCGATCGAGCAGCATCACCGACCGGCCGGCCTTCGCAATCTCATGCGCGGCCGTCGCGCCGGCAGGACCACCGCCGATCACCACGACGTCGTACAGGTCGAGCTGTGGCACGTCACTCATGCGACTTCCTCGAACACGTGGTGGGACACGGTGCGTCCACGCGCAGCAGCCTTGTGCATCACTGGAGCACCGCCGGGAGAAACTCCGCACGCTCACGGAATACATCAGTGGCGCGCTCGCTGGAGGCGCTGCGCAGCGCGAGAAATGCCGAGGCGGCAAAGAGCACGGCCTCCACACTGAAGACGGCGAGATAGCCGCGCACCGGAGACTCCAGCAGCGCCTTCGCCGTCTCCACACCGACCGCCCCCGACATGGTGCCGATCGCGTACGCCAGCGCCTGCGCCGCGCCGAAGACGCCAAGTCGCAAGCCGGCGCGACCGTCGCTTTTGTCGCCGGTCAACGCCATCATCGAACCGATCGCGCCGATCGCGAATACGCCGTTCGCCAGGCCAAGCAGCACGACGATCGCGGTGAATAACCGGACATCGCCCAAAATCGGGGAGGCCGCCAGCGCGATATACGTGATCGCCGATGCCAGGCAGCCGGCCGCCGCCCAGTGGCGCAGCTGGCCGCGTCGCGTGGCCAGCACCGCGGCGACGATCATGCCGAACAGGACGCCGCCATGATGCATACCGGAGAGCTTGGTGCTTTCCCCCGGCGTCATGCCGAACGCAATGCCCGCGAACGGCTCGAGAATCAGATCCTGTGCGCTGTACGCGAACATCGCGACAAACACGAAGCTTGCAAACAGGCGTGCGGCGGGTTCGTCCCACACCGTGCGCAACGCCGTCGCAAACGAGTCCGTCGTCGCGTCGCGTGATGTCGACCGCGATGCCACCGGACGAGGGCCGCGCTCTATGCCATACGTGGCGACCATCGCGACCAGCAACCCGATGCCACCGATACCGCCCGCAATCGCGATCAAGCGCGTGTACGAAAACGGGTCGAGGAGGGCGCCCGACGTCGCGGCCGTGATGATGATGCCCACGATCATGAGAATCCACGTGATCGCGGCCGCACCAGCGCGCTGCGACGGATCGGCGCGCTCACTCATCAACGCGAGCAACGGCGTGCCGGCCGCGCTGACCCCAGCGCCCAGCAGGACGCTGGCGATCGACGCGAGCGCGATCCCGAGGGGAATATTCGTGGCCATGACCGGAATGCTGGCCGCCACACCGACACCACCCAGTGCACACACGGCCAGCCCGCCAAGTATCCACGGCGTCCGGCGACCGCTGCGGTCGCTGTCGTGGCCGAGGCGCGGGCGGAGAATCAGTTGCACGCCGAAATGCAGCGCCACGAGCAGTCCCGGCACCGTGGCCGGGAGCGACAGCTCCACCACAATCACGCGATTGATGGTCGTCGTCAGCAACACGACGACGGCACCGATCGCCGCCTGCACGAGGCCAAGTCGCGAGAGCTGCCACCAACTCACTGGCCGGCCTCCACAATGATCGGCAACGTGCGCACGGCGAAGGCGGTGATCATCATCCCGCTCACAAAGAACGGCACGCCCATCGCACTGAGCCACAACGCGCGTTCGCGCGGCGACTGAACGAATCGCCACATCATCACGGCTTGCACCGCGCTGAGCACGCCGATCGCGAACGCGTGCCACGGGCGGTCCCACGCAAGCAGCAGGCCGATCACGACGGCCTGCGCCAACAACATGACCAGGGAGGCGACGCGCGCCGCGCCCTCCGCGCCAAGCAGCACGGGGAGGGAGTTCACGCCCATGCGCTTGTCACCTTCCATCGCTTTGAAATCATTGAGCGTCATGATGCCATGCGCGCCGATGCTGTACAGCGTGGCCAGGAGCAGCAGCGGCATCGGCGGGACCTGACTGCCCAACATGATACCGGCGCCCGTCACCCACGCGAGTCCTTCATAGGTGAAGCCCACGGCGGTATTGCCGACCCAGCCGTTGCGCTTGAAGCGGAACGGCGGCGCACTGTAGCCCCACGAGAACAGCAGGGCGATGGCGACGGCCGCGACCCCGAAGGCACCCAGTGGCAGCGCAGCCAGCAGGCACAGCGCCGTCCAGAAGACGGCAATCGCGAGCCCCCAGCGACCGGGAATGCGACCGGAGGGAATCGGGCGCGTCGGTTCGTTGATCGCGTCGACATGCCGATCGAACCAATCGTTGACGGCTTGGCTTGACGCGCACACGAGCGGCCCCGTGATGCCGATCCCCAGCGCGAGCAGCGCCTTGCGATCGGTCAGGGGGACACCCGCGGAAATAGCACCGCAGGTGAACGCCCACATCGGCGGGAACCACGTCACGGGCTTGAGCAGCGTCAGGACCGCTTTGGGGTCCAGGCGCGCTGGCGCCGACTGTACGGAAAAACTGACGCTCATAGGCGTCTAGTTTACTTGACAGTACACAAATGCAACAGAGTCAAGTTGAGCGAATCTGATGGACCGGCCGGTCCACTCCCAGAAACGACCATGGGCCGGTGTTGTCCGGCCCATGGTTGCCCAGGCGATGGGATCCCCGTCAGCTCACGGGCGGCTCGTCGGCGCCCGGCGCGACGAGACGGTGCCGGCGCAGTTTGACGTAGAGGCTCTGTCGGCTGACTCCGAGCACTTCTGCCGCCGAGGTCCGGTTGTCGTTGGTGAGTTCCAGCGCCGCTTCGATGAAATGGCGTTCGACCAAGTCCACGGTGTCCCGTACCAGGTCGCGCAGCGAGACGCGCCCGACCAGTCCCGTGAGCTCCTCGACCGCGCGGGTGAGGTCGCGCGCCCCGTGCGGGGTCGCGGCCGCCAGGCGTCGGCCGATGTCGCGTACCGTAAACCCGATGCAGGGCTCCTCGCCGTCGGGCGCCCAAACGGCCGACACTTCGACTTCACTGCGGTTGCCGTGCATGCCACGCGCCGAGGTGCCCATGAGTCGTACGGCGCCGTTCTTCCGGAGCATGGTCGTGAAGACCGGGAAGTCGGCGCCGGGTCGTCCGACATAGGTCGCGAACGGCGTCCCGCGAATCTGTTCCTCGCTCGCCAGCTCCGCGATGTCGAGGAAAGCCCGGTTGGCCGTCAAGACGTTCCCGTCGAGGTCGGTGACCACGAATCCGTCAGGGGAGCGCTCGATCAGGTCGATCACACGGAGCGGGGAGTTGGCGGCCGCGCCGACAGTCGGTGCGACCTCTGCGGTCGAGAAGCGCACCAGCAGCAGCGTCGCCGATTCCTGACGAAAGCACGACGCCGACGCGTGATAGGCGCGGCTCTCCGCCCCCATCTGCACGAGGATGTCGCTCGATCGCCCCGCGTTCCGCGCCGTCATCGTGAGTTCATCGAGCGCGCGCGCCCCCTCCGCATCTGTCCCAAACGGGAACAGGCGGCCAATCAGGCGCTCGGGGGAATCCCCGAAGACCTGTCCCGCCGCCGCGTTGGCATCGAGCACCTTCAGCGTGCCCGCGTCAATCACGAGAATGGCGTCACTGGCGATCTGGAACAGCAGCCGATAGCGGGTCTCCACATGGCGCAGGCGCCAATAATCGCGCTCCATCGCCTGCTGCGCTTCGACCAATCGCTGCTGGAGCGCCGAGACGTGGCGCATGTCGCGGCCAACGGCCGCGAGTTCGCCGTCCCGGCCGATCCGCAGCGCGGTATAGGCGATGGGCGCGTCCGCGCCGTCGGCCAGCACGTGGTTGACCTGCCGGCGCTTGGACACCCCGGACGCGAGGGCCTCCTTGAGCAGCGTGTCGATTTTCGCGCGGGTGTCGGAGGTGACCGTGTCGATCCACGACTTCCCGATCCACTCGGCCGCGGCGTTGAATTGCGAGTCCATGCCGGGCAGTGCGACGTCACGAATGACGCCGGCACTGTCCATCACGAGGGTAATATCCCCCGCGACCGCGAGCAGCGACGCCGCCGTTTTGGCGTTGACGTCGCCAAAACCGGCGTCACTCGCGTCGAAGGGCATCACTGAACTGGTCATGATCGCCTAGTGCCTCCCGCGGTGCATCGGAGGCAGCGTGGTGAGCCTCGCCGAGCAGCCGACGGGCGAGCTGCGGCGCTTCGCGGGCATCGCCGGCGACGGCACCCGCTCCAACCTGATCGGCAAGGGTCGGGTCGTCACTGAAGACCTGACCGCCGACCATGAACTGAACATGCGGATTCCGCGAGGCCGACTTGAGCCGTCGGATCTCGCGTTGCACGATCGGGAGCCGGCTTTCGTGGCCGACGGAAAACCCGATCACGTCGTACCACTCGGTGGACACCATGGAGAGCAGATCGCTGTCCGACCATGGCGCGCCCACGAGGACGCGCCATCCGTCACGCAACAGGAACTCGCCAACCATAATAATGCCAAGGGTGTGCTGTTCGCCGGGCATGCAGGTGAGCAGCACGCTGCCGACGGGTTCGCGGTGGGCGGCGTCCGCGAGAAAGACCTGGGAGAGGTCGCGCAGCATGCGCTGCATCCGGCCCATCGAGACGGTCACTTCGACGAAATCGCACTCGTCGTTGTCCCACATCTCGCCCAAGCGGCGCGCCGACGGTGCCAGTAGGTCGAGATACACCGCCTCGACGGAGACCCCCTCGGCGAGTGCCTCGCGAATGAAATGCGCGGCGCGGGTGTCATCGGGGCTGCGCACGGCGGCCACGAATTCCACGACGTCGCGCTCGGACAGGTCGCGCCCGATCGCCGAAGAGAGCTCGGGCGGGATCGCGCCCGTCCGGTGGCTCGCCAACAGCCGAGGCACCAGCTCGTTCTCGATGGTGCGCTCAAGGCGCTCGAGGCGCTCAGTTCGACGGGGGGCCGGAGGCGATTCCATCACGTCGTGGCTGGTGCCCGGGCGGCGCGGCTGCGAAATGTGGCCGGGCGCGGCAGGCTGGAGGGAAGCGCCGAACATTGCCGCGGAGTCTCCTGGGCGCAAGAACAAAAACGGGATCCGGACACGTTCCGTGTGTCCGGTCACCTGACCTGCGAATTGTGTTACAGTCTGAAAGCGTTGTCAAGAAAGGTTGACGTAAACTTTTCTTGACAACTTCTGCCCCATTCCCTACTCTCGTGTCATCTGGGAATGCGAACCCCCGGTTGAGATGGTAACGATGACTATGACGACCCCCGCCTCGGCCGCGTCCACCGCGACCGTCGGCTCCCGTTCCGCGTCGCCGCAGGCGCCGCGGGCCGGATTGTATACGCCCGAAGAACGGCTGCGTCGCGATGCGACACGGTGGACGCTCGTGCAGGGTATCCTTGCGCCGGTCCAATTCTTGGTCATGGCGGTCTCCGTCTGGCTCGTGCTCCGGTATCTCCGGACCGGCGATGGGCTCGCGGCGGCCAACATCTCGGTCGTCGTCAAAACCCTCGTGCTCTACACCATCATGGTGACGGGCGCGATCTGGGAGAAGGTCGTGTTCGGCAAGTATCTCTTCGCCGACGCCTTCTTCTGGGAAGATGTGGTCAGCATGGGCGTCATCGCCCTGCATACCGCCTACCTCGCCGGTCTCGCGCTGGAGTGGGCGCCGCGAACCCTCATGGTGCTGGCGCTGGTCGCCTACGGCACATACGCCGTGAATGCCATCCAGTTCGTGCTCAAGCTTCGGGCGGCCCGGCTGCAGGAAGCCGCGTCGCTCCGTCAGGTGGTGGCCGCGTGAGTACGGTGATGGAGCTCCCCGTCATTCGCGAGCGCGGACAGCGCGAAGTCTTCTGCGGACTCACCGGCATCGTCTGGCTGCACCGGAAGATGCAGGACGCGTTCTTCCTCGTGGTCGGCTCCCGCACCTGCGCGCACCTCGTGCAGTCGGCGGCCGGCGTCATGATCTTTGCCGAACCGCGTTTCGCGACCGCCATTCTCAGCGAACGTGATCTTGCCGGTCTCGCCGATGCCAACGACGAGCTCGATCGCTGTGTCCGGCAGCTCCTCGATCGGCGTCCGGACATCTCGACGTTGTTCCTGGTCGGCTCCTGCCCGTCGGAAGTGATCAAGCTCGATCTGCAACGCGCCGCCGAACGCCTGAACGAGCAGTTCCTGCCGCGGGTGCGCATTCTCAACTATTCGGGCAGCGGTATCGAGACCACGTTCACGCAGGGCGAAGACGCGTGCCTCCGCTGTATGGTCCCCCATCTGCCGGAGTCCACGAGTGCCACCGCCGAGTTGCTGGTGGTCGGTACGATGGCCGACGTGGTCGAAGACCAGTTTACGCGACTGTTCGCGCAGCTCGGGATCGGGCCGGTGCACTTCTTTCCGCCGCGGATGGCGCGTGACCTGCCGCCCGTGGGGCCGAACACCAAGCTCTTGCTCGCGCAGCCGTTCCTTGGGGAAACCGCGCGGGCCCTCATCGCCCGCGGGGCGACGCTTCTGCCGTCGCCGTACCCGTTCGGCGTCAATGGCACGACGGCATGGCTGAAAGCCGCGGCCGACGAGTGGGGGGTGAGCGCCGACCGGTTTGATGCGGTCACCGCCGCACCCGCGGAGCGCGCCCGCGTCGCGCTCGCACGATACGGTCCCTGGCTGCAGGGAAAGCGCCTGTTCTTCTTCCCCGACTCGCAGCTCGAAATCCCGCTCGCGCGCTTTCTGTACGAAGAGTGCGGCGTCGAACTGGTGGAGGTGGGCACGCCCTATCTCGACAAGCTCATGGTCGCGTCGGAACTCCAACGTCTGCCGGCCACGGCGCAGATCAGTGAGGGGCAGGACGTGGAGAAGCAGCTCGATCGGTGCCGCGACGCCCGCCCGGATCTCACCGTCTGCGGACTCGGGCTCGCCAATCCACTCGAGGCCGAGGGGTTGCGCACCAAGTGGTCCATCGAACTCGTGTTCTCTCCCGTGCACGGCTACGAGCAGGCGGGCGATCTGGCAGAACTTTTCGCGCGGCCGCTGGATCGCGCGCAGCGACTCGCAGTCTGAGGATCACGGTATGGAACTGACGCTCTGGACGTACGAAGGCCCGCCACACGTGGGCGCGATGCGCATCGCGACCTCGATGAAGGGCGTGCATTACGTCTTGCATGCGCCGCAAGGCGACACGTATGCGGATCTGCTCTTCACCATGATCGAGCGCCGGGACGCACGGCCACCGGTCACCTATACCACGTTCCAGGCGCGCGACCTCGGCGGCGACACGGCGGAGCTGGTCAAGTCGGCGGTGCGCGACGCCTACGAACGCTTCAAGCCCGACGCCATGCTGGTTGGTGAGTCGTGCACGGCTGAGCTCATTCAGGATCAGCCTGGATCACTCGCCATGGGGATGTCGCTGCCGATCCCCATCGTACCGCTCGAGCTGCCGGCCTACTCGAAGAAGGAGAATTGGGGCGCCAGCGAGACGTTCTATCACCTCGTGCGCACGCTCTTGCTGCCGCTCGCGCCGCCGCCAGGCTCGCCGCCGCGCGAAAGCGTGACCGCCGCCGCCGCTCGTGAGAACCGCCGGCCGCGTTGCAACCTGCTGGGCGCAACCGCGCTCGGCTTTCGGAATCGCGACGATGTGCGTGAAGTCATCCGGCTGCTGTCCGACATCGGCGTCGATGTGCACGTCTGTGCACCGCTGAATGCCACCGTCAAGGACATTCAGGCGATGCCGTACGCCGACTTCAACGTCGTGCTGTACCCCGAGGTGGCCGATACGACCGCGCGCTGGCTCCAGAAAACGTTCGGCCAGCCGACGGTGCGCACCGTGCCCATCGGCGTGCTCGCCACGCGCGAGTTCGTGGAAGAAGTCGGGAAGGTCGCCGGCGTCGATGTGTCGGCATTGCTCGAGCGCGAACGCGCCGGGACGGCGCAAGTCGATGCCAGCCGTTCGTTGCTCCCCTGGTACTCGCGCTCCGTCGATTCCACGTATCTGACCGGGAAGCGCGTCTTCGTGTTCGGCGATGCCACGCACGTCATGGCGGCCGCCCGGATGGCGAAGGACGAACTCGGCTTCACCGTGGTCGGCATCGGGACCTACTCGCGCGAGTATGCGCGCCCGATCCGCGAGCTCGCGGCGGCGCTCGGTGTTGAGGCGCTCATCAGCGACGACTACCTCGCCGTTGAACAGCGCGTCACCGAGCTGGCGCCGGAGCTGGTGCTCGGCACGCAAATGGAACGCCATATCGCCAAGCGGCTCGGTGTGCCGTGCGCGGTGATCTCAGCACCGATTCACGTGCAGGACGTGCCGGCGCGGCATTCGCCGCAGATGGGCTTCGAAGGCGCCAACGTGATCTTTGACACGTGGGTGCATCCGCTCATGATGGGCCTCGAAGAGCATCTGCTGCACATGTTCAAGGACGACTTTGAGTTCAGTGACGGCGCCACGCCGTCGCATTTGCACGCGTCGTCCTCCGCCCCCGATGGTGAGCGGCCCGCGCGTGCGGCGTCGATGGGCGCGCAGAGCATGACGCCGTTCTCGTCGCGCGCGGCGATTGCACTGGAAGCTCCGGAAGCGGCCAGTGCCGTGGGCTTCGCCGAGGAAGAGGACGAAGTCGACGCCGTCGTTGCCGTGGCGCCGATCGTGACCAGCTGGATTGCACCAGCCGAAGCGGAACTCAAGAAGATTCCATTCTTCGTGCGGGGGAAGGTTCGTCGGAATACCGAGAAGTACGCCCATGACCACGGGATCGCCGAGATCACCGTAGACGTCATGTACGAGGCCAAGGCGTTCTATGGCCGCTAGGTCGGTCGCGCAGCCGATGCCTATTCGCGTGGCGATCACGACGCTCGACGCGCACTTGGCTGATGCCTTCGAGCGCGCCGGTGCGGCGCTCGTGCGCGATATTCCCGGCCTCACGATCACGATGCATGTGGCGGCCGATTTTGGCAGCGATCCCCTCGCCGCCGAGCGGGCGCGTCAGGACATCGCGCAGGCCAATATCGTCGTGTGCACGCAGCTCTTTCAGGAAGAGTACGCGAACGCGGTATATGAGGCGGTGCTGGCGCGTCGCGAGGCGGCGGACGCGGTACTCTGCGCGCTCTGCACGCCGGAGCTCGTGAAATGCACGAAGCTTGGCAAGTTCGATATGAGCGGGGGGGAGTCACGGTCGCCGTTCTCACCCATCAATCTGCTCAAGAAGCTGCGCGGATCACGCGGCGACGGAAAGTCGAGCGGCGAACGCCAGATGTCGGCGCTGCGCACGCTGCCGTCCCTTCTCAAGTTCATCCCGGGTACCGCCCAGGACGTGCGCGCCTACATGCTGCTGATTCAGTACTGGCTGGCTGGTAGCGCCGAGAATATCGAACAGATGGTGAAGTACGCGATCGACCGATACGCAGACGGCCCGCGCAAGGCGCTGCGCGGCAAGCTCAATCCGCAACAGCCGCAGGCGTATCCGGAAGTCGGGCTGTGGCATCCCGCGCTGTCGAATCGCGGGATGACCGAGCGCCTTGAGGATCTGCCACGGCGAGGTGGCGCGGACGCCGGCACGGTGGGCGTGCTCGTCGGCCGGTCGTATCTGCTGGCCGACAACGTCGCGCACTATGCGGCGGTCGTTGGGGCCCTTGAGGCCAAGGGATTGCGCGTGGTGCCGGCCTTCGCGTCCGCGCTCGATGCGCGGCCAGCCGTCGAGAAGTTTTTCACGAACGGCAAGGGGCAGGCGACGATCGATGCCATGGTCAATCTCACCGGCTTCTCGCTGGTGGGTGGTCCGGCGTACAACAACTCCGACGCCGCGCAGGAGGTATTGCGCGGTCTCGATGTCCCGTACATCACGCTGCAGACGCTCGAGTTCCAGACCATTCAGGAGTGGCGGAACGATGCGCGCGGCCTGAATCCGCTGCAGGCCACGCTGCAAATCGCCATTCCCGAACTGGATGGGGCCATTGTGCCCACCGTCTTCGGTGGCAAGGGCGAGCCCCAGCCGGGCAAGGCGGCAGCGTCAGAGCCGATCACCGAGCGTATCGACCGCGTAGCCGAGCGCGTGTCGAAGCTCGTCGCGCTGCGTCGGAAGGATCGCGCGCAGCGGAAGATCGCGCTCATTCTGTTCAACTTCCCGCCCAATGCGGGCAATACCGGCAGCGCCGCGTATCTCGCCGTGTTCCCGTCCATGCAGCGCGTGCTCGCGTCGCTCAAGGAACAGGGCTACACCGTCGAGTTGCCGTCGAGCGCCGACGATCTGCGCGAGCGCATCACGGGGGGAAATCGTGAGCGGTACGGCGCGCCCGCGAATGTGCACACCACGATCCGCACGGACGATCATGTGCGCCGCGAGCCGTACCTGGCCGAGATCGAGAAGACGTGGGGCCCCGCGCCGGGACGTCAGCTGTCCGACGGACAGTCGATTCAGGTGATGGGGCTGCAACTCGGGAACGTGTTCATCGGTGTCCAGCCGTCGTTTGGATGGGAAGGCGACCCCATGCGTCTGCTGTTCGAGGGGGGATTCTCGCCGACGCATGCCTTCAGCGCGTTTTATCGGTGGTTGCGTGAGGACTATGCGGCCGATGCGATTCTGCACTTCGGCACGCACGGCGCGCTCGAGTTCATGCCCGGCAAGCAGTCGGGGCTCGATGATCGCTGCTGGCCCGATCGTCTGATCGGTGATGCGCCGAACGTCTACTTGTACGCGTCGAACAACTCGTCCGAAGGGACGTTGGCCAAGCGCCGCGGCAATGCCACGTTGGTGTCGTATCTCACGCCGCCGGTTGCGAACGCCGGCTTGTATCGCGGCCTGCTCGATCTCAAGAGCACGCTCGATCGCTGGCGTGCGCTCGATCAGACCAAGGCCAGCGAGGCCTCGTCGCTGCGCGAGCTGATCCAGCAGCAGGCGGCGGCGGTGGAGTTGGCCGACGCGGAGCCGGCGTGGACGGCGAACGAAACGGATGCGCGCGTGAGCACCCTCCGTGACCGGTTGCTCGAGTTGGAGTACGAGCTGATCCCGATGGGGCTGCACGTAGTGGGCGAGCCCATGTCGCCCGACGCCCGCGCGGGCGTGCTGGTCGAGATGGCGCGCGCCGGTCGCCCGGAGTTGGAGCTGCCGCCGATCGGCGATACCATCGTGGCCGGCGTGAGCGCGCGCGCGGCATCCGACGACACCCGGCAATCGGTCGAGCAGGTGGTGCGCGCCACGGTACGGTCGCTCGTGGACGGCAAGGACGTGCGTCCGGCGATGCGTGCGGCGATCGGCGCCGCCAAAGAGCAGGGGCTACGCATCGCCGACGAACGGGCGCTGCAGCAACATCTCGAGGCACTGAGCGGATTCGATGCGTCGCTCAGCGAGGATCGTGAAGTGGCCGGGATTCTCCGGGCGCTCGATGCCCGGTATGTGTCGCCGGCGCCGGGCGGCGACTTGCTGCGCAATCCGCAGGTCCTGCCGACCGGCCGCAACATCTACGGCTTTGATCCGTATCGTGTGCCCAGTGCGGTGGCCATGCTCGACGGTCGCGTGCGCGCGGAGCAGCTGTTGGCGCGCTACGTCGCCGACAACGGGGCGTTGCCGGAGTCGGTGGCCGTGGTGCTCTGGGGCACCGATAACATGAAGAGCGAGGGCACACCGCTGGCGCAGGTGATGTCGCTCATGGGGGTCGTGCCGCGCTTCGACGCGGTCGGCCGACTCACCGGGGCGCGTCTGCTGCCGCTGTCGTCGCTTGGGCGCCCACGCATCGATGTGGTGGTCACGTTGTCCGGGATCTTCCGTGACCTGTTGCCGCTGCAGGTGAAGCTCCTGGCCGAGGCGGCGCTGCTCTGTGCGCAGGCGGATGAAGACCCCTCGCAGAACTTCATCCGCAAGCACGCGCTGGACACCATGCAGGAAACGGGATGTGATCTCGCCACGGCCGCGTTGCGCGTGTTCTCCAACGCCGATGGCGCGTATGGCTCGAACGTCAACCTGCTCATCGACACCGGGAAGTGGGAGAAGGAAGACGAGCTGGCCGATCTGTTCGTGCAGCGAAAGGGCTTCGCCTATGGCACCGACGGCCGTCCGTCGAGCCAGCCGGCGCTCATGAAGCGGGCGCTCGGGCAGGCCACGCTCTCGTTCCAAGGGCTCGATTCGGTCGACCTCGGCGCGACCGACATCGATCAGTACGTGGAGTCATTGGGCGGAATGACCCGTGTCATCGCGCAGCAGCGTGGTGGTGACGCCCCCGCGGTCTACGTGGGCGATTACAACAACGCGCAGGGGAAGGTGCGCACGCTCACCGAGCAGGTGGAACTCGAGTCGCGCACCAAGCTGCTCAATCCGCGGTGGTACGAGAGTCAGCTCGAGTACGGCTACGAAGGCGCCCGCAATATCGCAGGGCACGTTATCACGACGTTTGGATGGTCGGCCACGGGCGGGAAGGGTGCCGTGCCGGAGTGGGTGTACGCGGAAGCAACGAAGACGTTTGTGCTCGACGAGGCCATGCGCGAACGTCTCGCGCAGGCCAATCCGGATGCCGCCTCGGGGCTTGCCCAACGTTTGTTGGAAGCGAACGACCGCGGCTTCTGGGCCCCCGATGAAGCGACGCTTGAGGCGCTGCGCAATGCGGCAGCGGACCTCGAAGACCGTCTGGAGGGGGTATACGCATGATCTGCCATACGACCGGAGCCACACGATGACCGCAACACGACTGCCAATTCTCGATGCCGTGGGTGATGGCGAGGGGAGCCTCCAGGTGCACCTCGACGAGAACACCAAGATCGACGGTGCACTCGTTATCGCCGTGTACGGTAAGGGCGGTATCGGTAAGAGTACGACGTCGTCCAATCTGTCGGCGGCCTTCTCGCGGCTGGGCAAGCGCGTGCTGCAAATCGGCTGCGACCCCAAGCACGATTCCACGTTCACGCTCACCAAGAAGATGGTGCCGACGGTGATCGACGTGCTCGAATCGGTGGACTTCCATTCCGAAGAGCTGCGCCCGGAAGACTTCATGTTCGAGGGGTACAACGGCGTGCAGTGCATCGAAGCCGGCGGTCCGCCGGCCGGCACCGGCTGCGGTGGCTACGTCACCGGCCAGACGGTGAAGCTGCTCAAGGAACATCACCTGCTCGAAGACACCGACGTGGTGATCTTCGACGTGCTGGGCGACGTCGTGTGCGGTGGGTTTGCCGCCCCGTTGCAGCATGCGCATTACTGCCTCATCGTCACGGCCAACGACTTCGATTCCATTTTTGCCATGAATCGGATCATCGCGGCGATCCAGGCGAAGTCCAAGAATTACAAGGTGCGGTTAGGCGGCGTGGTCGCGAACCGCTCCAAGGACACGAACGAGATCGACCGCTTCAATAAGGCCGTCGGGCTCAAGACCATGGCGCACTTTCAGGATATCGACGCGATTCGCCGCAGTCGCCTGAAGAAGTGCACGATTTTCGAGATGGATGACTCCCCCGAAGTGATCGCCGCGCAGGAGCAGTACATGCTGCTTGCCTCCCGGATGCTCGATGAGGTGGTCCCGTTGCCGGCGAATCCGCTCAAAGATCGCGAAATCTTCGACCTCTTGGGGTTCGACTGATGCCGACTCAACTCTCTACTGAAGTTCCCATGAATCCGGGTCCGTCGTTCGATGGAACGTCACCTGGGGGTTCGCACGCCACATCGGTGTCGTACCTCGAGCGGCGGGCCTGGATCGGGGAGTACTTTGACCGCACGGCATCGGCCGCGTGGAAAACGCTGACGTCGGATGCCCCGGTGTCTCGCATCCGCACCACGGTCCGCGCCGGCCGCGATCAGATGCGGCAGACGCTGCTCCGGTGGATGGCGCCAGACCTGCACGGCGTGCGGATTCTCGATGCGGGCTGTGGAACGGGGGCGTTGGCGATCGATCTCGCGAAGCGCGGTGCCGAGGTGGTCGCGATCGATCTGTCGCCCACGCTGGTGGATCACGCGCGGGAGCGCGCCGACGCGGAAGGTGTGGATATCGACTTCCGCTCAGGGGACATGCTCGACCCCGCGCTTGGCGAGTTCGACCATATGGTCGCGATGGACTCCCTGATTCACTACGACTTGCCGGACCTGGTGTCCGCACTCGGCACGCTGGCGCCGCGCGTTCGCGAGAAGATGCTGATCACGGTCGTGCCCGGGACGCCCATGCTCGTGGCTATGCGCGCCGTCGGTCGCCTGTTTCCGAAATCGGACCGGGCGCCCGCGATCGTTCCCGTCTCCGAGCGGGCGTTCCGAACGGCCCTCTTGGGCTCGCCAGTCCTCGATACTTGGGGTATGGTTGGGACGCGGCTGGTGGAGCGCGGTTTTTATCGCTCCATGGCCATCGCATTGCATCACAGCTCGCTGGGAACGACCAACCCTTCGCGGCGCTGACGCCTACCGTTTTCGAGGATCGACGTGATGGATGTTACGGGCTGGATCATCGCAGGAGCTGGGGTCGCCGCCGCCGGTGCGTGGTTCGTGATGCGCCGGCGCGTGGAGGTCGCGTGCACGATCGACCTCGAGTCGACGCACGACCACTTCCACGCGCACGTCGACCTCGACGGCGTCGAGGTTGATCCCGGCGATCAGGTACTGGTCCATAATGCCCCGACCCACATTCCATTTGGGACGCAGCGCACCTACGCCTCGCGGGCGACGGTACAGCGCGCCAGTTGGTTGCGTCGGCAGTTCGTGAAGCTGACCGGCGGCACGGAACTGTATGAACTGTATGACGTCGGCTTCGAAGGCTGAGGAGAGACAGACCACCCATGTACCCGACCGCCACTGAGTTGCCCGTTCGCGCGTACGACAACGTGAACGAGAGCACCAAGAACGCGCAGCAGGATGCGATGCTGAATCCGCGGTTTTACACCACGGATTTTGCCAAGATCGACGCGCTCCGCATCAAGCCAGAGCACCAGCAGATGTGGGACGATATTCTCGCCGAGTTCCGTCGCGATCCCAACAAGAATCATTTCAAGCGCAACGAAGAGTTCGATGCCGACTTCGCGTCCATGGATCCGACGCTGCGCGAGCAGTTCATCGAGTTCCTGGTCTCGTCGGTGACCGCCGAGTTCAGCGGCTGCATTCTGTATGCGGAAATCAAGAAGCGGATCAAGAACCCCGAGGTGCGCGAGCTGTTCGGCTTCATGAGCCGCGACGAAGGGCGGCACGCGGGGTTCATCAACCACACGCTCAACGACTTTGACGTGGCGGTGGATCTCAGCTTCCTCACGAAGGCCAAGAAGTACACGTTCTTTCAGCCGAAGTTCATCTACTACGCCACCTACCTGTCCGAGAAGATCGGGTACGCGCGCTATGTGACGATCTTCCGCAACTTCGAGAAGCAACCGGATAAGCGGTTCCACCCGATCTTCAAGTGGTTCGAGAACTGGTGCCTCGACGAGTTCCGCCACGGAGAGGCGTTTGCCGTGCTGATGCGCTCCAATCCGGAACTGTTGGAGGGGCGGAACAAGCTCTGGATTCGGTTCTTCCTGCTGGCGGTGTTCTGCACGATGTACGTGCGCGATCACGCGCGCGCGCCGTTTTTTGGGTACATGGGCATTGACGTAGACGAGTACGATCGGCGCGTCATCACGCTCACGAACCTGATCTGTCGGCAAGTGTTTCCGGATACGATCGACACCGACAGCGAGGCCTTCTGGTCGTTGATGGACCGCATGTGGAAGAACACGGACGCCATGCGGAAGCACGAGGTGGCCGGCGGGTTCCTCTCGGGCGTGAAGGTGGTGTTGCTCAAGGCCGCCAATGCGCTGACGTTCGCGCAGCTGTTTCTGCGCACGCCGCATCGCCAGGCGTTGCCCGCAGATGTCCGTATGCAGCCGGTCTGGTAGGATCGATGGCACCGAAGCCCGGGGTTTCTGTTCGCGTCTGGCTGACGCTCGGTACGCGGTTCATGCCGTTCGCGGACGTCGCGACGGCGGACATGCCGCTCAGCCGTCTGCTGCGCCTGTCCCTGTTTCAGCTCTCCGTGGGGATGGTGCAGACGCTGTTCGTCGGCACGTTGAACCGCGTCATGATTCTCGAGCTGCGCGTACCAGCGTCACTGGTCGCGATCATGCTGGCCATCCCGTTGCTGGCCGCCCCGTTCCGCGCGCT
This sequence comes from Gemmatimonadota bacterium, assembly GCA_947462095.1. Classification (GTDB taxonomy): domain Bacteria; phylum Gemmatimonadota; class Gemmatimonadetes; order Gemmatimonadales; family Gemmatimonadaceae; genus Gemmatimonas. Next base: position 18,658 of record CANHNQ010000037.1, read on the forward strand.
GATCGGTTTCAAGTCCGACACCCACAAGAGCCTGTTGGGATGGAAGCGCGTGCCGTTCCTCTGGGGCGGGACCATGCTGCAGTTCGCTGGGCTGTCGATCATGCCTTTCGCGTTGCTCGTGCTCTCGGACGGTCCGCGCGTCGGGCCGGCGTGGATCGGCCATGCCGGCACGGCGCTCGCCTTTCTGCTCGTGGGGGCCGGCGCGCACACCACGCAGACGGCGGGGCTCGCGTTGGCCACCGATGTCGTGTCCGAAGACAAGCGGCCGCGTGTGATCGCCCTGATGTATCTGATGATGCTCATGGGGACGCTGATCAGCGCGCTGTTTTTGGAGTCGGTGTTGCGCGACTTCACGCCGTTGCGCCTCATCCAGGTCATACAGGGGACCGCCGTCTTCACCATTCTGGTGAATGTGATCTCCCTGTGGAAGCAGGAAGCGCGCGTCCGCGGCGTGGTCGAGTATGCCAAGGGGGAGCGTCGCCCGATGTTCCGCGAAGCATGGCGGACGTTCTCGAGCGGGGGACAGGCCGTTCGTCTGCTCGTCGCGTCGGGGCTCGGCTTCTTCGCATTCAATCTGCAGGATGTACTGCTGGAACCGTACGGTGGGGAGGTGCTCGGTCTGTCCGTGTCGCAGACCACCATGCTCACCGCGATCATGGCCGTTGGCGCGGTCATCGCCTTTGGACTCTCGGCGTCGATGCTGCGCCGCCAGCGGGATCCGATTCGCCTCGCCGCGCTCGGGGCCTTGATCGGCATCCTCGGATTTGCCTGCATCGTGTTCGCGAGTCCGCTTGAGTCAGCGGCGATGTTCCGCCTTGGTGTCGGGCTGATCGGTCTCGGGGAAGGCTTCTTCGGGGTCGGGACGTTGTCCTTCGCCATGCAACTGCGCGATCCCTCGCAGCACGGCATCGCCCTCGGCGCGTGGGGCGCGGTCTTCGCCACGGCGGAAGGGCTTTCCTTTGCGCTGAGCGGTGTGATGAAGGACTGGCTCTCGCATCTGGTGCAACAAGGGGCGCTCAGCCCCGGCTTGAACTTGCCGTCGGTGCCGTACTCGGCGGTCTATCACCTCGAGATTCTGATGCTGTTCGCCACCTTGGTGGCACTCGGACCTCTCGTTTCTCGTCGCGTCGCCGGTCAAGCCGAGCGCGATCAACCCAGTCGCGCGTTCGGACTGGCAGACATTCCCGCTTGACCATTCTTCAACACTCGGAGCCGTAGCGATGCAGTACATCGACGGAGCTCAGATCGCCCTGTATGCGTTCTGGATTTTTTTCGCAGGGCTGATCATCTACATTCGACGCGAAGACAAGCGGGAAGGCTATCCCCTCGAATCACCGCAGGGGCCGCGTGATGGGTGGCCCAAGTCGGCCGGCCCGAAGACCTTCATTCATCGGCCGCACAGCGGCGAGGAGACGCACTGATGTCGGACATCAAAGCGGTGCCGGTCGACGGCTTCAATGGGTCGCCGCTGGTACCTACCGGAAACCCGATGATTGATGGCGTCGGCCCTGCCGCGTGGGCGGATCGTGCCGATGAGCCCGATCGCACATTCCATGGCACGCCGAAGATCGTGCCGATGCGCCTCGATCCCACGTTCTCCGTCGCCAAGGGCGATCCCGATCCGCGCGGTTTGCCGGTCGAAGCCGCAGACAAGGTGACCGCTGGCACCGTGATCGAGCTGTGGGTCGATCGCGCTGAACCGCAGGTCCGGTACTACGAGGTGCAGCTCTCCGGAACGGAACGACGCATCATGTTGCCCGCCGGCTTCGTGCAGTGGCCGAATTTCGGACTGTGGGGCAATGACCGTCTGCTGGTCAAGGCGATCACCGCGGCGCAGTTCGCCGATGTGCCCGCCATCCGCCGCGACGATCAGATCACGTTGCTCGAAGAGGACAAGGTCATGGCGTACTTCGCCGGTGGCCATCTGTACGCGACGGCCGACCGGAGCGAGCCGATCATATGAGCCGTCCCGAGGTGGGGAACGCCGAGTACATCAAGGGAGTCCCCCATCCGCTTCCCGCCGGCGAGCATGTGCTGTGGGAGGCGGCTCCGGATGCCCGCGCACTCGCGACGCACGTCTTCCATCGCCGGCTCGTGGCGATGTATTTCGCGGCCATGATCGTGTGGTGGGGACTCGCGACGGTCGAGCCGGTGCTGAGTCGGGCGTTCGCCGTCGGTCTCGGACTCCGGTTGGCGTTGACGGTCATCGTGTTGGCGATCGCGGAGATCTTGGCCAGAGCGTCGGCACGGACCTCGTGGTACGCCATCACGAACCGCCGAGTCGTGATGCGTCTTGGCGTCGTGTTCCCCATGTCCATCAACATTCCGTTCTCGATCATCGATGGTGCGCGAATCGGCACCTTCCGTGACGGGACCGGTCAGCTGGTGCTCACCCTGGGGAAGGCGCATCGACTCGCGTACATTGCGCTGTGGCCGCACTGTCAGGTGTTCCGATTCACGCATCCGGAACCGGTACTCCGCGCGTTGGTGGATCCCAAGGCGGTGAGTGCGTTGCTCGTCAACGCCATCGCCGCCATCGCGGATCAGAACATCCGCATCGAGCGGGCCGGTGGGCGAGGTGACGCCCCCGCCGAAACGATCGCGGCCGCACAACCGGTCATCGCATGACTGAGGTATTCGCATGACCGGTCCTGTGCACTTTGAGGCGGAACCCGGCGCGCGTCCGGATGCACGGCCGCTGGAGATTCCGAAGCCAGCGCTGGTGATGGCCGCGGCGCTCATCGCCGTGGTGTTCCTGCTCTGCATCGCCGCGCGCGTCTTCGGATTCGGCGCGTTCGCCGAACGGCAGTCGGCGATACTCGCCGAGCGTCAGCTCCTGTTTGTCGATGAGAGCAATGGCGGCATCCGCGTCATCGATGCGACGACCCATGGGGTGGCCGCTTCGCTGCCGCCCGGCACCAACGGATTTTTGCGCGGCGCACTCCGCGCGCTCACGCGAGGCCGGTCCAGTGCCGGCATCGGACAGACGGTGCCGTTTCGACTGGTGCGCTACGCGGACGGACGGCTGGTCTTGATCGATCCGACGACCAAGCGCTCGGTGACGGTCACGAGCTTCGGGGCCACGCAGGTCGAGTCGTTCGATCGGCTCCTGCGACCCATGGCGCGTTCGGCGGCGGCCACGCCGTAGCGCGTTAGCGAAGCGGCGCTTGGGTCGACAGGAGTCGCTTCGCGCTCGCGGCGACGGCCGCATCCGGGTGCGTCGAATACTGCGTCAACAACACGGCAACCTCGGGATGCTTGAGATGCGACGCGAGCTCGAGCGCACACACGAGTGTGACCTGGTCGGGCGCGGATCTCACGATGGACTCGAACCCGCGTAGCGCTCGGATGTACGCGATGCGGTCGGCCAACTTGGAGAGCGGATCAGGGAGCGGCCGGTCGAGTGACGTGGCGCCCCGGCCGGCGACGAAGTCCGCGTTGCGGTGACCGATACACCCGCTCATCGCCTCATCGATCTTCCCGGCGAGCGTGCCACCACAGCCAGCGAGCGCGAATACGAGCACCCCTGCCAACTGGCGCGGGCGCCGGGGCTTGGCGCGCGATGCTACCACGCGCAGTCGGTCAGAGAAAAAGGATCGCATGGGGACCATCTTCGCGCGCGCGCGCGGCAAAATCAAGAGCGAGTGCACGCGCGACGATGAGGGCCGTGGATACCGATTTCCGATCGCAGATCAACTGGACCGCGGCCGACGCGCGCAGCACCTTCCTGAGGCTCACATCGCGGGGGATGATCCCGCGCATTCGTTTCGTTCTCCGCTGAGGCGCACATCGATCCGCTTGGGACTAAGGCCGCCACGTACCGCCGTCTTGCCATGGAGCAATGGGGACCGTTGCGGCACCGTACCGAGGTCCGATTGGCCACCATCACAGGGGTCTGCGCCGTGCTGATGCTACTGGCCGCCGCCCCGTCGCTGATCTGGACCGCCGATCCCACGGCGCTGGGCGTCGGCAGCTTGCTCCTCATTCACACCGCGATGGAGTTGCGCCCCTTTCGCGACCGGTGGCATGCGTGGCGCACGATCGGATCGATCCGGCTTGAGGTGCCCACCATTGACCTCGTTCCCGGACAGCGCACACCGTACCTGGTTCGCCTCATGCCGCGTCGCGTGGGACAGCTGCAGGCGATTGCGTTGCACTTCGCGTATCGCGAGTCCCGCAGTCAGCCGAGCGCCACCGTGTGGGAGGTGGACGCGGTCCTTCCCAGCCCCACGCTCGCCGTTCAACAGGGCTGCGACGTCGCGATCGACGTGGTGCTGCCGCTGGGGGTGCCCCCGTCTCGCTACGACGACCAGTGGATGCGCGCATGGACCGTGACCGCCGCGGTCACACTCACCGACGGCCGTTATTGGCGACGTGAGTATCCTGTCATGGTGTACCCCGGTCCCATGCCCCCGGCAACGTCTGCGGGGACGAGCGCCGTCGGGACAACAGAGGTCTAGGCACGCCACGCGTTACGGTGTACTCAACAACCCCGTGCCCTTCACTTCGATCGCGCACGATACGTCGGCCGCGGCGGCGCGCAGTCGACGAAAGAGTAGGATGTTGACGGTCAACGACACCGTTCCATCAGCCCCGAACCGGCCACTCAGCCGCGTGGTGAGGGCCGTGCTGGTGCGCGCCTGATCCGGCATGATCCGTGGCGACGAGGCGAAGGCTCCATCCTGGTCAATGACCGTAGGGAATCGGTCGCCCGCCTCGAAGGCGATCGTCAATGTGTCGGCGCCCGGCACATGGCGCACCGTTGCCCAGTCCGACGTCTGCGGTGTCTTCGACCAGATCTCCTTACAGGTGGCGGAGCCGGTCGCCACGGCGTCACCGTAGCGAATGAGATATCGACCACTCACGCCGCGGGCGCGCAGCGTTTGGGTCGCCCCACCCCGTGGTGTACGTGCGCTCTGCGCGGTCGTCGAGGCCGACACCGACGTACCGCCCGCGCTGGGCCGGAACTGCACCGTGGTGCCGAATTCCGTCACGATTTGATCGATCGTTTCCTTGCGGAGCTCGTGGCGAAGCCCGGTTCGCATGTCGAGAAACACGACGACGCCCGCGCGCACGATGTCGACCCGTCCTTGCATGCGTGAGCCGTCGATCAGGTGAACCTCGTCGAAGCGGAGGTCCGGACGGCTCGCGGCCGCGCGGGCGGATGGCGTGAGCGGACGGGAACTTCCGGTCGCCCGGCGCACGGGTTCCACGAGAACGAGCTGACTGGAGTCGAGGTGCGTTCGCGGTAATGCGTTGAGCGTCAGCGAAGGGACTCCAACCCGGCTGTTGCCACGTGCCGGCGCGGCGGACAGCCCCGCGGTTGCAGCCGACGCCTGGTTCGCGCTCGCCGCCGTCGTCGCCGGTCGCTGCTTTGCTTGAATGGACCACAGGACGCTGGCCACTCCCATCAGATACACCACGATTCCAGCCGCGATAGCGACGCGTGTCGCGCGACGCCACGCCGGCGAGAGCACTCGGGGCTGCGCTCGGTAGCGCGGAGGCGCGACGTACGCGCCAGAGCCGCGAGCGCCTGCCGTGGTGCTCCGGCTCACGATGGTCCGCGACGTACTCGCCGGCACACGCGCGACGGGCACACGCACGACGGGCACACGCGCGGGGGCTGGCCGAGTGCTTGTGCCGGTGCTTGTGCCGGTGCGCGGTGGCGCCGCGGACGGTGCCACCGGCGTCGGAGGCACCGCGGCCTGGCTTGCCGGAGGGAACGGCGCCGGCGGCGCCGTCCGACGGGGCGCCGTGACGCGCACCGCGTCGTCGATGAGGCGGAATGCGGCGCCCCATGCATCGATCGCCCAGCGCGCCATGTCGGTGGCGACGAAACGTTCCGCCGACCACTGCATCGCGAATGATGACGCCAGCGTATCCCACTCAGCACGTTCCACCGGCGACGCGGGGAGTCGCTGCGGCAATCCACGACGGATCGCTTCCAAGAGGAGCTCAGCCAACGGACGCGTCGCACTTCCGGTTTCGTCGAGTAACCGATTACGAAAACGCAGCAGGGCTGCCTCCTCCCACTCGGGAGGTTGCTCGGCAACCAAGCGACAGAGCGCGCGCTGGACCAGCTCCTGGGAATCAAGGATCATCGGTGCCGCTCGTTCCGCCAGCGTCCGCGTCGGTGCGCGACGGTGGCCGTCATCGCGTGATCCGCTCGGCGACCAGATCGGCCAGCGTGATGCATTGCTGCGTGCGACCCCACCGGATGATGGCGCTGGTTTTCGTTTGCGTTTCGGCGACAAAGCCCGTCGCGGTAAATCGTCCGCGCATTGAAAACTGCCATCGGATGCCGTCCGTGGTGCCGAACGCCGGTCCGATCTCGAACGCGCCGTGTGCGTCGACCGTTCCGTTCACGGATCGGGTGGCCAGCGCGAAATCGCGCGATCCAGGTTGGTGCTCAATGCGCTCGATACTCGTTCGGCCGGGTGCCAACACGGCCGCAATGCTCGCGCAGCTCGCGCTCCCGTCCACGACGCGGACGTTCTGGCGCACGCGGTACACGCCGTTGAGGCCCATGGCCACTGCAGATGCCGATTCGTCGGCTGTGCGGTCGGCGTTGCCTGCGATCGACTCGCGGCCGTCCGTTCGCACGGGCGCACGCTCCGGCGGTGCGGCAGCCCCCGCTGGCGGCACGGTAACGACCGGCGCGGTCAGAGGATCCGCAGGGGGCAATGGACGCATGGATTGCCCATCGATCGCGCGCACTGCGGGCGTCACCGCCGGCAGGATTGCGGCGGCCGTGGCGGCCTGCGACTTCCGATTGGCGATGCCGACCGCGCCCGCTACGAAGACCACGAGCCCCGTGGCCGCCATGACACCAAACCAGATGCGCTCGGTTCGCTGCGCCTGTGCGGCCTGCAGGGGGCTGATGCCAACACCCGTGCTGCGCCAGCGCGGCACGGGCCGAGCGGTGGCCGCAGCGATGGTCCCCGAGGGTCGCATCGTCGTCACGGCCTGTCCATGCGTTCGAGGCGTCGGCATCGCCGCGTTTGTGCCACGGACGGTCGTGGACGGCGGCGCAGGCAACACCGCGCCGTGGCGGTGTCTCGATGCGTCCCCCCACGCCGTGGCGGTGCGGGAGACGCCCACGGGCTCGAGCTCGTGCGACAGGGCAGGGCGTGGCACGGTCGCTGGTCCGACGCCCAACGCCGCACCCCACGCGTCCACGACCCATCGGGCCACGTCGGGTTGCAGGTATCGCGTTGCGACGAGATGGTGCACCAGGGGCGCCCGCCGCATTTCCCACGCGTCGGTCGTCGCGCCGACGGTGAATCGGTCGCGAAACGTGACGTCCACGGAGAGCAAGAGGTTCACGAGTGGGCGGTGGTCGCTCCCGCACGCATCCAACAGCTCGTTGACAACACGCGTCGGCGCCGTCTGAAACAGCGACGCGTCGCGTCGCCACGCTTCCGCGAGCGCCGTCGCCGCGCGCGCAAAGGCATCAGTCGACGCGGACACCGTCGGACTCAGCGCAGCGCGTCGAAACGGAGGACGCGGGCGGGCCTCGCGTTGCCAATCCGAACACGGCGGCCCACGATGCATTCCACTGACGCATTCCGACCGACCACCACGTCGGTGTCGCCGTCCATGATGGACCATGGCACGTCGCTGGTGTTCACGAGCCACCACTTGCCTTGGTGCTGCGCCACGTAGCCGCGCGCCGCACGATCTGCGCGTTCGTCAGGCAACGCGCCGACCAGCAGATGCCAGTCGTGCAACGTGAGGTGATGCCACAGTACGAGGCTGTCCTGCTCTGAGACGACTTTATCTCCGGTGTCCTGATGGAGCTCGGCCACGAGCACCGGTGCGGTGGTCCGTTCGTCGCCGCGCAGGCTCGTCATCGGCAACCCCTTTCCGAGAATCGTCCACTTTCCCGAGGACAGCGGGAAGAGATGGCGCATGGTCTTGTACAGCGCGACCTCCCATTCCGCGGCGTCGGCGCGCTGCGACGGTACATGGAGTCCATGCACGAACGTTTGCGTGAAGCAGTGCGCCAACGCTGGCCCGAGACGGGTGCAGGCTACCTCGATCGCCTTCACCGATGGGTTGCGTCGATCCGTGGGGTGCTCCACGAAGAGCGCCTTCGCGCCCATCGAGAGTTGCTCGTCCTCCTCGGCGGAGCGCGTGCTGTTCACGCGCTTGCCCTGCAACGGATGACGCTGCAGCAGCAGCTCGTACAGCAGTACCGCAAGCGCGTGTTTGTCGGTCGCGATCGAGGGCTGTGCCTTGTTCGCGAGGACCTCCGGGGCGATGTAGCCCGGCGTCCCCAGCACCGACGGCGGCGCGATCCCCGGGACAACCAGGGAGTCGATGTCGATGATGCACGCCTCTCCTCCCTTCGGGTCAACGAGCACATTCTTGTTTGAGAGATCCGCATGCGCGAGGCCCGCCATGTGCAGCCGGCGTACTGCCCGCGTGAGACGCACCGCGATCTGCAGACGGGTCAAGAGCGAGCCGCTCTCGGCCTGCGGTACGAACGTTGAGGCCTTGCCGCCGGTGAACCAGCGCACCTCCTTCTCCTGCGCCTGACCAAACCGATCCGTGAAGTAGAAGTTCTTGCGATAGGTCGGTGTCACGACGCCAATGGCGGGCCAGACCAATTGGTGCCGCGTGGCGAAGTCGCGCGAAATGCTCTGCGCACCATCGACCATCCCCACGGGCCAGCAGAAGTACGGCGCCCAATAGGCACCGTTCGTGGCAAGCGTGGGATTGTACGTGGTCAGGATGCGCGTGAGGCGTTCCACGCGCTCGCGCCGATCGCGCAGGCTCCCGTAGTAGAAGCCAACGGCATAGCGCCGGTCTTTCGTGAGGAAGACACGCTTCTCGGCGCCGGTGCCAACGGGCTCGTCCTCCAACTGGAGAACGCGCCCGTCCGTCAGGCGGCAGCTAACGGCGCCCATACACTCCCCACTCTCCGGGCCACGCACAGCGTCCGATCATCGTTCTCGCCGCGCTTCTCAAACGACAGCCACTCGACCAACGCGCGCACTGGATCCGGCGCATCCAGCACCGCCCTGGTGTGCGCGGGCGACACGCCCGCGGCGGTCGCGTACTCGGACGCTGCCCCGTGCTGCAACTGCTGGTACAGTGCCCCCGCATGGCGCGGCAGCGGATACCATGGATCTTCCACCCCATCACTCGCCAGCAGCACCGCGGCGCATCCCGCCGCCGACTGCACCACCACCGACTGCTGCAGTCGCGCCAACGCGCCGGCGTCCGGCAAGAAATGGGCGACTTCTCCGGAGAACTCGCCTGCGTCGCCCTGCATCGGTTGACTGGTCCGCCCGTCGTCGTGCAGCCAGACGATGCCGCCATCGCCGACCTGCAGGAGACCGATCGCGTCATGATGGAGGGCCGCCACCAAGAGGGTGGTGCGCAGCGCACGCGGGGCACACCCTGTCCGTTCGGCGAACGCCTGCATCGCCTGCTGCACGTCGCTGGCCGCCGTCAGGAGCGCGGTCTGGAGGGCGGTTGCCGGCAAGACGCCGCCGGCGTGCGGCGGCAGGGGCTGCAGCAGGTCTTTGAGGGCGTGCGTGACGGCGTGCACGGCGATCGCGGCACCGAGCCGGCTGTACGGCGCGGACCCTGCGCCGTCGGCCACGGCGGCGCACCAGCCGTGCTCGTACAGCAGCACAGTGCCCGCATCCTCCCGGTGCTCGCCGCGATGCGCGTGCAAACGTCCACGCCGCGACGCGAGCAACAGGTCCCAGTCGCTACGTCGCGCATGCGTACCCATGGCTTCTTCGTGCTCTGGCGCTCCATGCCCGATGACAATGCCCGGGGCGATCGCCTCGAGATGCTCACGCCACTCGTCAGGGCACCACGGGACGGTCGGCGTGACGACGGTCCACACGGGTCGCGGAGGAAGTGGGGGCGCGGTGACGCTCTCGGGTGAGGCGACTGGCTCGTCGCTCACGGAACGATCGTGATACCGGGCGGCGGCGGCGGCAGGGTAATGCCGCCTCCGTCTGCCACGGCGCCGACTTTTGCGCTGGTTTGCTTGATCGAGGCCGATACGAACCGGAAGAACGCCTTGAACGCATCCGGCGACATGTCCTGCATCTTGATCACGATTTCCGTGACCTGCTTGAGCGCCTCGACATCGGCTTGATCGCCGCAGGCCACCGCAATGATGTTGGCCGGCCGGCGTTCCCGAAGCTGTTGCGCGTACATCGGCCACTCGGCGTCCGTGGGCGCTCCGTCGGAGAGAATAAACACGAGGGGTCTCCAGTCGCCCTTCTGCTCGGCC
>CANHNQ010000038.1 GCA_947462095.1 Gemmatimonadota bacterium
AGCCGGCTACGTCGGTGAGGACGTCGAAAACATTCTGGTGCGGCTGCTGCAGGCCGGCGACTTCAATGTCGCCGAGTGCGAGCGCGGCATCGTGTACATCGACGAAATCGACAAGATCGCGCGCAAGTCTGAGAACCCCAGCATCACGCGCGACGTGTCGGGTGAGGGCGTGCAGCAGGCGCTGCTCAAGATTCTCGAAGGCACCGTGGCCAGCGTGCCCCCGCAGGGCGGCCGCAAGCACCCGCAGCAGGAATACATCCAGATCAACACCAAGGATATCCTGTTCATCTGCGGCGGAGCCTTCGACGGCCTCGAGAAGATCATCGAGGCCCGCACCGGGCGCCGCCAGCTCGGCTTCGACACCAAGAAGGGCGACGGCAAGGTCGTGTCGATCAAGCAGACCACCCCGAAAACGCCGTTCGCCGAGGTCGAGCCCGACGACCTGCTCCGCTTCGGGATCATCCCCGAACTCGTGGGGCGTTTACCGGTGTGCGTGCCGCTCGAAGCGCTCGATGAAGATGCGCTGGTCCAGATCCTCAAGGAGCCGAAGAACGCGCTCACCAAGCAGTACCAGCGCCTCTTCGGTCTCGAGGAGGTCAAGATCACCTTCGAAGAGTCCGCCCTCCGCGCCGTGGCCAGCAAGGCACTGCGTCGTGGCACCGGGGCGCGTGGCCTGCGCGCCATCCTCGAAGAAACCCTGCAGGACACGATGTTCGACCTTCCCACCCGGGATGACGTCGTCGAAGTGCGTGTCACCGAAGCCGCCGTCTTGCACGGCGGTCCACCGCTCCTCGAAATCGCGCCGAAGCGGCAGAAGAAGGAAGCCTGAGCACGAAACGCCCTGCAAGGACCGGCAGCCCACGGCTGCCGGTCCTTCCACTTCGCGACGTGGTGTTGTTCCCCCACGTGGCCATGCCCCTTCTGATCGGCCGTGAGGGGTCCCTTGCGGCGGTCAGCGCGGCCTCCGAGGGCACACAGGAGCTGCTGCTCGTCACCCAGCGCGATGCTGATGTGCACGCGCCCGGGTCGTCCGACCTGTACCGCGTGGGCGTGATCGCGCGCCTGCAACAGGTCACGCGGCTCGCCGGCGGCACTACCAAGATCCTGGTGGAAGCGGTCTCACGCGTCACGGTGCAGCGCTACACCACCTCGCGCAGCAGTGCGCTGCTCGAGGCGCGTGTTGTGCCGCTGACGCTGCGCCCCGGCACGGCCCGCTCGGCGCCGCGCGGCCAGGCGCACGCCACACTGCGGCATGCGCTCACGATGTTCGAGGAGTATGCCGGCCTGCAGCGGCGCCTGCCGCCGGAAGTCGTGGGCCTGCTGCAGGCGCTCGACGACGAGCAGCGGATCGCATTCGGCATCGCCGCTCATCTGCAGGTACCCATCGAGCAGCGGCAACGCCTGCTCGAGGCGCCCACGCTCGCCGACCTCGCCGAACAGCTGGTGACGGTGCTCGGCAGTGAACTGGAGCTGCTCAAGCTCGAGAAGAAGCTCGACGAACAGGTGCGCGGCTCGCTCTTTCAGAACCAGCGCGACTTCTACCTGCAGGAGCAGTTGCGTGCGATTCACAAAGAACTCGGCCAGGAAGACGGCGACGAGTTCGAGGAGCTCGCCAAGCAGGTCGTCGAACGGGGACTGCCGCCGACGGTCGCCACCCGGGCGCAGCGCGAGCTGCGCAAGCTCAAACGCAGTTCGCCGATGTCGCCCGACGCCACCATTACGCGTGGCTGGCTCGACTGGGCGCTCAATCTGCCGTGGACGGTACGCTCCGACGACACCATCGATCTGGACCACGCACGTTCGGTACTCGAAGCCGATCACTACGGCCTCGATGAGGTGAAGGAGCGCATCCTCGACTACATCGCGGTGCTCGGTCGCGTTGGCCACCTGCCCGGTCCTATCCTGTGCCTGGTCGGTCCGCCCGGCGTCGGCAAGACGTCACTCGGCAAGTCGATTGCGCATGCCCTCGGACGAAAGTTCGTGCGCATGGCGCTCGGTGGAGTCCGCGACGAGGCCGAGATCCGTGGACATCGTCGGACGTACATCGGCGCCCTGCCCGGTCGCATCATTCAGGCGATGCGCCGTGCGGAAACGGTCAACCCCGTGATCCTGCTCGACGAAGTCGACAAGCTGGGGAGCGACTGGCGTGGCGATCCCGCAGCGGCGCTGCTCGAGGTCCTCGACCCCGAGCAGCATCACGCGTTCAACGATCACTTCCTCGAAGTCGACTACGATCTGTCGCAGGTGCTCTTCCTCACGACGGCCAATTCACTGGCGTCGATTCCGGAAGCGTTGCGCGACCGCATGGAGATCATCCGCCTGCCGGGCTATCTCGAGCCGGAGAAGATCACCATCGCCCGTCGGTTCCTGCTGCCGCGCCAGTTGACCGCGCATGGCGTTCCGCCCGAGCAGGTCACGCTCGAACCCAACGTGCTCTCGGCGCTGATCCGGGGATGGACGCGGGAAGCCGGTGTGCGCGATCTGGACCGTCGCATTGCGCGCCTGTCGCGCAAACTCGCCCGCCGTGCGCTCGCGCCCGACACGCAGGTCGTGATCACGAAGGACGAACTGCCGTCGATGCTGGGTCCCGCCCCGCACGACGAGCAGGAGAGCGGCCTGCGCGACCAAGTGGGGGTGGCCTCGGGGCTCGCCTACACGCACGTCGGTGGTGAACTCCTCGAGATCGAAGTGAGCGTCGTCCCCGGTCGCGGTCGACTGCAACTGACCGGCACGCTCGGCGACGTGATCAAGGAGTCCGCCGCGGCCGCCCTGAGCTACGTACGCTCGCGCGCCCACAGCATGGGCCTCCCGGCCGACTTCCATCGCACGCGTGACATTCACGTGCACCTGCCGGCCGGCGCGACCCCCAAGGACGGACCGTCGGCGGGCATCGCCCTGGCCACCGCGCTCACCAGCGCGCTGACCGGCATTCCCGTGCGCGGTGATGTGGCGATGACCGGTGAAATCACCCTGCGCGGTCGGGTGTTGCCCATCGGCGGGGTACGAGAAAAAGGCGTGGCGGCGCACCGTCATCACATCTCGCATGTCATCGTGCCGCAGGGCAACGCCAAGGATCTGGTGGAATTGCCCGACGAGGTCCGGAACGAAGTCACGTGGCATCCCGTGCGCACGATGGATGAAGTGCTGGCGCTGGCGCTGCGTTCTCCCCTGCCCGAAGTGAGTGATGCGATGGTGATCGATTCCGAGATGGAGCGCCCCACGTGAGCGACCCGTCTCCCGTACGCGCCAGCCTCGAGACGCCGGCGGCGCCGTCGGCCGCGCCGCCGCGCATCGACCCGTTGGTCATCAAGAGCCTCGAGTATCTGGGGCCGATGGCCAAGCAGGGCGGATGGCGTCCCGATCCCAACCTGCCGGAGATTGCCTTCGCGGGGCGTTCCAACGTGGGCAAGTCGTCGCTGCTGAATCGCTTGATGCGACGCAAGTCGTTCGCGCGCGTCAGTAACACCCCCGGCCGCACGCGCGAGATCCACTTCTTCAACGTGAACAAGCTCTTCTGTCTGGCCGACCTGCCCGGGTATGGCTATGCGAAGATCTCGAAGGCGAGAAAAGCCGAGTGGCGTCCGCTCATCGAAGGGTATCTGAAAGACAGCCCGGTGTTGCGTGGCGTCGTGCAGCTGCTCGATGTGCGTCACGACCCCACCGAAGACGATCTCACGATGCTCGATTTCCTTGCCGACTTGGGTGTGCCGACGATCTTTGCCGTCACCAAGATCGACAAGCTGCGCAAGCTCGAGGTGAAGCCGCGCCTTGAAACGCTGTCGAAGTTCCTCGGGTTGGACATCGACCAAATCGTACCGTTCAGCGCGACCACCGGTCTTGGCCGCGACGAACTGGCGTCGGCGCTGATCGACCTGCTGGCGCTCCCCGACTGGAAGCTGCCGGACCCGTCGGATGACATTCCCGACGACGTGCAGGGGCACGCCAACGAACCCTCTGCACCAGAGACCACATGATGCGAACGGCGAAACACACCGTGCTGGCCGTTGTGGCGAGCGCGCTGTGCGCCTGCGCCGCGACGTCGACAATCATCGCGCAAGTCCCGCCGGTGATGCCGCCCGCCGGTCAGTCGGGCACGCAGGGGGACACGCTCGACCCGAACTGGATCCCCGCCGGCTTCGGCACGCTGCGACAGGACGACATCGCGCTGAAAGTCTCGCCGGCGAATGGCCTGCAGGTCCGGGCCATCCCGCTCGACGAGCGCATCATCCGGCTGTTGTCCCCCGATTCGTACCGGTCGCTGCGCGAGCTCGTGAGCGCCAAGGATCGGGAGTTGCTGGCGGTGAAGGAGCGGAACCGGCTGCCCAGCTACTCGATCTGGTATGTGAGTTTCTTCGCGCAGGAGCAGGGCGAGACCCGCTTCTCACCGCAGGAATTCATCATCAGCAACACCGGGCGCGACTTCCGTCCGCTCGACATGCTGCCGATTACCCCCGGCTTTGGTGAATACCGCCTGAAGCAGCGTGAAGTACAGTCGGCCCTGCTGATTTTCGACGGGCAGATCGACGTGAATCAGCCGCTGACCGCGCTCATGGAGAGCACCCCGAGTGTGACCGACTGGAACCGCGTGATCCAGCGGATCGAGCGCGAGCGGTCGTTGGTGCGCTCGCGGGCCGCGGCGGCCGCGAAGCCGCCGGCCTGACGGCGTCAGGCGTCGGGAACGCGCAGGACATCGTCCACCGCGCCCGCATCGCCATCCCGCAGCAAGTGGATCGCGTAGCGCACCGCTTCATGCTCACGGGGCCAGGCCAGCTGTTTGATCGCGGCCGTGGGCGTACGCCAGGCGGTCGTATCGTGCTCCTGACTCAGCATGACCACGCTCGCATGCTCTACGACGGCGGCGAAAACGACCGCCATCTGGATCGTGTTGCGCGGGGTGAGGTAGAACGGATTGACGGCCAAGGCGTACAGCTGCTGGACGACCAGACCGGTCTCCTCGAACACCTCGCGACGTGCCGCCGCCGCTGGGAGTTCGCCGGGCTCAATACGGCCATGCACGAGTTCCCACGCCCCCGTGCAGCGCACGCCCACCGCCCGCCGCAGGGTCAGCACCCGCCAGCGATCACGGCGGCCCTGCGGGGCCGGGGCGAGCACGACCACATCGACGACGCCCACCGCGATCGTCACCTCGTTCGACGGGATCGCTGGCGGCGCAGCATCTGAAAGGTTCATGACCAATGCTACCCAGTCGCTTGCCCTCCAGCGAGCGTGACAGCGAACTTCCCCGTGATGACTGCTCTCGCTGATTTCCGTGCGCGTGCCGCGCAATGCCGTGCCACGGGTGGGCTCGTGCCGGTGTGGAGCGACTGCCTGCTCGACTTGTGCACCCCCGTGTCGGCGTTCGCCAAACTGCGCCGTGGCCCGTTCGCCTTTCTCCTCGAGTCAGCGCCCGCCGGCGGCGAGTCGTGGGCGCGCTACACCTATCTGGGGACCGATCCGCGCGCCGCGTGGCGCCTGCGTGACGGGGTCGTGGAAGATTGGAACGACGGGCACGGATGGCATGGTGCGCGGACACCGGCGGACCCGATCGTCGACCTGCGCGACCTCGTCCGCGACATGCGTCCGGTGCCCGCACCGGAGTTAGGTGCGCTCTGGAGCGGCGCGATCGGTTTCTTTGCGTACGATGTCGTCCGGCATATCGAGAAGCTGCCGAACTCGCCGCCGCGCGCACTGACGTATCCGGATGCCTGCTTCGTGTTCACGAAGGCGCTGGTCGTGATCGACAACTGGCGTGGACAGGCCCGGGTGATCGTGTCGGTGCCCGTGCCGGCCGGTGTGTCGGACGAGGCGCTCGATGCCTTGCACGGCGACGCCGTGCACACTCTCGCCGATACCATCGCACGGCTGCAGGGCCCCGACGTGCTGCCGGCGATCACGCTGAACGAGTCGGCCCCCGCCGCTATCCCGCAGTCGAATTACGCGCGGGAGGATTTCATCCGCGATGTGGGGCGCATCAAGGAGTACATCCTGTCGGGCGATGTCTTTCAGGCGCTGCTCGCCCGTCGCATGTCGGTGCCCCTCGATTTCGACACGACCACGCTGTATCGCTCGCTGCGGGCGCTCAATCCGTCGCCGTACATGTACCATCTGGTGCTCGACGGGATGGAACTCGTGGGGAGCTCCCCCGAGTTGCTGGTGCGCGTCGCCGACGGTCAGCTCACGGTACGTCCCATCGCCGGCACGCGTCCCCGCGGCAAAACGGCGGAGGAAGATGCGGCACTGGCGGCCGAACTGCTGGCCGATGAGAAAGAGCGGGCCGAGCATGTCATGTTGGTCGATCTTGGCCGGAACGACGTGGGCCGACTTGCGCGGTACGGCACCGTCCGCGTGACAGATCTGATGACCGTCGAGCGCTACTCCCACGTGTTTCACATCGTCAGTCAGGTGGAAGGCGAACTGGCCGATGGCTCGAGCGCGCTTGATGCGTTCCGTGCGGTGTTCCCGGCCGGCACCATGACCGGCGCCCCGAAGGTGCGCGCGATGGAGATCATCGACGAGCTCGAGCCGGAACGCCGCGGCGCCTATGCCGGCGCGATCGGCTTCATCGGCGCCGGTGATACGCGCATGGATCTGGCGATTACGATTCGCACCTGTGTCATCGCCGACGGCGTGGCGTCGGTACAGGCGGGGGCGGGCATCGTCCATGACTCGGTTCCGGAGAGCGAGTGGGCGGAAACGGAGAACAAGGCGCGCGCCCTGCTCACGGCCATCGGCCGCGCACGCGCGGCCTCGTAGCCCCGCATGACACTCGTGCTCGTCTCCGCGTCGGGTGACCGGCGCTTTCCGCTCACCGGCCGGTCCGGCTTCGTCGTTGGGCGTGAGCTCTCGTGCACACTGCCGATTCTCGATCCGGCCGTGTCACGCCGTCACGCCGAACTGCGCGTGACGGCGGCGGGGCACGTGGACGTGCAGGATCTGGCCTCGCGCAACGGGACGTGGGTCAACGGCGCTCGCGTGCAGCACACCACGGTGTCCCCCGGCGACACGCTCACCTTCGGCACCGTCGCGTTTACGCTGGTGGACGACGACGGCATCGGTGCCGCCCCCCCGTCGGCGCAGCCCTCGATCGACAGCGGGGCTACAGTCTTGTTCGAACGCCGCGTGCCCTCGCGTGAGCAGGCGCTGGCGGACGTGGCCCAGAGCACGGCCGGACACGCCCAGGCCACGGCGCGCCTCGCACAGTTGGTGGGGATCGCGCAGCACCTCGGGGGCTATACCGATCTCGATACCCTGCTCGAGGCGCTGGCCGGCGACCTGTTTCGCACCTTCGACGCCGATCGCGTGTCCATTCTGCTGCGTGATCCCG
This sequence comes from Gemmatimonadota bacterium, assembly GCA_947462095.1. GTDB lineage: Bacteria > Gemmatimonadota > Gemmatimonadetes > Gemmatimonadales > Gemmatimonadaceae > Gemmatimonas. The sequence goes on from CANHNQ010000038.1 coordinate 7,325, forward strand.
ATGGCCTGCTCGCCGCGCGCGTGTCGCGCGACCGCCACGGCAGTATTCCGCGGCCAGTACCGCGGGCGATCGCGAATGGTGTGGCCGAGCGGCAGGTGGCGCTGCTGACCAACGATGCGGGGGCCGACGCGCGAACAGCGGGGGCATCGGTGCGGCAGCAAGCCGTCCAGTCGGCGATGGCAGCCCCGCTCATCGGCGCGCAGCACACCACCCTCGGTGTGCTGTACGTGGACCATCTGCGCGACACGGGCCTGTTCACCGACGAGGATCTCGCCTTTCTCGTGGCATTCGCCGGCATCGCCTCGGCCGCGGTCGAGCGTGAAGCGTCGATGGCGCGATTACAGCAGGCCGCGCGCGTACGCGCCAACTTCGAACGCTATTTCGCACCGCAAATCGCGCGGCGCATTGCCGACAGCACCGGTCGCGTGACCCCCGGCGGATCGCGACAGCATGTCGTCGTCCTCTTCAGCGACATCCGTGGTTTCACCACGATCGCCGAATCACTGCCGCCCACGCAGATGGCCGATCAGCTGAATGAGTACTTCGCGGCCATGGTCGATTGCGTGTTTCGACATGACGGCGCGCTCGACAAGTTCATCGGCGATGCCATCATGGCGTACTGGGGGGTGCCCGAGGCCGGTGAGCATGATGCCGGCCGCGCCGTGGCCGCAGCGCTCGAGATGCAGCACGCGCTGAGCGCGCTGAATGCCCGCTGGGCGGTTGAGGGGCGACCGCTGCTCACGGTCGGCATCGGCGTGCACGGTGGCGACGCGTTCGTCGGGAACATCGGTTCGCCGCGCCGGCTCGAGTTCACACTTATCGGCGACACCGTGAATATTGCGCATCGGCTGTGCGGTCTTGCCGGCGGCGGGGAGATTCTGGTGAGCGACGCGGTGCGGGATGCCCTCTCCGACCCGCGCTGCTGTACCCCACGTCGCGAACTCGCCGTGGTGCGTCAGCATGGTGCGCCGCCGGATGTCTGGCAGGTGACCGCTTCCGGAACGACGCCATGAGTGCCACGCCGCACACCCGGGCCGTGGGTGACGCCGACGTGACCGGTACGCCAGTGGTGCTCGATGATCTGACGGCGATCGTACGCGAGCATGACACGCTGTACGATTGGGCGGCGGAGCAGCCGCAGCCGCGCGCCATGCGCGGACGCGCGCCGGTGTACGTGGCCACGCTCCCCATCTGCGGCATTCCGGTGGTGGTGCGTCACGGGTGGCACGGCGGGGTCCTGGCGCCGCTCACCGCCGATCGTTTTCGTCGCCCCACGCGCGCTCCGGTGGAAATGGAACGATCGGCAGCGCTGCGCGCCGCCGGCATACCCACCACCGAGGTCCTCGGCTTCGCACGCTATCCGGCATCGTTCGGCCTCTGCCATGTGGACGTCGTGACGCGCTATGTCCCCGACGCGGCCGATCTCGGCATGGTCCTCGCCGGCCTGGCGCCATTTGTCGATTGCGAGACGGCGTTGTCCTCCACGCAGCGGCTGCTCGTGCAGTTGGCCCGCCACGGGGTCATCCATCCCGATCTCAATGTCAAGAACATTCTGTTGCGCCCCACTCCCGATGGCATCGAGGCGTTGATCATTGACGTCGATGTCGTGCGGTGGGACGCGACCCGCGCTCCCCACGAGACACTACGCGCGAACATCGCACGCCTGACCCGATCGATGCGCAAATGGCGCGCACACTTCGGTTGCGAGGTCACCGACGCGCGCATCGCGGCGTTCACCGATGCCGTCACGACCGACCTGATGTCGGCTTCCCTCCCCCGATGACCACCCGCATGTCCCCGTCCGCCACGACGCCGCCCCTGCCACCCTTCACGCTCGATCGCGTGTGTATCGTCATGATGAGTGCGGTCGGTGACGCCGTGCACGTCATGCCGGTCATTCACGCCATCAAGGCGCATTCGCCGGCCTCGCGGATTACGTGGGTGCTGCAGCCCGGACCGGCCACGCTGGTGCGCGGCCATCCGCTGGTCGACGACATCGTGCTCTTCGATCGATCGAAAGGGTGGCAAGGATTTCTCGAGACCCGGCGGGAACTGGCCTCCCGTCGCTTCGACGTGGTGCTCGCCTTGCAGGTGTACTTCAAGGCCGGTCTCATCACGGGCTTCACGCAGGCGCCGGTGAAGCTGGGCTTCGATCGTGATCGCGCGCGCGATGCCAATTGGCTGTTCACCACGCATCGCATCCAGCCACACGCCGGCCAGCATGTGCAGGATCAGTATTTCGAGTTCATCGATGCGCTCGGTGTGCCGCATGGCGCCCCGCAGTGGACGCTGGGACCGTGGAGCGACGACGAGCGGGCATGGCAACGTGACTTCCATGCCCAGTTCGACCGGCCCATCGCCCCCATCGTGGTGGCCACCAGTAAGGCAGCCAAAGACTGGATGCCCGAGCGGTGGGCTGCCGTGTGCCACATCCTGTGGAACGAGTTCGGCCTGCAGCCGGTGCTGGTCGGTGGCCGCTCGCCTCGCGAAGTCGCGGCCGAAGCGGTCATCCTGCGCGAGGCGCCGATGGCCCACTCGGCACTCGGCAGCGGCCTGCGCCGACTGGCCGCGATCCTCGATGGCGCGGCGGTGGCGCTCTCCCCCGACACCGGCCCGCTCCATCTGGCCATTGCGTTGCGCACCCCGGTGATCTCGCTGCTGGGGTACACCAACCCCAAGCGGGTGGGACCGTATGACTTCTCCCGCGATCTGATGATCGACGCCTACGGCGACCCCGGCGAGGACTACCCCCTCGATATGACCTATCGTGAAGGCCGGATGCCGCGCATCACGGTGGACGATGTCCGCGCGATGCTCACGCGCTGGCAGGAGCGCTATCGGCACTCGTGAGTGGGCCGTAGGCGTAGCCGAAGCCCATCTCGCGCAGTAGGCCGACCAGACGGCCGAGCGGGAGCCCCATCACCGCGAAGTAGTCGCCGTCGATACGCTCCACGTTCGTGGCGCCGAACCCCTGAATGCCGTAGGCGCCGGCCTTGTCCATCGGCTCGCCGGTGTCGACGTAGGCGGCAATCTGCAGGGCATCGAGGGCACGGAAGGTCACGGACACCGACTCCACGCCGGACAGCGTCACGCCGCCATGGGCGACGGCAACCGACGTGAACACCGTGTGGGTGCGTCCACTCAGCCGCGTCACCATCGCGATCGCGTCCGCCCGGTCGCGCGGCTTGCCCAGAATATCGCCGTCGATCACCACGATCGTATCCGACCCGATGACGACCGCATCCGGATGCTGCACGGCCAGCGCGTGCGCCTTCGCGCGCGCGAGTCGCTCGCAGTGCGGCACCGGCGCTTCGTCGGGGTGCACCGATTCGTCCACGTCGGCGGGCTGCACGTCGTGCGTGATCCCGATCAGCGCCAGCAGTTCGCGCCGGCGTGGCGACTGAGAGGCGAGGATGACTCGGGGACGGGTTCCCGGAGCGCGCGGGGGGAGAATGGGGCTGGCCATGCGAGTAAGTTTAGGCAACGGTATTTCTCCTCGCATCCCACCCGCACATGTCCGACGAACAGACGCACTTCGAGACGCTCGCCATCCGGACGCAGGCGCCTGTGACCGCCGAACGCGAGCACTCCGTTCCCCTGTATCTGACGTCGAGCTTTCGCTTCGATGACGCCGAGCATGCGCGCGCCCTCTTCACGGAGGAAGTGGCGGGGAACATCTACAGCCGCTACGCAAATCCGAACACGGACGAGTTCGTGCGCAAGCTGTGCCTGCTCGAGGGCGGCGAGGATGGGATCGCGACATCGTCCGGCATGTCCGCCGTATTCACGGCGATCGCGGCTCGCGTATCCTCGGGCGATCACGTGCTGGCGTCCCGTGCGCTCTTCGGGTCGACGCACCAGATCTTCACACGCATTCTGCCCAAGTGGGGCGTATCGTCGGATTATGCCGACGCCGCCGATCCGGCATCGTGGGAACGCCTGGTACGCCCCACGACGAAGCTGATCTTCATCGAGACGCCCTCGAACCCGGGCCTCGAGTTGATCGACCTGCGCTGGCTTGGCGCATTTGCCGCATCTCGTGGCATCCCGTTGGTGGTCGACAATTGCTTCGCCACACCATACCTGCAGCGCCCGCTCGCGCTTGGCGCGAATGTGGTGATCCACTCCGCCACGAAGTACATCGACGGCCAGGGTCGCGCGCTCGGCGGCGCGATCGTGGGCGACGCCGCCTACATCGCGGACTGCCGCTTCTTTGCGCGTCACACGGGCCCGGCGATGAGCGCCTTCAATGCGTGGCTCCTGTCGAAATCGCTCGAGACGCTCGCCGTACGCATGGACCGCCACTGTTCGAACGCGCTCGCGCTCGCGCAGCATTTCGAGGGACATCCGGCGTTGTCGGCGGTACGCTATCCGTTTCTCGCGTCACACCCGCAGCACGCGCTGGCGCGCGCGCAGATGTCGCAAGGCGGCGGCATCGTCGTGTTGGAGGTGAAGGGAGGCCTTGAGGGGGGACGGAAGTTCCTCGATGCGGTGCAGATGGTCTCGCACTCGGCGAATCTGGGCGACACGCGGACGATCGTGACGCACCCGGCCTCGACGACGCACTCGAAGCTGACGCCGGCCGAACGCTCGGCGGTCGGCATTCCCGATGGGCTGATTCGCGTGAGTGTCGGACTGGAGCACGTCGCCGACATTATCGCCGATCTGGAGCAGGCGCTGACCCGCGCGCGGTGAGCGTCGGTTCTGTGAGGCGGTCAGGGTGACGGCGGACCGACCGCCGCGGCATGACCTATGCCTCATGAACAGGAAGCGAGGAGGCCCACGTGACGCGGATCACGCGCCTCCCGGCCCAGCCGTGCGACGTCGGGGGGGAGCGGCGGCTGTCGGGTAAAGTCGATACTTGCGAACGTCGACAAACGGGTGATCGTTCGAGACGGAGGTGCGACTCAGGTGGCTGTCACGTCCGTCGCTTCGCGCTCCAGCCAGATCGTGACCGGCCCATCGTTCACCAGGTCGACGTCCATCATCGCGCCGAACTCTCCGGTCTGAACTTCGAGGTGGTGCTGGCGCAAAAGCATCACGAATTGGTTATATAGTGGAATAGCGATCTCCGGACGGGCGGCGTCTACGAAGCTTGGACGCTTTCCCCTGCGGACATCGGCGTACAGCGTGAATTGCGAGACGACCAGGAGCGCACCTGCGCTCTCGGTAATGTCGTGATTAAGTTTGCCGCCGATGTCTGCGAACAGGCGAAGGCCCACGAGCTTGTCGGCCATCCAACGGAGTTCCGCGTCGGTGTCCGTGTGCGTGAACCCTACGAAGAGTACATAACCAGACTGGATAGCCCCGGACACTCTCGGTGCCGCCTCGAGATGCTCCGGCCGGATACGTACCTCGGCCCTGCTGACGCGCTGAAGTAAGATTCGCATAGCGCGAAAGTCTGGCATCGCACTCCGATTCACGGAAGTGCAAAGAAAAAATGCCAATCATGACCACCGTGCAACCACGCCTTGCGCTACACTTTGACCTGACACCGCGCTTCGCGGCGACAGACGCCGATTCTGCATTCCTTGCCGCGTGTGTCGCGTGGCTCGGCCTCGATCAGGGACAGCAGTTGAGCTGGGATACGCCATCGAATCACACCCTCGATGGCGGCCGCATCCTGCGGTGGGCGCCCTACCGCGACGGCGGCTCGGCGCTGGCTGACATCGTGGTGCATGCGCCCGACCCGCTCGATCGTTCACTGCAGTGGTCCACCCACGTCACGTACGTTGTGACGACGAATCAGAACGGCTCGGCACACCGTCAGGTGAACATCCGCGTCGGCACCGAGGGAGGGCTCAGCAACGGCGCGCCGCCGCCGTTGCGCCCGCCGCGCCTGCTCTCCGAACTCGACACCCAGTTCACGCTCGTGGCCAACGACGGTCCCCTGCAGCGGGTGCCGACCCAGCTGGAGGCCGGCACGCTGGACGCGTTCGTGCGCTTCGTGCTGTGCGATCCGGCCCGCACGATGCCCGTGCTGCTGCTGACCGAATTGCCAGACGGCGGCTACGTGCTGCCCCCGGAGCAGTTCGCGGCCGAGATGTTCGGCCTCGGGCTGTGCTTCATGCTGCGCCATTCCGACACGTTCGCCCTATCCGATGCCGTGGGCGGTCACGCCCGCAGCGTGTTCCTCGGGTCGGCGCGCGCCTATCTGCCCGGCTTCACGCTCGAATCCGATCCGTTCCAGCACCCGCTCGTGCTGGCTCGTGCGTTGGCCCTCCCGGGTGAGCGTCGCCGTTTGGTACAGCGTCTGGCCGAAGTGTCCGTGCAGCGGCCGTTTTCCGACCCGGCCATCGTGGACACGCTCCGCGACCAGCGGGCGTCGGCGTACGGCAAGCGCCCGGATGCGACGGAGGCCCTTGCGGCCGCCGAGTCCGGCGTCGAGATGGACAAGGGCCAGCTGATTTCGCTGGTCCGGCAGTACGAGGACGCGGTCCGCGCCGCCGAGGGGGAGCTGTCCCGCACCCGGGAACGGCTCGTCGAAGCTCGCGAGCTACTCGAGGCGGAGCGCGCCTCGGCCCGGGCCCTCCGCACGACGCTGGCCGCCCACAAGGAGCGCCAGCCGATCTCCAAGCCGGCCAGCGACGCCCCGCAGTCGGTGCTCGAGGCCGTCGAGCGCGCGCAAGCGCTGTACTCCGACGCGCTCCGCCTGCTCCCGTCGGCCTTCACCTCGTCGCGTGAGTCGTCGTTCCCCGACCCCGATACGGCGTGGTCGTACCTGAAGGCGCTCGGCGAAGTCGGCCGTCGTCGTCAGGATCGCGCCCTGGGTCGCCCGCTCGGCGAAGTCTTCACGGACCTCGGCGTCGACTTCTCGCCGGGACCGTCAGACGGCAGCCGGAAAACGCCGTACATCTTCCGCGATGGCGATCGCGAGGTCGAGTGTGCGGACCAGTTGCGCAAGGGCGCCAATCCGCTCACCTGCCTGCGGATCTACTTCACGTCGTCGGAAGACGGCGGATTCGTGATTGGCCATGTCGGCCGCCAGATCGAAGTGGCCGCGCCGGTGCCGGCACCGGCGCCGAGAGAAAGCACCGAGTAGTCACGGGGGCACGCGGTGTGACTTCACACCGCGTGCACCCGCCTCAGGGTGCGGTTTCGTGGAACACAACGCTCGTCTCGTGCTGCAGCGCACGGCGCAGCGCCCACGCGTCCGAGAAGAGCACGACCACGTGTCCCTTGTGGTCGAACAACTTGAGGCGCCCCTGCCCCGTCGCCACGCGCTCCACGTCGGCCTTCGGTCCCGTGATCCAGCGAGGCCAGCGGTACGTCATTTTCTCGAACTTGCAGGGCGCCGCGTACTCGTGCTCCAAGCGAAACGCCATGACGTCAAACTGCAGCTGCCCAACGGCGCCCACGATCGGCTGTGAGCCGGCCGACGTTTCGGCGAAGAACACCTGCGCGGCCCCCTCCTCGGTGAGCTGACGCAATCCGCTATCGAACTGCTTTCGCTTGAGCGGGTCAGCCGGAATGGCGCGGGCGAAGTGCTCGGGAGGAAAGCGCGGAATGCCCTGAAACTCGAGCTTGCCGTCACCGCCGAGGGTATCGCCGATGCGCAGGTTGCCGCGGTCCATGATACCGATCACATCGCCGGGCCACGCTTCCTCGATTGTCACCCGATCACGGGCCATGAACTGCTGCGGCGCGGCCAGCCGAATCGGTTTGCCGCTGCGCTGATGCAGCACTTGCATGTTCGCTTCGAAGTGCCCGGACACGATGCGCACGAATGCCACGCGGTCTCGGTGCTTCGGATCCATGTTCGCCTGGATCTTGAACACGAACCCCGTGAAATCCGTACTCTCCGGCTCCACGTTCCCGGTGTTCGTTTCGCGCGGCCCCGGTGCCGGCGCCAGCTCGAGAAACTCGCGAAGGAACGGCTCGATGCCGAAGTTCGTGAGGGCGGAGCCGAAGAATACCGGGGTAAGCGACCCGTCGATCACCCGGTCGTGATCGTACGTGTGACCGGCGGCATCAAGCAGGTCGATGTCGGTCATCAGGCGATCGAACGCGCTCTCTCCCATCGCTTCGATCAGCGCGACGTCATCGATGCTCACGATGGTATCGTCGGCCCGGGTGGCCCCACGGTCACCGCTGCGCTCGAACAAGTGCACTTCGCGCTTCAGGCGATCGTACACACCGACAAAAATGTCGTTGTCGAACACCGGCCATGTCGCGGCGAAGCAGTCGATACCGAGATCCACTTCCACATCTTGAATGAGCTTGAGCGGGTCTTCACCATGCCGGTCGCACTTGTTCACGAGCGTGAAGATCGGCGTCCGACGCCGCTTGCACACCTCGAACAGTTGGCGGGTGCGCTCTTCCACCCCGCGCCGGTTGTCGAGCAGCATGATCGCGCAGTCGGCCGCGACGAGCGTGCGGTACGTGTCTTCCGAGAAGTCTTCGTGCCCAGGCGTATCGAGCAGGTTGAGCTGATAGCCGAGGTACTCGAACTGCAGCACGGAACTGGTCACCGAGATGCCACGCTCCTGCTCGAGCTTCATCCAGTCCGAGGTCGCATGCCGGGTGGCACGACGCGCCTTCACCGAGCCGGCCAAGTGGATGGCGCCACCATACAGGAGCAGCTTTTCGGTCAACGTGGTCTTTCCGGCGTCGGGATGCGAAATGATCGCAAAGGTCCGGCGACGGGAGATCTCGTGTGTGAGGCGTTCGGCGGCAACGTCGGGAGAGACAGCGTCAGTCATCCCCAAAGCTAAGCGCCCGAGGGGGGGATCCGAAACGGCCACGCGGTCCGCACCGGGGCTTCGGTGGGGACCGCGTGCATTCCGTTGGGACACCGGCGATCGGTTACTCGACGGTCACCGACTTGGCGAGGTTGCGCGGCTGGTCCACGTTGCATCCACGCTTCACCGCGATGTAATAGGCCAGCAGTTGCAGCGGCACACTCGCCAGGATCGGCGTGAGCAGATCCACCGTTTCGGGGATCCGGAACTCGTAATCGAGCTTGCCGGCCAGCGACGGCTCGTCGCGTGTGGTGATCGCGATGATCTTGCCCTTGCGCGCCTTCACCTCCTGGATGTTCGACGTGATCTTGTCGAAGACGGCGTCGTGCGGGGCGATACAAACGACGGGCATCATCTCGTCGATGAGGGCGATGGGGCCGTGCTTCATTTCGGCCGCCGGGTAGCCCTCGGCGTGGATGTACGAGATTTCCTTGAGCTTGAGGGCGCCTTCGAGCGCGGCGGGGAAGTTGTAGCCGCGCCCGAGGTACAGGAAATTGGTTGCGCGCTTGAACTCCTCGGCGAGGTTCTCGATCTCCTCCGCCCGGTCGAGAATCGACTGGATCTGCGCCGGCAGGTTCGCGAGCGCCTGCGCGATTTCACGGCCGCGCGCCACACTCAGATTCTTGAGGCGCGCGAGCTTGAGCGTGAACAGCGCCAGCGCCACGACCTGGCTGGTAAAGGCCTTGGTGGAGGCGACACCGATTTCCGGGCCGGCGTGCAGATAAATACCGCCATCGTCTTCGCGCGCAATCGTGGAGCCGACCACGTTCACGAGTCCGAGGGTGCGCGCGCCACGACGCTTCGCTTCGCGCATCGCGGCGAGTGTATCCGCCGTCTCGCCCGACTGCGAGATCACGATGCACAGCGTCGTCGGCGTCACGATCGGGTTGCGGTACCGGAATTCCGACGCGTACTCGACTTCCACCGGAATGCGGCACAACTCCTCGATCATCATCTCGCCGATGAGCGCCGAGTGCCAACTCGTGCCGCAGGCGGTGATGATGATGTTATCGACCTTGAGCAGGTCTTCCTTGGAAATATTCAGTCCGCCGAGCTTCGAGAAGCCCTCATCGAGGATGAGACGGCCACGCATGGTGTTTTCCACCGTGGTCGGCTGCTCGAAGATTTCCTTCAGCATGAAGTGCGGATAGCCGCCACGCTCGATCTGCTGCAGGTCCCATTCGATACGTGTCACCGGCTTGTCGCGGATCGCTGAATCGAGGTCGAGCACCTTGTAGCCATCGCGCGTCACGACGGCGATGTCGCCGTCGTCGAGGTAGACCACATTGCGCGTGTGCGACAGGATCGCCGAGGCGTCGGAGGCGATGAAATACTCCCCTTCGCCGACCCCGATCAGCAACGGGCTGCCTTTCCGGGCCGCCACGATCTTGTCCTTCTCGTCACTCGTGATGGCCGCGAGCCCGTACGTGCCGTCACACTGGCGCAGGGCTTCGATCACGGCCGCCTCAAGGTTGCCGGCGTACGCGACCTCGATGAGGTGGGCCAGCACTTCGGTGTCGGTGTCCGACTTGAACACGTAGCCGCGTGCTTCCAGCCCGGCCTTGAGGGCGGTGGCATTCTCGATGATGCCGTTGTGCACCACGGCGATCTTGCCGTTCTGGCTCGCGTGCGGGTGCGCATTCGTTTCCGTCGGCGGTCCGTGCGTGGCCCATCGGGTATGGGCGATCCCCATCGTGCCCAGCGGCGGATCGGCGGCGATCACCGCTTCCAGCCGGGAGATCTTGCCCGCCGCCCGACGCGTCTCCACGCCTTTGCCGTTCATGATGGCGACGCCCGCCGAGTCATAGCCACGGTACTCGAGGCGCTTGAGCCCCTCAAGCAGCATAGGAGTGGCGATCCGGTCACCAACGTAGCCGACGATTCCGCACATGGTCGTTCGAGGTCTAGAGTGATCCGAGCGCCGACAACGGCGCCCGGGCCTGCATGATCAACGTGCGCGCATCCTGCTCGGACGGTCCTTCCGCGATCACGCGCACGATCGGCTCGGTCCCCGACGGGCGCAGGTGCACCCAGCGGTCGGGCCAATCCAGCCGGAGCCCATCCTGCGTATCGGCCACCGCGTCCGGAAACGCGGCGCGCAGCGCCACGTACACGGCATCGAGCGGCGCCTCGGGCCGATCCAGCTTGTCCTTCACGATCACGTACCGGGGGCGCTCGGCGATCACGTCCGACAGCGGCCGAGCTTCCTCCAGCATCAATTGCAACAACAGCGCCGCGCCGACTGGCGCGTCCCGACCCAAATGCATTTCCGGAAGGATGACCCCGCCGTTCCCTTCGCCGCCGATCGTCGCGCCGAGATCGCGCATCGTCATCGCCACGTTCACCTCGCCCACCTTGGCGAAGTGGAACGGCACGCCGGCATCGCGAGCCACGTCGGCGACCACCTTGCTGGTGGAGAGGTTCGTCACCACGGGGCCCGGGCGATGCCGCAGCACCGTGCGGGCGGCCAGGGCGAGCGTGTAGTCCTCACCGGGCGCGATCCCGTTGTCGAGGACGAGCGCCAAGCGATCCACGTCGGGATCCGTGGCAAACCCGACGTCGGCTTCCGTTGCTTTCACCAACGCCGCTAACTCGCCCAGGTTCTCGGCCACCGGCTCCGGCGGCCGATGGAACTGCCCATCGGCTTCCATGTTGATGGCATACACCTCACACCCCAACTCCGTGAGCAGCTGGGGCATGATCACCCCGCCGGCGCCGTGACAACAGTCGAGCGCCACGCGGAAGCGGCGGGCACGAATGCCCGCCACATCGAGGTACGGGAGAGCCAACACCTGATCAATGTGTCGCTGGACCGCGTCGGCATCGTAGACGATTTCGCCGAGCGCATCCCAGGTCGCACGCGGAATGCCGTGGTCCATGATGGCGCGCATTTCGGCACCTTCGTCGGCGGACAGGAACAGCCCCGACGGACCGATGAACTTGAGCGCGTTCCACTCGATCGGATTATGGCTGGCCGTGATGCCGAGGCCGCCGGCCGCATGGTGGTGTTCGACCGCCAGCTGAATCGTGGGCGTGGGGGCCATGCCGATGTCGATCACGGTGCACCCGACCGATTCCAGGGCGCCGTGCACGATGCGCGTGAACATCGGTCCGGACACCCGGCTGTCACGTCCCACGACGATCGTGCGGCCACCGTGTCGCGCGGCCCACGCGCCGAAGGCGGCGGCGAACGTCGCCACGACTTCGGGGGTCAAGCCATAGCCGACACGGCCGCGCACGCCGGACACACTCACCATCAGTCCTTCGAAAGCCATCGCACTCCTCGGTCAAGCCGCGTGTTCTCGGGTAATCCCGAAAGCTAGATCTGCCGCTCCCCGCAGCCAACTCGGGGGTACGCGCGAGTTCATCCTTCGTCAGGAGAACTCCCAAAGGCAGACGATCCACCCCGTTCCTCCGTTACAGCGGTGGCACACACGCCTACAGTGCACTAGTCTCTTCGCTTATGTCCGATCCGCTTGCCCTGCTCCCGCTCGCTCTCGCCGCCGGCGGCGGGCGATGGGGCTCATTCGACGCCGCCCAGCTTGCGGCGGCCGGACTCACGCTGCTGCAGCGATCCGCTCCGCTGGTGCGCGCCCTGGCCGGGAAGCGATCGGCGATCCTGCTGCCCGATGGCCCGGCGGTTCTCGTCGCGCTCGCCGCCTCCGACGGTCGCGGCGCCGTGCTGCTTGATCGCAAGGCGTCCCCCGCGTCGATCGCCGACCAGCTGGCCGACGCGGCGGTCGGGGCCGTGTTCACCGTCGCAGCCCTCGCCCCGCGGCTCCCCGACGACATGCCCGTGGTGCTCCTCGACGACGCGCCACGAACGGCGTGCGTGATCGTCCCGGGACGTCGCATGGACGTCGATCTGGGATCGCACCATGGGATCGCCCTCGAGGGCGATACCGCGACCGAGGGGCGCGATGAAGAGTGTATCGCGGTCTATGCGCCGTCGGGACGGCGGACGGTGCGCACGCATCGCGAGCTGATCGCAGACGCCCGGGCGGCGGTCGCCGCGTTGCTGCTGACCCCGGTGGATCATGTGCTGTGCCTGCTGCCGTACCACGACCCGGAGGCACTGGCCGTCTGCGTCGCGGCGCCACTCATGGCCGGCGCCCGCGTGTCGGTCCTGACACCGCGCCCTGACGGGGACGCGGTCGCCCACGTATCGGCGGCCGCGGAACGTGACGGGGTCTCGATGCTCGCCGGCCGATGGCACACGGACACCGGCGTGCGGGTGACCGCGTACAGCCTCGGCCACGGCGCGGCGGAGCTGCGCCACGGGCGCCTGATCCTCGACGCGAGCGACTAGCGAGCGACGCGCGAGCGTCTCGGGCGACGCCCCCTACGCGACGCTTTGCATGCGGAGTTGCGTCGGCACGCTCCGATCGGGACACGGGATCTCGCCCTTCGCCAGCGCGCGCTCGAATGCGGCCACGCACACCGGATCGAACTGGGCGCCCGCACAGCGCCGGAGTTCGGCCACCGCATCGTCGATGCGCATCCCGTCGCGATACGGGCGACCGCTCGTCATGGCGTCGAAGGAGTCGGCAACGGCGGTGATCCTCGCCTCGAGGGGAATCGCGTCACCGCGCAGCGCATCGGGGGTTCCACGTCCGTCGAATCGCTCATGGTGTGACCGCACGACCGCCAGCGCATGGGGCATATCACCCAGCAACGGCGACAGCAGACGCCAACCGATCACGGGATGCTCCATCACGTGGGCGTACTCGACGTCCGTGAGCGGTCCCGCCTTGTTCAGGACCGATTCCCGCACGCCGATCTTGCCGATGTCGTGCAGGCGGCTGCCGACTTCGAGCTGGTGCATCAGGGGCAGTTCGACCTGCAGTTCCGTGGCGATGGCCATGGAGTACCGGCTCACGCGGGTGGAGTGCCCCCAGGTGTACGAGTCCTTCACTTCGAGGGCTTCGGCCAGCGACTGCAGCGAGGCCAGGAACAACTCCTCATACTTGTGCGCCTGAAACGCGACACGCGCCTCGAGCTCCGCCCGGTACGCGGCATTCTCGATGAGGAGGCGGCGCTTCTCAAGCGCCTGCAGGACACGCGCCCGAAGCTCTTCGATCGCGAAGGGCTTCGTGAGGTAGTCCAGCGCGCCGGCATCGAGACACCGGACCGCCAGATCGACATCGGAGACGGCCGTGAGCATCACGACGGCCGTGTCCGGCCATTGCGCACGAATCGCGGCAATGAGCTCCGCGCCGTCCATCCCGGGCATGTGGAAGTCGGAGAGCACCAGCGGCGACGGCGTAGCGGCCTGCACCCGGAGCGCGTCGGCACCGCAGCTGGCTTCGAAGCACTCGAAGCCCTCCGCCTGCAAGAGACGACGCACCACCGTGCGCACCGAGGCCTCGTCGTCCACGATCAGGCAGCGACGCGGCGCGCCGGACAATGCGGTGGCAAAGCGCATCATGCCGCCGGCTTCGGATCGCGCGGCAGCACGGGCCAGACCACCGCCTGGGGATGCAGCGCCCTCGGCCGCGTGCATGTGTCGCGACGGTACCCGAGCCGCGAAACTCGCCCGCGCTCGGCCACGGCAGTAGCTTCCGACTCAAGTTCGCCTCGGACCACACGGAGCCCATGACGCGCATTTACGACGAAGACCTCGCGGGTGGCATGGCCACGCGCGCCATCCATGCCGGCCAGCGCCCCGACCCCGTGTCGGGCGCCATCATGACGCCGCTCTACCTCACGTCCACCTACGTGCAGGAGAGCATCGGCGTCAACAAGGGATACGAATACGCCCGGGGGAAAAATCCCACCCGACAGGCGCTCGAACGGAACGTCGCGACGCTCGAGGGCGGCACGCACGGGTTCGCGTTCGGCAGCGGCATGGGCTGCCTTGACTCGATCATGAAGCTGTTCCGCGCCGGGGATCACATCGTCTGCGGAGAGAACGTGTATGGTGGCACGTTCCGACTGTTCGATCGAATCCTGCGTCATTTCGGCCTGTCCTTCACCTATGTGGATACGGATGACCCGCAGCGGGTGGCTGATGCGATGACGCCGTCCACTCGGGCCCTGCTCGTGGAGACGCCGACGAATCCCCTCATGCGACTGACAGACCTGGCCGCCATGAGCGACATCGCTAAGCGACACCAGGCGCTACTGATCGTGGACAACACCTTCGCGACGCCGATCTTCCAGCGTCCGTTGGAGCTGGGAGCCGACATCGTCTGGCATTCGACTACCAAGTACATCAATGGTCACTCCGATATGATCGGCGGCCTCGCCGTCGTTCTTGAGGATGAGCTGGCCGATCGGCTCCAATTCATCCTGAACGCGGCCGGTGCCGTCCCGGGTCCGTTCGATGCCTGGCTGGCGCTCCGCGGCACCAAAACCCTCCCGCTCCGCATGAAGCAGCACGACCTCAACGGTCGTGCCGTGGGCGCCTGGCTGCTCGAGCGGCTGGGCGAAGACCGGGTGATCTATCCGGGGCTCGCGCACCACCCGCACCACGAGCTGGCCAAGCGGCAGATGAGCGGGTTCGGTGGCATGATGACGCTCGACCTCAAGACCATCGACAACGCCCGGAGATTCCTCGAGCGCGTGCGGGTGTTCTCGCTGGCCGAGTCGCTGGGTGGCGTGGAAAGCCTCACGAATCACCCGTTCAGCATGACCCACGGGTCGGTCCCGGCCGACATCAAGATTGCCATGGGGTTGAACGACGGCATGGTGCGTCTGTCCTGCGGCATCGAAGACGCCGAGGACCTGATCGCCGATCTCGAGGGCGCCCTCGAAGGGATCTGACCCGTATCGTTGCACCCTGGAACTTGAGCACCCTCCCGCCGTAGGGAGGGTGTCTCCAGCCCCCTGATTATGCCCGCTACACCGCTCACGCAGATCTCGTCGGTCACCTGGGAACATCCGGCCGACCGAGCCGCCCTGCAGACGCTTCGCGCCCTCCCCGGATTTGACGAAGTGGTGCGCAAGATCGCCGGCGTCTTCGGCGAACGCGGCGTCCGCAATCTCTTTCTCGGCGACGCCGTCCTGGTCGGACCGACGCAGCGGCCCATGCTGCACGGGCTCTACCTCGACGTGTTGCGGTCGCTCGATTGGCCCAACGCCGGGCACCCGATCCCTCAGCTGTACGTCGCGCAGAACCCGATCGCCAATGCCGGCGCGGTCGGATTCGACCAACCGTTCATCGTGATCAACTCCGGTGTGCTCGAGCTGCTGGAACCCGAGGAGCAGCGCTTCATTCTGGCGCAGCAGCTTGGTCACATCATGACCGGGCGCACCACGTATCGCACGATCGCCCTCATCGTGCTGTTTTTCGGCATGAGCGCGCTGCCGCTGCTGGCGTCGATCGCGTTGCTACCGTTCCAGCTCGCCCTCCTCGAGTGGTACCGCAAGTCTGAGCTGTCGGCCGACCGCGCCGGCATGCTTGGCACGCAGGATCCACGCGCCAGCCTCATGACCTTCCTCAAGCTGGCCGGCGGCCGGGCCTACGGCGACACGATCGACCTCGACGCATACCTCGCGCAAGCCGCCGAATACGAAGTCGGCGGCTCGGCGTGGGACAACGTGATCAAGGCGCTGAACACGGCGCTGCGCGAGCATCCGTTCCACACCGTGCGCGCGGGCGAACTGAATCGTTGGCAGCAGTCGGGCGCGTACGGCGCCATGCTGGGCGGCGACTACATCCGCCGCGGCAGCGAGGCCGAGCGTCCGCTACGCGATGATCTCCGCGACGCGAAGGACTACTACGCCGACAAGGCGAAGGCGGCCGCCGAGACGGTGGGCGACGTCATCAACCGCGCGGCCGACGCGTTCCGCGATGCGTTCAAGACGGCGGCGAGTGCGGCCAGCATGGGCGACGACATGCCGCCTCCTCCGCCGCCGGCTTCTCCACCGCCACCGCCGACTCCTGAGCCACCGGCTGGGGTGTGATCTGACAAGTTGGTTGAACTGATTTCGCAGAGAGGCAGAGGGCGCCGAGCACGCAGAGCACAGCATTTTCCTCTGCGGCCTCGGCGCCCTCTGCCTCTCTGCGTGATCGTTTCAGTGAGTGTGTGCGGTTCGCTCTTCACTCTCATATTGGAGTAGATTTCCCGCCATGAAGATCCTGCTCCTCGGCTCTGGCGGCCGCGAACACGCACTCGCCGACGCACTCGCGCGCGAGAACACCACCGTCGATCTCGTGGCCGGCCCGGGAAACCCGGGCATTGCCCAACTGGCCCGTGTAGTCACGGTGAATGCCTCCGATCCGATCGAGGTGGCCGAGCTGGCCGAGCGTGAGCAGGTGAAGCTCGTGGTCGTGGGGCCCGAGGCGCCGTTGGCAATCGGTCTGGTGGACCATCTGCAGCACATCGGCGTGCCGGTGTTCGGCCCCACGATGGGCGCGGCCAAGGTGGAAACATCGAAGGCTGACACGAAGGCGCTGATGATGGCTGCCGGAATTCCCACCGCCCGCGCCGAAACGCACAAGAAGTCGGCCGATGCGAAGGAGGCCGTTCGCATGCGCTTCGGGGTGCCCGTGGTCATCAAAGCGAGTGGACTCGCCGCCGGAAAAGGCGTGATCATCTGTCACACCCTCAAAGAGGCCGACGCCGCGATCGAGCGCGTGCTCGAGGACAAAGCCTTCGGCGACGCCGGCAGCGAGTGCCTGGTGGAAGCGTTCATGACCGGCGAGGAGCTGTCGCTGTTCGCCGTGACCGACGGCTACAACGTCATGCCCATGCTCGGCGCGCAGGACCACAAGCGCCTCCTCGATGGTGACGAAGGCCCGAACACCGGCGGTATGGGGGCGTACACGCCGGTGTCGTTCTCCACGCCTGCCCTCGTGGATGACGTGACCGAGCGCATCTTCCTCCCAACGTTGCATGCGCTGCGCAAGCGCGGCACGCCGTTCACCGGCCTGCTGTATGCGGGACTGATGCTCACGGAAGAAGGGCCCAAGGTCGTCGAGTTCAACTGCCGATTCGGCGATCCCGAAACGCAGGCCATTTTGCCGATGCTCACCAGCAGCCTGCTCGATCCCATGATGACGGTGGCCCATGGCGGTCGCATTGGCAGCCTGTCACCGTTTACCTGGCGCGACGGCGCGTCGGTGACCACGGTGGTGGCATCGCAGGGGTATCCCGATGCACCGATCACCGGCCAGCACATCACGTTGCCGTCGTTCAGCGACGACCTGCGGGTGTATCACGCGGGCACGTCGCTCGCCCCCGACGGATCGCTGCGCACGAGCGGCGGTCGGGTGTTCGCGGTGACGGCCATGGCCGACACCTTCGCCGATGCGCAGGAGGCGAGCCGCGAGGCCGCGTCCCGCATCGAGTTCGAGGGTGCGGTTTATCGTGGCGACATCGGCTGGCGGGAAGCGGCGCGACTTGCCTGAGCTGCCCGAAACGGAAACCATCGCGCGCGATCTCGATGCGATGGTATGCGGAGCCACGATCGTGGGTGTGGATGTGCTCAAGGCCGATGTGCTCCGCGAAGCCGATGCGGCGGGCTTCGCGGAGGCGCTGAACGGACTCGCGATTGCCCGCGTCTGGCGTCGCGCCAAGCTGATCGTGCTCGATGTGCGGCCTGAGGCATCGCGAGCGGACGCCACCGAGCCGCCATGGCGCGTGGTGGTGCAGCCACGCTTCACCGGCGGCATCGTGGTCGATGACGGTTCGCTGTCGGATGCCGACCGGGCGTATGTGGCGGTCACGCTGCGCCTGCACGACGGGCGCGCCTTGCACTACCGCGACGTCCGCCGGCTGGGCACGGTCGCGCTCATGTCACCCGAACGTTTCACGAAGTATTCGCACGCGTTAGGTGCCGAACCTCTTGACCCGCAGCTCGGCGACGCCGAGTTTTCGGGACTTGTTCGGGAGTCAAGACAGGCCATCAAAGTATTCCTGATGGACCAGAAGCGACTCGCCGGCGTCGGCAACATCTACGCGAACGAGGCTCTGTGGCTGGCCGGGATCGATCCATCGCGCGAAGCGCGCACCCTCTCCGAGCAGGAAAGCGCCGCACTGCGGGCGCACCTCTGCGCCGTCTTGACCGCCTCCATCGCGGCCCGCGGCACGAGCTTCCGCGACTACCGGGATGCCCGCGGTGAACGGGGCGCTTTCGTTGAGCAGCTGGCTGCCTACGGCCGTGCCGGTGAACCCTGTCTCGCCTGCGGCCGCCGTCTGGTCGGGACGCACGCGATCGATGGGCGCAGCTCGGTCTTCTGCTCGCACTGCCAGCGGTAAATCAGCGAGAAAGTCGCGCGCAAAGCTGGCCACCCAGCTCGACCTCTCGGTCGGCTCACCGGACGCCGACGTGCAGCGGCTCCGCGCTCAGGTGCGCGAGCAGATGCGCAACGTGCCCGGGGTGTACCTCATGCGCGGCGTGCATGGCGAGGTGCTGTATGTGGGCAAGAGCACGCAGGTCCGCACGCGGCTGCTGTCGTACTTCCGTCTGCCCTGGCCCGAGCATCGTCATGCGCGGTTGCTGCGCGAAACCTCGCGCATCGAATGGGAGCCGATGCCCAGCGAGTTCGCCGCCCTCCTGCGCGAAGTACGCCTCATTCGGGCCCATCTTCCGAAGTACAACATCAAGGCCGCGCGTCCCCTCGATAAGTGGTGGGTGATCACCGTGGCGGGCGGCCCTGCCCCGCGGCTCCGCATTCAGCGGGCGAGTGCGGCCGCGCGCGCGAAACAGGCGGCGCAGGTGATCGGACCATTCGCGTCGCGTCGTCCGCTGGTCGAGGCGCTGCGTGTGCTCAACGACGCGCTGGGGCTCCGTGACTGCACCGACCGCGTCCCGATGGTGCTGCACGATGCCGTCGACCTCTTCGACGACATGGTGCACCCGTCGCTTGAGCGCACCCCCGGCTGCCATCGCTACGAAACGCGCCGCTGCCTGGGGCCCTGTGTCGGCGCCACCACCGAGTACGCGTATCGCGCGCAGCTCACGCGTGCACGGGCCGTGCTCGAAGGACGCGACGATTCACCGCATCAGCAGCTGGTGCGTGAGATGTCGGCGGCCAGCGCCGCGCTGAGCTACGAGCGTGCCGGCTGGCTCCGCGACCGGCTCACGGCGCTGCAGGAACTCGACGGGCAGCTGGCGCGCGTGCGCGAGGCGATCACCAAGCCCAGCTTCGTGTACGCCATGCCCGGGCGCGACGGCGATGACCGGCTGTATCTCGTGCGGCACGGGCGCGTGGTGGCCGAGGCGCGCTGCAGCGATGTGGAGTCGGTGACGGCGTTGCAGGCGATGGAGCAACGTGGTCTGCAGGCGCCCACCGGCGCCGTCGTCGATCAACTCGACGAGCTACTGATGATCGAATCGTGGTTCCGTACCCGGCCGAACGATGCGGCGTTCAAGGCGGAGACAGTGGTGGGGGCCTTAGAAACGTTGGTGCGAGATCGGCGTGACGCCGCACCACTCACGTGAGTGTTTCAGGATCGGCGCGACGCCGAACCACTCACGTGAGTTTGGAGTTCTGGGTTCAAGTTCGGAGTTATGGGTTGGCTCACTCACAACCCGAGACTTCAACCCACAACCCGGAACCCACGTGAGTCCGTCGGAATGGCACCAAATCCGCAGCGCTCACGTGAGTCCGTCCGCCTACTCCAATCCATCCTCATCCACCACGACGTCCTCCGGAATCCCCAGCGGAATCAACTCCACATCCGCCTTGCCGTTCAGGATGTACAGCTTCGCCACACTCGGCTGCAGCTTGAACCGACGCGGCCCCGCGGCACCGGGATTCACCACAATCCGACGCGCGGCCTTGGTCACGAGCTGCACGTGCGTGTGCCCGTACACGATCACGTCGGCGTTCATGTAGGCACTCACCAACCGCGGCGGGTTCACGCTGCCGATTTCGTGTCCATGGGTGACCACGATGCGCACCCCGTCGATCGTTTCCTCAATGCGCTCAACCAAGTCCGGCCGCCCCGGCGCATCGGTGTTGCCCCACACCGCCTGAATCGGCGCGATCGTGGCCAACTCGATCAACACCTCAGGCGGCCCGACGTCACCCGCGTGAAAAATCCGCGACACGCCGTCGAGCGCCGCGAACACCTCGGGGCGCACCAGTCCGTGCGTGTCGGAAATCAGGCCGATGATCGTGGCTTCCTTCATATCTGCGTCTGGTCCTGTGCGAGGTGGTCGCGTCGGCGCCGAAGTTCGGCGAGCGCGCCCTATGTGTCGGGTGTGTAAGGAAAGCGATCAGCCATGCACAGGAACGCGTGGCGCCCTCTGCTACGCGACCTCGCCGCCCCAGCGCAGGCCCAGCGTGTGCTCCACGTCGAGATGATCGAGAATCCGCGCCACGATGAAATCCACCAGGTCATCGATGGTGGCCGGCTTGTGGTAGAAGCCCGGCGCCGCCGGAATCACCGTGGCACCAGCCCGTGTGACCTGCGTGAGGTTCTCGAGGTGAATGAGCGACAGCGGTGTTTCCCGTGGAACCAGGATCAGCTTGCGCCGCTCTTTGAGCGCCACATCGGCCGCGCGTTCCACCAGTGAGCGTGACGTGCCATGGGCGATCGCACTTACGGTGCCCATGCTGCACGGACACACGACCATGCCGCTCCA
>CANHNQ010000039.1 GCA_947462095.1 Gemmatimonadota bacterium
ATCGGCTGCACATTGATCTCGTTACACGAAGCACACGCCTGCGACGAGCCGAAGATCACGTCGGCCGACTGCGAGCGGATGCTTTCCGGTGCGCGGGAGATGAACGAGTAGATCGGTGCGGCCGCCGTACGGTCCGTGGCGCGAACGTACGCGCCAAGCTTCAGCATGTTCTGGTTCGCGACGTTGCCGACGTTGATCGTGTGATCGACCTGCGCCGTATTGTTCGTCTCGTTCAGATTGAAGTACAGGCGACGCGCGCCATCGAGCGAGGCGAGCAGCGAGTACTGGCCGTTGCTGCCGCGCGAGTAGACGATGTCGGAGCGATCCGGCTCACGACGCGTGGTGCTGGCGTACGTGGCCGACCACGCCGTCTTGTTGCGGTCGCCAAGCTGGTGCTCACCCTGGCCGGTGATCGTGGCCACGCCGCGCTCGACATAGCGCAGGGTCGTGCGGGCGATGCTGTCCGAGAGGTTCTCATCGAAGCCGCGATCGGTGCGCGCCTCGTTGTCCGCGCTGCGCGTGGCCGTCGTATTGAGCGACACGCGTGAGCTCTTGCCGATCAGCTTCGAGAAATTCGCGATACCGCCCCACTGCACACTGGACCGGCCGGTCGTGCCGGACACGGACGTGAGCGGTACAACGGTGTTGTTCGGTCCCTGATTACCGACGGCGAAGCGTTCGTCCGAGCGGGTTTCTTCCGTGTATCCGTAATTGGCGCTGACGACGTAACCAAGGCGCTTGCCGAAGATCGTGTTACCGCCGGTCGAGGCGCCGAACGATCCGTTCATGCCACCATTGCGCGGTGCCGCGTTCCAGACGTTGCGCTGCTGAAGCGCCATCTGATTGTACTGCGACTGCGGCACGCTGCCGAGGAAGTTGGCCTGCGCGATCGCCTGCGGGACCTGACGCGACGCGTTCGCGAAGCCAACCAGTTCGCCGCCGGCACGCGGAGCGAACGGAAGCGTCTGTCCGAACACGCGGCTATTGGCGCCGAAGCTGGTGGAGTAGTTGATCTGACGCGACGCCGGGAATTCCTTCGTGCGGATGTTGACGTTCGCACCGGCGAAGTCGCCCGGCTGGTCGGGCGTGAAGGTCTTGGTCGTCGTGACATCCTGCAGCAAACCGGCGGGGAACAGGTCGAGCGGAACGACCTTGCGCTCGGGCTCCGGGCTCGGAATGCGCGCGCCGTTGAGCGAGGCCGTGGTGTAGCGCTCGCCGAGGCCGCGCACCTGCAGATACTTGCCGTCCTGCACCGTCACACCGCTCACGCGCTGGGCCGCCTGCGCCGCATCGCTGTCCGGGCTGCGGGCGATCTGTTCGGCGGTGATGGCGTTCACGGCGTTCGTGGCGTTCTTCTGCTGATTCAACGCCTCGTTGACCGTGCCCTTTTCCTTCGTCGCGGTCACGCTGATCGCGGCCAGCTGCACATCGGCCGAGTTGAGCGAGATGTCGAGTTCGATCGCGCCGTTGGCCGGCACGACGATGCCGGTCACCGTCTTCGGCCCGTAGCCGATGCGACGCACCTGCAGCGTGGTCGTGCCCGCCGGTACGCGCGTGATCGTGTAGCGCCCGTCCACGCCCGACTGAGCGCCGATCGTGGTGCCCACGACCTGTACGCCGGCTGCGGTGACGCCCTGGCCGGACTTGGTGTCGATGATGCGGCCGGTGATCCGGCCGACGGGAGCCTCAGCTCCCTGTGCGGCAACAACTGAAGCGGGGACGACGGCAACCGTCATCGCGAGCATCAACTGACGCGCGAAACGGGAGAGCACGTGTGCGTGGGTCCGCATGGATGATCGGGTCGGTATAATGAAGACTTCAGGCGCGCCGGTGAGGACGCTCGAGGATCCGTGTGTCCGGTCCCCACGGGGTTCCGGTTGCAGGGAAAGCTTCGTGACACAGGTTTCGATCTCCGCACGGTCGTGCAACGGTTCTGTCACGATACGCCGTGCCGTCGGGGGGCTGGTGCGCCGTGCCCCGCCGTGATATTCTCGCCCGCATCATGGCTGCCTCCGATTCCCCGCTCGATCGGCGACGTGTCGCGTCGCCCCCGCCGACAGATCCGCAGACCCGCGCCGAGGCGCTCTCGGTCGCGGCGCGCGCACTCCGTGCCGCCGAGCACGTGTGCGTGCTGTCCGGCGCCGGACTCTCTGCCGAAAGCGGCATTCCCACCTTCCGTGATGCGCAAACCGGACTGTGGGCCACGTATTCGCCGCAGGAACTGGCGACGGCCGAAGCCTTCGCGGCGAACCCCACGCGGGTCTGGCAGTGGTACGCCGCCCGTCGGGCCATGGTGCGGTCGGCGCAGCCCAATCCGGGACATCAGGCGCTGCTGACGCTGGCGTCCCGGGTGGCGCACTGCACGCTGGTGACGCAGAACGTGGACGATCTGCTCGAGCGGGCCGGGTTACGCAACGTGATCAGCCTGCACGGTTCGCTCATGCGCGCCCGCTGCAGCGCCGGCTGTGCGGGGACGATCGTGCCGACCGAGGCGCAGGCGGCCGAACCGCCCCTGTGTGCCACGTGCGGGGCGCTGATGCGCCCGGATGTGGTGTGGTTCGGCGAGCCGATGCCGATGGTGGAGTTCGAGGCGGCGCGCAACGCGACGGTGGCCTGCGACGTGTTCCTCTCGGTGGGTACCTCCAATGTGGTCGAGCCGGCGGCCTCGCTGCCATGGATCTCGGCCACCCACGGGGCCACGGTGATCGTGGTCAACCCCAGCATGGAGGGGCAGCGTCGTGGTCCGAGCATTCTTCCCATCGAGGGGCCGGCCGGCGTGATGCTGCCGCGTCTGATCGCCGAAGCCTTCGCCGGTCGTCGGGCCCGCCGGCAGGACACGGCTGCGCCGCCGATTCGTGAGAGCGCCAGTGCCACGGAGCCGGAGCTCCCGGTGGAGTCTTCGTCGTTGGCCAGCGCCCTTCCGGATCAGCCTTCGGCGTAGTCGACGGCCGCTTCGGCTCGAGGGATCCAGGCCGAGATCGTCGTCCCGACACCGGGCTGCGACTCGGCCTTTACCTTGCCCCCGTGGGATTCGGCCAGGTGACGTACGATGGCCAGCCCGAGCCCGGTACCGCCCGCTTCGCGGGAGCGTCCGGGATCGGCGCGATAGAATCGCTCGAAAATACGGGGCAGGTGCTCCGCCCCGATGCCCGTCCCGGTATCTCGCACGCCGATGCGCACGCCGCCGTCTTCCAGCTGCGAGAAGAGCACGATCGTACCGGCACTGGTGTGGCGCAGGGCGTTCTCGGCCAGATTGCTGAGAATCTGTCGGGCGGCCGTCGGGTCGATATAGAGATGGGTCGCGTCGCTCCCGATCTCCGTGGCGAGCGCCACGCCCTTCGCCGCCGCGTTCAGTTGGAGCGGCGCGAACACCTCGGCCGCAATCGAAGCGACGTCGAGGTCGACCGGATTGGGCACCCAGCCACCGGATTCAATGCGCGAGAGGTCCAGCAGGTCGTCCACGATGCGCTGCATGCGGCGGACATTCCCTTCGCACATCGCGAGGAACTGCCGCCGCAGTTCGGGCGGGAGTTCCTCGTCCTGCAGCGTCTCGACGAAGCCACCGATCACGGTGAGCGGCGTACGCAGCTCATGCGACACGTTGGCCACGAAATCACGCCGCACCGCTTCGAGGCGGCGAATCGGCGTGAGGTCATAGAGGGCGAGGACGGCGCCGCCGCCGGGGAGCGGCCGCGCGGTGAGCGACATCGTGCGATCGTCCACGCGCACTTCGTCGGGGATGGCTTCGGCGCCGGAGAGGACGGCGGCCAGCGCTTCGCGCAGGGTGCGGTCGCGCGGCAGGAAGTCGGCGGGGAAGGGTACCGGCTCGCGTAACCGGAGCAGCTGTCGGGCGGTCTCGTTGATGCGTACCACGCGCTGCCGCGCGTCGACGGCGATGACCCCTTCGTTGAGCGACTCGGTGAGCGCCACCAACAGCGCTTCCTCCCCCTGCAGCGCCTGCAGGCGCCCTTCGAGTTGCTCGGCAAGGCGTCGCAGCGCTTCGGCGAGATCGGCCACTTCGCCGCCGGCGATGGCCCGCGACGGGCGCTGCGTGAGGTCGCCGGCGGCGAGCCCGCGGGCCACGTCACGCAGCTCTTCGATGGGTCGCGCGACCGGGGCGGCGAGGACCTGCGCGAGGGCGACGCCGACCAGCAGCGCCGCCAGCCCGGCGATGACGATGTCGCGGCGCACCTTGGCGAGGAATTCATCGGCCGAGGCGGCAGCCGTGGGTTCTTCGGCGCGCACGCGTTCGGTGACGCGGCGCTCGACGGCAAACAGCACGATACCCACGAGGAGCGTCGCGACGACGAAGCTGTTGACGACGATGCGTTGCGCGAGTCTCATGGCGCGGGCGCGCGATTACCCACCGCGCGGCATGGCTGCACGAAAGCGATAGCCGAAGCCACGCACCGTTTCGATCATGTCTCCAGCGGCGCCGAGCTTGGTGCGCAGTCGCTGCACGTGCATGTCGACCGTGCGCGTCTGAATGTCGGGGGCGGCGTCCCACACGGTTTCCAGCAGCAGGCCGCGCCCCTGCACGCGGCCCCGACGCTCGACGAGGGTGAGCAGCAGCTTGAATTCAGTGGGCGTCAGCTCCACGTCCTGCCCCTCCACCTTGACCGACATGGCGGCACGGTCGACGTGCAACGGCCCGAGCACCAGCGTGTCGGCATTGACCGGAGCGGCATTGCCGGTGCGACGCAGGATCGCGCCGACGCGGAGCACCAGTTCGGCGGGGCTGAACGGCTTGGTGAGATAGTCGTCGGCCCCAAGGGAGAGTCCGCGAATGCGATCGGGCTCCTCCCGGCGCGCCGTGAGCATGAGCACGGCGATGTCGCGGGTGGATTCGTCGGCACGGAGTTGCTCGAGCACATCGAAGCCCGAGATACCGGGGAGCATGAGGTCGAGCACGATCAACGACGGTCGTTCACGGCGCGCATGATCGAGCGCCTCCTGCCCGGTGGCGGCCGTTGCGACGCGGTAGCCGATCTTGGCGAGATGATACGTGACGAGCGCCACGATTTCGGGCTCGTCATCGACCACGAGGATGCGTTCAGTAGACGGCGCAGCTTGCATGCAGAATCCGACTCAGGCGGGTTTGGCCGTTGCGGGCCCGGACGATGGGGTTCGCGCAGCTGCGCGCGAAATGAGCCGACGCTGGATTTTGGCGACGATCATCTCGATGGCGACCAGATTGCTGCCGCCTCTCGGGACGATCACGTCAGCGTAGCGTTTGCTGGGTTCGACGAACTGCAGATGCATCGGTTGGACGGTGTTCAGGTATTGGTCGAGCACCGATTCGAGGGTCCGCCCGCGCACCGCCGTGTCGCGGCGGATACGGCGGATGAGCCGGATATCAGGATCGGCGTCGACAAAGACCTTCACATCACACAAGGCGCGGACATTGGCATCGGCCAGCAGCAGAATGCCGTCGATGACGACGACGTCGGCCGGCGCGATGCGTCGCGTCCGTTCACTCCGGGAATGGGTCGCGAATTCGTAGACGGGCATGTCCACCGGCTCGCCGCGCGAGAGCGCATCGAGATGCACGGTGAGCAACTCCACGTCGAAGGCATCGGGATGATCCCAGTTCACGTGATGCAACTGCGACAGCGTGAGGTGCCGGAAGTCGCGGTAGTACGCATCCATCTCGAGGAAGGCGACCGACGCGTCGGGCAATGCTTCGGCGACCTTGCGCGCGACGGTGGACTTCCCCGAGCCGGTTCCGCCTGCGATCCCGATGATCAGCGGTTTCATGAGCGGGTGTTCCGGTTCCGACACTGCACGATGGTCAACCTGTCGCGTTGTCATGTCCGGACCGCCACGACGGTGTAACGGATGCGTATCGGCGGCCGGAACCGATACGGGCAAGTTCGCGGGGGCCGAGAGGAGGGGCAAGCGGCGCGTCGGGGGGGGGCTCTACGCTGGACCCCTCCAAGCAAACGGCTGTCGCCGCTAGCTTTCCGCCATGAGACGCTTGCCTTCGCTCCTCGCTGCTGCCGCGCTGACCCTGACGGGGGTCGGCCCCCTGTCGGCGCAGTCGGGACGGTTCGATCTGGTCATTGCGGCCACCACCGACGTGCATGGACGTCTGCGTGGCTGGGACTATTACGCCAATGTGGCCGACCCGGCCCGTAGCCTGGCGGGCGCCGCGACGATCGTGGATTCGGTGCGCGCTGCCAATCCCGGCCCGGTGCTGCTGGTGGATGGCGGTGACATGCTCTCCGGCAATCCGCTGCTGTATGTGGCGGCCAAGGTCGCGCCGCCACCGGTGCATCCCATGATCGCCGCCATGAACGTCATGCGCTACGACGCGGCGGTGATCGGGAATCATGAGTTCAATTATGGCGTGCCGACGCTGCGGGCGGCGATTGCCAGGGCCGCGTTCCCGTTCGTGGCCGCCAATGTGCGCGACGCGCAGGGGCGCGCCTTCGTGGCACCGTACGCGCTGATCGACCGTCGGGGGGTACGCGTGGCGATCATCGGCGGCACGACGCCCGGTTCGATGCTGTGGGATCGCGACAATCTGCGCGAGGCCGGTCTGACCGTGAGCGATATCGTGACCTCGGTGCGGAGCGCGGTGGCCGAGGTGCGCCGGCGCAAGGCCGATGTGGTGGTGGTGCTGCTGCACTCGGGGCTCAACGAGGCGGCGACGTACGATACGGTGGCGACGGGACTCGCCTCGGAGAATGTGGCGGCGCGTGTGCCGCGCGAGATCGACGGCATCGACCTCGTGGTGTACGGCCACTCGCATCGGGAACTGGTGGATTCCACGATCAACGGTGCCCTGCTGGTGCAACCGCGGAACTGGGCGGCCTCGGTGGCGCTGGCCACGCTCACGCTCGAGAAAGCCAAGGGCAAGTGGTCGGTGGTGCAGCGCCGTGGCCAGTCGGTGAAGGTGGCTGGCCACGCGGAGTCGCCGGCGGTGCTGGCGGCGTCGTCGGCCACGCACAAGGCGACGGTCAGGTGGGTGACCACACCGGTGGGCCGGACGGCGGTGCGGTGGCGCGCTGACAGTTCGCGCGTGGTGGATGCTCCGATCACCGACTTGATCAATGAAGTGATGCGTCGCGAAGCGGGGGCGGAGCTCGCGGCCACGGCGGCGTTCTCATTGGATGCGACGCTCGATACGGGCGCGGTCACGCAGGCGGCGCTGTCGCGCCTGTACCCGTACGAGAACACGCTGCGCGCGGTGCGCATCACGGGCGCGCAGCTGCGGGCCTTCCTCGAGCAGTCGGCGCTGTATTACCGCACGCTGACGCCCGACGGTGCGGCGCCGGCGGGAGGATTGGTCGACCCCACGATCCCAGGCTACAACTTCGACGTCGTCAGCGGCGTGGAGTACGTGATTGACCTGACGCAGCCGGCCGGTGCGCGTATTACGTCGCTCACGCGGAACGGTCGCGCCGTGCAGCCCACCGACTCGTTCACGATGGCGCTGAACAACTACCGGCAGAGCGGCGGCGGTGGCTACGCGATGCTGGCCAAGGCGCCGGTGGTGTTCGAGAAAGACGTCGACATCCGCTCGCTGATCATCGATGATGTGTCGAAGGCGGGCACGCTGGATCCGGCGCGGTACGCCACGGTGAACTGGCGATTGGAGCCGGCGGCGGCGCGGGCGATCGCGTACCGCGAGCAACATCGGGGTCGGGCTGGTGAAGCGGAGGGCGGTCCGCCCGCGGCGGTTCCGACGGCGGTGGCGAGCGTGCCGCCTCGGCGCACGTTGCGCGTGATCGCCATGAGTGACTTTCACGGGGCGCTGTCGAATCGCCCGGACGATCGTGGGCGTTCCCAGGGCGGGGCTGTCGCGTTGTCGGCGGCCATCGAGAAAGCCCGGCGCGAATGCGCCGGTCCGTGCGAGAGCGTGGTGGTCGATGCCGGCGACCTGTTCTCTGGCTCGGCGGCCTCCGACTGGGATGCCGGCAAGCCGACCGTGGCGGTGTTCAACCGCCTCCACGTGGCCGCGGGCGCGCTCGGGAATCACGAGTTCGACTTTGGACAGGACACGCTCCGTCTGCGGTTGCAGGAGCTCCGATATGGCGTGCTGGCGGCGAACGTACGGGGCCCCGATGGGCGCCCGCTGCCGTGGCTGCGCGCTGACACCGTGGTGGTGCGCGGCGGCGTGCGCGTCGGCATTATCGGCGTTGCCGGGCAGCATACGGCCACGTCGACCAAGGCCCGGAATGTGCGCCAGCTCACGTTCCTCGACCCGGCGCCGATCATCAGCGAGCGCGTGCGTGCGCTGCGCGCGGGCGGGGCACAGATCGTCATTGCGGTGTCGCATGACGGCGCGCGTTGCGATCGCGACAAGCCGGAGGCGTGTACGGGGGGCGGGATTGGCATCATCGACAAGCTCACGGACACGCCCGATCTGTTCGTGATGGGGCATGCGCACTGGAACGTGGCGCTACGCCGTCGCGACATGCCGGTGGTGCAAACGACGTCGAACGGTCGCGCGATTGCCGTGGTGGATATCCCGCTGGACGGCGGAGAGGCCCGGGCCGAGGTCCGCACGGTGAACGGCGACGACCGCGCCGGGGCCGATCCGGTCATCGATTCCATCGTGACAGCGGCCAACGCCAAGGTGCAGGTGCGGAGCGACCGAAAGGTGGCCGTGGTGGCAGAGGCATTCGCGCGAAACGGCAATCAGTACCCACTGGGCAACCTTGTAGCGGATGCGGCGCGGGTGAAGGGGAATGCCGACTTCGGCGCGTGGAACAACGGCGGTATCCGCACCGATGTGCCAGCCGGTCCGATCACCTTCGGCGGGGTGTACGCGATTTCCCCGTTCGGCAACGTGCTGGTTCGGGTGCGCCTGCGCGGCCGCGATCTGGTCGCCAATGCCGAGCGGTGGGTGTGGAACGGACCGCCGAACACGCACGTGAGCGGCCTCACGATTGAATTCGATCCGGCCAGGCCGCAGGGGAAGCGCGTGCTGCGCGTTTCCGACGCGAATGGCGCAGCACTCGACCCCGACCGGATCTACTCGTTGGCGGTGAACGACTTCATGATCGACGATCCCGAAGGTACGTTGCTGGCGCGCACGATTTCGGTGGACGTGCTGGCGGTGCGCGATGTCGACATGCTGGCGAGCTATCTGCAGGAGCTGCCGCAGCCTGTGCGCGGTGAGTCGACCGAACGTATTCGCGCCGTGCGCGCGGGAGTGCCGAAATGAGCGATGTCGTTTCTCCGAAGTCCGGCCCCGATTCGCTTCGGGTGTATGTGAACGAACGCGGCGTGTCCGTGCCACATGGCTCGGTGGCGGTCGATGCCGTGCGGGCGCTCTTTCCGGATCTTGCCGCCGACATCGACGCAGGACGGCAGCGTCTCACCGACAGCCGTGGCTTGCCGGTGGACGCTACGCAGGTGCTGGTGGGCGGATCGATTTACCGGGTGGTCGCCGCGCGCGAACGGGTGGACGCCGCCGCCGAGCCGGGCGACGCGGACGTTGCCTCGTGAGTACGGTCAATCCCGCGTTTATTGACATGGTGCAGCGCATGCCCAAGGCTGATCTGCACTGCCATCTGGATGGCTCGCTGCGTGCATCGACGTTGTTGGAGCTCTCGGTGGAGCGCGGCCTCACGCTTCCGGTCTCAACAGCGGTGGAGCTGGGGCGCTGGATGCGTGTGGACGATGCCCGCCATCTCGAGGACTATCTGGCGCGCTTCGAGGTGACGCTGGCCACGATGCAGGATGCGGCGGCGCTGGAGCGGATCGCGCACGAGTTCGTGCTCGATGCCGCGCTCGACGGCGTGCGCTACATCGAAGCACGCTTCTGTCCGGCGCTTCATGCGCGCGGTGGCCTGTCGCTCGACGACGTGATGCAGGCGGTGCTGCGGGGCCTCGCGCGCGGCGAGAAGGACACGGGGACGCTGGCGCGGGTCATCGTCTGCGCGCTGCGCAGTCTTCCCTGGCCGCATGCGATGGAGATGGCGGAGCTGGCCGTGGCCTATAAGGGGCGCGGTGTGGTGGCGTTCGATCTGGCCGGCGGAGAGCTGGGGAACCCTGCGTCGGCGCATGCGCCCGCGTTCGACTTCGCGCGGCAGCATGATCTCGCGGTCACCGTGCACGCGGGCGAAGGCGACGCACCCTCCAGCATTCGTGACGCGTTGCACCGGTGCGGAGCCGATCGCATCGGACACGGCACGCGGCTGCGCGAGGATCCGTCGCTGGAGGCGTACGTGATCGACCACCGTGTCACGCTCGAAGTATGTCCCACCAGCAACGTGCAGACGCGCGTGGTCCCCACGTTCGCCGATCATCCGCTGTCCCGCTACGTGGTGATGGGGGCGGTGGTCACGATCAACACCGACAATCGCCTGATGAGCGGCGTCTCGCTCACCGACGAGTACGTGCGCTGCGCGCAGTACCTCAACTTTGACATCGATACGCTGGCGATGCTGGCCATCACCTCGTTCGACTCGGCGTTCCTGCCGCATCTCCAGCGCGAGTCGCTGCGCGAGCGTATCGCGATCGAGATTGGCGATGTGCTCGCCGCCGCCGACGACATCGCGGTGCTGTTGTGAGCGATCGGGCGATGGCGCCGGGGGCTGCCGCCGCGGCGGTGGCGGCGGACTACATCCGTGCGCGTCTGGGGCCCGACGCGCCGGTGCCGGTGTGCGGCATCGTGTTGGGTTCGGGGTTGGGGGGATTGGCCGACCGGCTGGAGCGGGCCGTCCGCATTCCGTTCCCGGAGGTGCCGGGTTTTCCGTCGGCTACGGTAGCCGGGCACGCCGGGCAGCTGTTGGTCGGCAGACTGGGCGGGCGGCCGGTGATCGCGCTCTCCGGCCGCTTCCACATGTACGAGGGCCACGACGCGGCGCTGGCGGCATTCCCGGTGCGGGTGATGCACGCGCTTGGTGTGCGGACCTACTTCGCGTCGAACGCGGCCGGTGGCGTCCGTCGCACGTTCAATCCGGGCGATCTCATGGTGATCTCCGATCACATGAATCTGATGTTCCGCAATCCGCTGTTCGGCGCGGTAGAGCCTGGGGACGAACGTTTCCCCGACATGTCCGATCCGTACGACGCCGGCTTGCGCGCGCTCCTGCACGAGTCGGCGCGTACCACGGGCGTGCCGCTGCAGGACGGGGTGTACTGCGGGTTGCTCGGGCCGACGTATGAAACGCCGGCCGAGGTGCGCATGCTGGAACGGCTTGGCGTGGATGCCGTGGGCATGTCGACGGTCCCCGAAGTGATCGTGGCGCGGGCGCTCGGCATGCGAGTGGCCGCCGTGTCCTGCATTACGAACAAGGCAGCCGGTCTCTCCCACGAGAAGCTCAGTCACGCGGAAGTGATGGAAGCGGGGCGCGCGGTCGCCGGCCGCTTCGAAGCGCTCGTGACGGCCTTTGTGGGGCGACTGCCCTAGCGCGACGTGCCTACCGTTTGGCGGGCGTGCGCGGCAACCCCGTGAGCCGCGTCTTGAATGTCTGGAAGGCGCGGGTGTCGCGGGTCAACGACTTGAGCACGACCGGATCGATCTTCCCGATCTCGGCTTCGGTGTTGGCGACGCGGCTCTCCTCGATGGGGTGCGACGCGAAGAAGGCATCGACGCCGCTCGGGTTGCGCTCCCGTTCGGCAATGAGAATCCGGAACATGCTGGGCATCCCGCGCGGATCGATGCCGGCGCGCGTCACGTAGGTCACGCCGAACTTGTCGGCGGCGGCTTCGTCGTCGCGACTGAACTTGGCGAAGCCGGCCTGCGCACCGACCTGGACGACGGCGCCGGCCACCCCCTGACACGCCGAGGGGACGAAGAGGCAGAGCCCCGTCATGCCGATGTTGGCTCGTTGGGCTTTGGCCATCTGTTGCATGCTGTGGCGCTGCGTGACGTGCGCAATCTCGTGCCCCAGCACGCCGGCCAGCTCAGACATGTTCGTGGTCTTCTCAATGAGGCCGCGATACACGTAGATGTGACCGCCCGGCACGGCGAAGGCGTTGATCTCCGCCTGATCCACCACGTTGAAGTGCCACGTGAGTTCGCGGTCGTCGGAGACCCGGGCGATGGAGTCGCCCAGCACGTTGATGTAGCGCACGATGTCGGGGTCGCGGATGATGGGCAATTCGCGTTCGACCTGCTGCGCGTAGTCGTTGCCCATGGCGACCTCCTCCGGCGTGGCCGGCACGCACGCCGCCACCGCGAAGGCGGCCGCGAGGCCGATCGTCGCCAACTTGCTGCTCCGTCGTGTATTCTCACGCATGGCTGTCGCCTGTCTGAAAATCTGGTCTGTCCGCAACGTGCTTCTGGTGTCCCACACGGCATTCCCTGTGCCGTCGCCGAGAGCATACCCCACTCGCACCCGTTTGCTTCCGTGAAGCTACTGACTCTGGCTCGTGATCTGCAGCGCCGGAAGGCGCGTGAGCGGCAGCACCGCTTCGTGGCCGAAGGGGTGCGCACCGTGGAGGCATTGCTGGCGTCGGGATTGCCGGTGGACGGGCTGCTGGTCACGGCAGGCGCGCGGGAGCAGCCCCGTGGCCGGGAGCTGGTGCTGGCTGCCGAAGGGCGGGGGATCACCGTGGCCGAGGTGACCGAGGCGGAGCTGGACAGCGCGGCCGACACCGACACCCCGCAGGGGATTCTGGCGGTGGCGCCGATCCCAGAGCGGTCCTTGCGGGCCCCGGAGGGCCCGTCGAGTCGATTCCTCGTGCTGGACGCGCTTCAGGACCCGGGGAACGTGGGGACGGTGATCCGGACGGCGGCCGCGCTGGGGGTGACCGCGACCGTGGCGTTGCCGGGTACCGTTGACCTCTGGAACGCCAAAGTCGTCCGTAGCACGATGGGCGCACTCTTCGTGCACCCGGCGTTGCCGATGTCGTGGGAGGCGTTCGCGGCGTTTGCCGCGGCGCATGCCATGCCCGTGTGGGCAGCGGACACCGATGGTGTCCCGCTGGATCAGGTCACGACGGCGTCGCTGCCGGCGCATCTCGCGCTGGTGGTGAGCAACGAAGGGGCCGGATTATCGGCACCGCTGTCCGCGGCGGTCACGTCGCGGGTGGCGATCCGGATGTCGCCCGGGATCGAGTCCTTGAACGTGGCGGTGGCCACCGGGATCCTGCTGCACGCGCTGCGCCTCGGATAACCGCGGCATCATCGCCGTCTCGCCGTCGTACCGTCGCCGTTTTGCTGTTCCGTTTCGCCTTCGCCCAACTCCGTGCTGCCACTCACTGCTGAATTCGTCACGCTCGTTCTGCTGCCGGTGTTCGTGCTCGGCGCCTCGATCGGGTCGTTCCTGAACGTGTGCATCTCGCGCTGGCCCGCGGAACTCAGCGTGGTTCGCCCGCGGTCGCGATGCCCGAAGTGCGAGCGCGCCATCGCGTGGCATGAGAACATTCCGTTGCTGAGCTGGGTGTTGCTACGGGGCAAATGCCGCGGCTGCAGCCTCCCCATTTCGATCCAGTATCCGGCGGTCGAACTGGTGGTCGCGCTGGGGTGGGTGGCGAGTTTCGTGTTCTTCGGCCTCACCTTCGAGGCGCTTCGGGTGGCGGTGTTCGGGACGGTCCTGTTCGGCATCGCGGTCACCGACGCGTTGACGTACCTGATCCCCGATGGCTTCACCATCAGCGGCCTGGTGATGGTATTCGGGGCGGCGCTCGCGAACTTCTTCGTTGGGCAAAGCTCGCATTTCGCGTCGCCTTGGGCGGCGTTCATCGGCGCCTGCGCCGGTGCCGGTGCGATCACGATCATCGGTTGGCTGGCTGAAGTGATGATGAAGCGCGAGGCGATGGGGTTCGGCGACACGACGCTGATGGCCGTCGTGGGTGCCGCCCTCGGGGCCGAGCGCTCGCTGCTCACGATTGTCGTGGGCGCCTTTGTGGGCGCGGCGGTGTTTCTGCTGATCGTGGGCCCCATCGTGAAGTGGCGCATGCGTGGCACGGGGGCCGAGTTCGCGTTTCCCGACGTGCCGTTCGGGGTCTTCCTTGCGCCTGCCGCGATGCTGGTCTTGCTTTGGGGAGAACCCCTTATCGCGTGGTATCTGCAGCGCGCGTTCCCGACCTGATACCGATTCTGATGCGAGCCATTCGTTCCGCTTCGACTCGTCGCCGAGCCTGTCTCCTTGGCGCCTGCGTTTCGCTCACGACGCTCCTCGCCTGTGGCGACAAGAGGCCGAAGGGGGAAGGGCCGTACGCCGAGCTCGTGGCGGAGTTCGTGCCGAAGATTGAGCAGGAAACGGGGTTGCCGTTCAAGACGCCCCCGAAGATCGAGTCGCGCACGCGCGATGACGTCGGGAAGTTCGTGCGGCAGCAGCTCGAGAGTGAGCGCGCGCGCACGCAGCTCGCGGGCCAGGAGTCGGCGTACAAGCTGCTCGGCTCGATTCCCGACACCATGAATCTGCTGGCGTTGCTGCAGAAGCTGCTCGAGGAACAGATCGTGGGCTACTACGATCCGGCCACCAAGGTGCTGTACGTGGTGGACGGCGCTGCGCCGGCGCTGCTGCGTCAGACGGTGTCGCACGAACTCGTGCACGCGCTGCAGGATCAGTACGTGAAGATCGACTCGGTGCAGGCGCAGGTGGACAACGCCGATCGGCAGTCTGCGGCGCAAGCGGTGCTGGAAGGGCAGGCGGTGTTCCTGCAGCTGCGCATGGATCCGAACGCGGGGCCGATGCTGAAGATGCCCGGCGGCTGGGATCGTATTCGCGACGCGATGAAGGATGCGCAGACGGGGATGCCGGTGTTTTCGGCTGCGCCACGCGCGGTGCGTGAAGGGTTGCTGTTCCCGTATCTCGGTGGCGCGGACTTCGTGCGGCGTTTCATCGAGAAGCGTCCGGAGAAGGAGTTGCTGCTCGACCTACCGATCTCCACCAAGCAGATCCTGAACGACGCGGCGTATTTCACCGACAGCAAGGCCACGCGCGATGTGCCGGTCACGGTCACGTTGCCGGCGCCGCGTACAGGCACGGTGGTGTACAGCAACAGCTTCGGCGAGTTCGAAACGCGGTTGCTGCTGGTGCAGCATCTCAAGGACGAAGCGCTGGCCCGTCGTGGTGCCAGTGGCGGCGATGGCGACAAGTTCGCCGTGATCCGTACGGCGGCTGGCGACGCGATCGTGTGGGCGACGGCGTGGGACTCCGCCGTGGACGCGGCCGACTTTCTCGACCTGATGGGAGACGCCGCGCGCCGGCGCTACGAGCTGCCACGCGTCGAGGTCGCAGCCGGAGCGACGTCGCGGCAGTACCAGGTGCCGGCCAAGGGCACGCGTCCGGCACGCACGGTCACGCTCAAGTTGGAACAGGTGAGCGGCCAGCCCGTAGTGATCTACATGGACACTCCTGCAAAAATCGGCGCCACGCTGATGGACCTGGCCGGCATCACCGTCGCCCGCTAACGGCATGGCGATCGAGCCGGTCGGGGCCCCTGCAACACGGTCGGCGCCAGTGCCGGTCGCGCTGCAGATCACGCCCGACGACGAACTCAAACGCGTCCGGCTGCTGAAAATGAAGCGCGTTGCCACGCTGATGCTCGTCGGCGTGGCGCTGCTGTTCCTGGTGACGCGCTGGCTCGAGTCCCAGTATCCGTGGCTGGGCTTCGTGCGGGCGTTTGCCGAGGCCGCGATGGTGGGCGGCATCGCCGACTGGTTCGCCGTGACGGCGCTGTTCCGGCATCCACTGGGCATCCCGATTCCGCACACGGCGATTGTGGCCTCGCGCAAGGATCGCATCGGCACCGCCCTCGGCAATTTCGTGCAGCGCAACTTCCTCACGCGCGACGTGGTCGCCGGAAAGATCGCGGCGATGCAGCTGGGGGACCGTGCGGCGCAGTGGTTGGCCCGGCCGGAGAACAGCCGGCGGATGGCCCGGCACGCGGCGCACGGGTTGTCTGGCGCGGTCGGTGTGCTGCGCGACGAGGATGTGCAGGCGCTGGTGGACCGCGGTATTGTGGCGCGGCTGCGCACGATGCAGGCGGCCCCACTCATGGCGCGGTTATTTGAGCTGCTCACCACCGGCGGGCGCCATCAGGCCCTGCTGGATGACGCGCTGCGGCTGGCGGCCAAGTTCCTGTATGAGAACGAGGCGATGATCCGCGAGAAGGTGAAGGCGGAGAGTCCGTGGTGGGTGCCGGGGGCCGTGGACAGTCGCGTGGGCGACAAGATCGTGAGCGGGGTGGAGAAGACGCTGGTGGCGGTTGCCGCCGATCCGGATCATCCGCTGCGTCACCGCTATGACGAGGCGGTCGACCGCTTTGTGGTCTCGCTCCGCGAAAACCCGGAAACGATCGCCCGCTTCGAGCAGATCAAGCTCGAGATGTTGGCGCACCCCGGCGTCGCGGAGTTCTCGCGCGACGTCTGGGGGGATGTGAAAGCGCGGATCGCCAACTACGCCGAACGGGTGGCCGACGATGCGGAGCAGGAGCCGGACCAACTCGAGCAATGGCTGGCCGGTCTCGGGCAAAAAGTGCTCGAGGACCCCGTCCTGGCGGCCAAGGTGAACGGCTGGATCGTCGAGATCGTGTCGTACGCCGTCGAGCAGGCCCGCGAGGAAGTCGCGAAGCTGATCGCGGCCACCGTGGCGGCGTGGGATGCCGATGCGACCTCCCGAAAAATCGAACTGCAGATCGGGCGCGATCTGCAGTTCATCCGGATCAACGGGACGATCGTGGGTGGATTGGTGGGTGTGATCCTGTATGCGGTGGGCTTGCTGATCAACCGTTAGCGGCCGCTGGTCACCACGTATCCGCCGCACCCACCACGGGGCTGTCCGGCGTGCCCACCGTGGTGCCGGCATCGAGCGGAAGCGCGTCGGCCGGATGCGCCTCCGCGTGCGGCAACAGCGCGAGATGGAGCACCTCGTCCATCGTGGCGGCGAAGGTGAAGGCCATCTTGTCGCGCACTTCCTGCGGCACGTCGCGCACGTCCTTCTCGTTGCCCTTCGGCATGATGACTTCGCGCAGCCCCGCGCGATATGCCGCCAGCACCTTCTCCTTGACGCCGCCGATCTCGAGCACGCGACCGCGCAGGGTGACTTCGCCGGTGAGCGCGAGATCGCGACGCACGGGGCGGCGCGAGAGCGCGCTGGCAAGCGCCAGTGTGACGGCGATGCCGGCCGACGGGCCGTCTTTCGGAATGGAGCCGGCGGGGAAGTGCAGGTGCATATCGGACTCGCGGAAGTCCCGATCGTCGATCCCGATGGTGGCGGCACGCGAGCGGACAAATGAATACGCCGCATCGACCGACTCGCGCATGACCTCGCCGAGCTGCCCCGTGACGGTGAGCTTGCCGGATCCCGGCATGCACAGCGCCTCGATGGTGAGCAGGTCGCCACCGGTGCTGGTCCACGCGAGACCGGTCACGGCGCCGATTTCCGGCTCCATCTCGGCTTCTTCGGTCGAGAAACGCGGCGTCCCGAGGATCTCTTCGGCGCGCTCGATGCCGATCTCCCAGGCACTCATGTCACCGTCGGCCTTGGCGCGGGCGCGCTTGCGCAGCAGCGAGGCGAGCGAGCGTTCGAACGTGCGCAGCCCCGCTTCCCGCGAATACCGGCTGGTGATGAAGCCGAGGGTCGTCTCCGGGACGACGATATCCTCGGTGGTGAGCCCGTGATCGTCGAGCAAGCGCGGCATGAGATACCGCTGCGCAATCTCGACCTTCTCTTCGATCGTGTAGCCGGCGATGCGGATCACTTCCATGCGATCGCGCAACGGACCGGGAATGTCGTACAGGTTGTTCGCGGTGCAGATGAACAGCACGCTCGACAGGTCGAACGGCAGATTCAGATAGTGATCGACGAACGTGGTGTTCTGCGACGGGTCGAGCACTTCGAGCATGGCGGCGGTCGGATCGCCCGAGTTGCCGCCGTTGCTCATCTTGTCGATCTCATCGATCATGATGACCGGGTCGCGCACTTCCACGCGGCGCAGCGCCTGAATGAGCAGCCCCGGCATCGCGCCCACGTAGGTGCGGCGGTGTCCACGGATTTCGGCTTCATCACGCACGC
The DNA here is from genome assembly GCA_947462095.1 of Gemmatimonadota bacterium. Classification (GTDB taxonomy): domain Bacteria; phylum Gemmatimonadota; class Gemmatimonadetes; order Gemmatimonadales; family Gemmatimonadaceae; genus Gemmatimonas. Next base: position 17,931 of record CANHNQ010000039.1, read on the forward strand.
CGCCCACCGAGATGCGATAGAACTCGCGCCCGATGGAGTTGGCGATCGCTTCGCCCAACGACGTCTTGCCGGTCCCCGGCGGGCCGACGAAACAGAGGATCGGACCGGTGGGATCGCCGCCACGCAGCTTGCGCACGGCGAGGTACTCGATGATGCGTTCCTTGGCTTCATCGAGGCCGTAGTGGCGATCGCTGAGTGCCTCCTCGACCTTGGCGAGCACGATTTCCTGATCGTCGGCGCTGCGCTGATGCCAGGGGAGGGCGAGCACCCAGTCGAGATAGGTGCGCAGGACCTGATACTCGCTGGAGGCCGGCGAGAGCATGCGCAGACGTTCTGTTTCGCGGCGCGCTTCGCTGGCCACCTTTTCGGGAAGCCGCGCGTCGTCGATGCGGCGCAGCAGGTCGACCGATTCCTTTTCGTTCGGATCGGCCTCGCCGAGCTCGGACTGAATGGCGCGCAGCTGCTGACGCAGATAGAACTCGCGCTGATGCTGCTCGATCTTGACCTCGGTCTGCTTCTTCACGTCGTCCATCACGCGGGCGCGGGCGACTTCGCGCTCGAGGCGGGACAGGATGAAGCGGATGCGGTGGCCGATGTCGAGACGCTGCAGCACCTCCTCCTTGTCGGAGATGCGCAGATTCATGTTGGTGGCCGCGAGATCGGCGAAGCGTCCGGGATCGGACACGTTCATCTTCAGGATCTGCGGCACTTCATTCGGGATCCGGTCCACCAGCTCGGCCAGCGTCTCGGCGGCGGCGACGGTGCGCGCCACGAGCTCGTCGAGCTCCATCGCGTCGGCCGGCGTTTCCTTGGCCCCCTGGATCTGCGCGATCGCGAACGGGTTGACCTGATCGATGGCGTCGATCGTGATGCGGCGAAGCCCCTGCAGCGTGATCTGGACCGTGTCGCCCGGCAGGTTGATCCGCTCGTGCACGCGGGCGGCCACGCCCACGCGCCCGACGAAATTGTGCGGATCGATGGCATCGTCCCCATCGCCGGACGCGACGACCAGTGCGACGACCAACCCGGACTCCTCGTGCGCGCGGAGGAGCGCGAGGTTCTCGGGGGCGCCCATCTGCACCGCGATCGTCCCCAGTGGGTATACGATCGTGGAGCGCAGCGCCATCAAGGGCAGCGTCGGGGGCAGCTCGGCGCGAAGAATTTCTTCCTTGCGCTGGCCGCGAGGCATCTGAATGCCGGCAAACCGCGGATTCGATCGTGACACGTGACGGGCGAAGAAAGTGGCCGCGAGCGCCGGGCGACCCCAACCCGGGGGCGGGCCGAACGGCTGGGAACGCGTGATTCCTAAGGAAGTTGCGTCAGAGGTAGCCCGTTGCGTCACCCCCCCTGGCACGAAACAGTTGTACGGGGGGGGCGTGCCCGTTAGCCTTTCAAGTCTATGTTTGACGAGCTATCAGACAAACTCGGGAACGTCTTCGCGAAGCTTCGCGGACGTGGCGTTCTTACCGATGCCGACATCAAGGAAGGGCTGCGCGAGGTCCGCCGCGTCCTTCTCGAAGCCGACGTGAATTTCTCGCTTACCCGCGAGTTCCTCGAACGGGTGGAGCAGAAGGCGGTCGGCGTGTTGCAGATCAAGACGATCCAGCCGGCTCAGCAGTTGGTGAAGATCGTCCACGACGAGCTCACGGCGATGCTCGGCGAACGGCGCGAGGGGCTCAAAATGAGCACGTTGCCGCCGACGATCATCATGATGGTCGGTCTGCAGGGGTCGGGTAAGACGACCACCGCCGGCAAGCTTGCGCGCAAGCTGATGCTCGAGAACAAGTCCACGCGACTGGTGGCGGCGGACGTCTACCGCCCCGCCGCGATCGATCAGCTCGAAACGCTCGGCAAAGCGCTGAACGTGCCGGTGTACGCCGATCGCGACACGAAGGATGTGGTCAAGATCGCGAAGGCCGGTATCGATCAGGGGTCGCGCGCCCGCGACCGCGTGGTCATCATCGACACCGCCGGTCGTTTGCAGATCGACGCCGACATGATGGACGAGCTCAAACGGCTCAAGGCGGCGATCAAGCCCGACGAAATTCTGTTCGTGGCCGATGGTATGACGGGTCAGGAGGCGGTCAAGATCGCGCAGGGCTTCGACGAAGCGCTGAACGTGACCGGCGTGATCCTCACCAAGCTGGACGGCGACGCGCGCGGTGGTGCGGCGCTGTCGATCTACGGCGTGCTCAAGAAGCCGATCAAGTACATCGGTGTGGGTGAGAAGCCGGATGCGCTCGAGGAGTTTCATCCGGAGCGCATGGCGGGCCGGATCCTGCAGATGGGCGACATCGTGTCGCTCGTGGAGAAGGCGCAGGAGACCTTCGATGCCACCGAAGCGAAGAAGCTCGAGAAGAAGGTCCGCAAGGAAGGCATGGACCTCGAGGACTTCCTCACGGCGATGCGTCAGATGCAGAAGCTCGGACCGCTCGAGAATCTGCTGAAGCTGTTGCCGGGTGTGAACTCGAAGATGCTGAAGGACGTCAAGATGGACCCGAAGCGCATGAAGCACATCGAGGCCATCGTGTTGTCCATGACGCCGCAGGAGCGGAAGAAGCCGGAGATCCTGAACGGCTCGCGCCGCGCGCGCATCGCGAAGGGGTGTGGCCGCCCGGTGAGCGAGGTGAACAAGCTCCTGGAGCAGTTCCGCGACATGCAGAAGATGATGAAAAAAATGGGCGGCGGCCCGGGCGGCGCCGGTGGCAAGGGGGGCGGTGGGATGCCCCGGATGCCATTCGGCGGCGGCGGGATGTTTGGCGGAATGCGGTGAACGAAACGGCGAGCGTCAGCTCGCCGTTTCCGTTTTCGCCAACTCGGTCTCGAGGCCCGGCCACGACGGCAGGTTGTACACCACGAGGGTGCGCAGGTAGTGGCGCCCGTCGTCTCCGTGCTGGGTGAGCACGGCGGCGACGCCGCGTGCCACTGCCTCGGCGTCGGCATAGGGCGGCTCAAGCTCCTCGGGGATCACGCCGGCGTCGTGCTTCACGCCGGCGGTATCGAGGAAGGTGATCTGGATCTGCGGCTCGAGATCGACATAGAGCAGCTGCAGCAGTTCGAGTTCGTCCTGCGGCGTCTGCGCATTGAGGCGCACGAATTCGCGGGCGAGCTTATCAACGGGCCACGACATCAGCGTGGCGGCGCGGAACCCGCCGCCTTTGGCGGCGAGACGCTGTGCGTAGAGCGCCCGCGCGCCTTTGTGCTTGGCGAGGGCGGATGAAACGAGCGACAAACGCCGTTCGGGCGTCAGTGCGCGATAGGGAGTAGGGGACTTGGCCATGGACGCAACCTAGCGGGGCGGGGTGCGCTTTTCCGAGGCCTCGGCCATCCGGGCAATCACCCGCATCGCGATTTCGTCGGCCAGTCCCTCGCCGGCCAGGATCGGCGCGGTCACACGTCCGATCGGCGGCGGTCCTGCCGCCACACCAGACAGCCGTCGGTCGGCCAGATGGTCGGCGGCGTCCTGCGAGTCGATCCCGGTGGCCAACTCGTGCAGGATGCCGTCCTTGAGGCTGTACACGAGCCCATGCAGCAGGGGGCGCCGTCCGCGTGCCCAGGCCTGCTGGATGATGGGCGTCTCGGACAAGTGGTACAGCTGCTCGAGCACGTTGAGCTCGACGAGCCGGTCGAAGCGCGCCTGCGGATCGGCGATCGCATCGAGCTCCTCCTTGTTCCAGCGCAAGACGTTGCGAATGGGGCCGAGCCAGTGGTCCACCAACCCGTGCTGCTGATCGGACATCGCCGCCTTCACACCACCGCATCCGTAGTGGCCGGTCACGATGATGTGCTTCACGTCGAGCACTTCCACCGCGTATTGCAGCACGCTCATCGCATTGATGTCACTCGGCATCACGAGATTCGCGATGTTGCGATGCACGAACAGTTCGCCGGGCTTCGTCCCGGTGATCGAGTTCGCCGGCACGCGGCTGTCGGCGCAGCCGATGTACAGGAACAACGGCTCCTGTCCTTGCGCGCTTTCGCTGAAAAAATCAGGATCGCTGGCTTTGACCCGGGCGGCCCACGCGCGATTGCCTTCGATGATACGTCGGAATTCTTCCATGCGGAGTTCTCGGAATCGTCAGGAAACGGTGCGCACGTGCGCCGGGGTCAGCTCGGCCTCGGGAATGCCCACGAGCCGGTAATCAATGCCGCGAGCTCTGGCGGTTTCGCGGAACAGCAGGAGCACTTCAAGCGCATCGTAGTCGAATCGCGTGGTCCGACGGCCGTCGATTTCCACGCGCGTGCCCGACGCCAGCGCGTTGAGCGCGCGGGAGATGCTGGCTTTGCTGAGGAACGTGACCTGCTCGGGGAGGGCGTAGCGCGTGAGTACGGCACCGGGGGGACTGATACGCGACAGCACGGGGCTTCGCAGATGCTCCATGATGATGAACGCGATACCGACCACCAAGCCGACGCCAATGCCGCGCAGCACATCGGTAAACACGATGGCGAGCACGGTGATCATGAACGGAATGAAGTGGCTGGACCCGAGACGCCACGCCGTGCGCCAGAGTGCGGGCGCGGCGAGGCGAAAACCCGTGACCAGCAGGACCGAGGCGATGGCGGCCAGCGGCGTGCGATTGAGCACGAAACCGAGGGCGACGACGGCGAAGAGCAGCAGCAGCGCGTGCACCATGGACGACAGGCGCGACTGGGCACCCGCATCGACGTTGGCCGAGCTGCGGATCATGACACCGGTGAGCGGCAGTCCGCCCAGCAAGCCCGCCAGGATATTTCCGACGCCCTGCGCGAACAGTTCGCGATTGACGGGCGCGTCGCGACGCTGGGGGTCGAGCTTCTTCGTGGCCTCGAGGCTGAGGAGCGACTCGAGGCTCGCCACGAGCCCGATGATTAGGGCAAGCTGCCACACGACGGGGCTCGACAGGGCACTCCAGTCGGGGAGAGCGAACCGCTGGACGAGATCTCCGCTGGTGATGGTCGGCAACGACACCAGGTGCGTGCCGCGAATGGCGTAGTCGGGCAGGGCGAAGCGGAGCCCTTCGTTCAGCGCCACGCCGACAGCGACGGCGACCATCGGGGCCGGGAGCAGCTTCATCCGCGCGAACGGTGAGCGTGGCCACCACAGCATCACGCCGACACCGAGCAGCGCCGCGGCCACCGCGCCCGGCTGGATCTGCTGGAGTGCTTCGGCGAGGGAGCCAAGGGTCGTGGATCCGGAGGACTCGATGAACGACATGTCGCCTTCCTGGTCGCCATCGTACCCCAGCGCGTGCGGCAGCTGCTTGAGGATGAGCGTGAGGCCGATACCGGCGAGCATGCCCTTGATGACCGACGACGGCACGTAATACGCGACGACGCCGGCGCGGAGTCCGCTGAGCAGCAGCTGGAGGATGCCGGCCAGCACGACCGCGGGAAGGAGCCGTTCGAAACCACCCACCTGCTGGATGCCCAGCAGCACCACCGGCGTAAGCCCGGCGGCGGGTCCGCTGACCATCAACGGCGAGCCGGACAAGGCGCCGACGACGAGTCCACCGACGACGCCGGCGACGACACCGGAAATGAGCGGTGCCCCGGACGCGACCGCGATGCCGAGGCAGAGTGGCAGGGCGACGAGGAAGACCACGATGCCGGCCGGCACGTCGTCGCGCCATGTGTCGAACAGACCGGTTCTCGCGACGCTGCGGACATCAATGGCGGCGCCGGGTGGAGCGATCGTTTGCGTTCCCATCATGCGTCAGGATCCAGGGGCGGGTAACTGGCGAAAATCTCAATACGGAGGCGCTGTACATTGATAACCTGCGTCTATGGGTTACCTGAAGGAAAGGCTATCGACCCGGCAGATGGTTCCGGTACGCTGCGGAAGCGCGTAACCTCCCTACTGCGCCTCTGTCGAGCGGCCCCGTTTCTGTGGTACCGTCCCGCCCCCATTCCACTCGCCACGGTATGAATCGCTTCGTCCACTCGCGTCGACTCCGTCGACTCGCCGCCCTGCTGGTGCTGAGCGCCTGCTCCCCGTCACCGGAGTATGACGTCGTGCTTCGCGGCGGCACCGTGTTCGACGGTTCGGGCGGCGCGCCGATTGTCGGGGACGTGGCGATCCGCGGGGATTCCATCGTGTCTATCGGGAGCGTGACCGGGACCGGTCGTCTCGAGGTACAGGCCGATGGGCTCGCGGTCGCGCCGGGGTTCATCAACATGCTGAGCTGGGCCACGGAATCGCTGATCGAAGACGGGCGTAGTCAGAGCGACATCCGGCAGGGCGTCACGCTGGAAGTAATGGGCGAGGGCGACTCGATGGGGCCGCTCTCCGACACGCTGCGCGCCGACATGCTGTCGCAGCAGGGCGACATCACCTTCCCGATCACCTGGCGCACGTTGCGCGGCTATCAGGACACGCTGGTGAAGAAGGGCATCAGCACGAACATCGCGTCGTTCATCGGCGCGACCACGGTGCGGATGAATCACGTGGGCTGGGATGACCGCGCGCCCACGGCGTCGGAGCTCGAGGCGATGCAGGCCGAAGTGCGCACGGCGATGGAAGAGGGGGCGCTCGGTGTTGGCTCATCGCTCATCTATGCGCCGGCGTTCTACGCGAAGACGCCGGAACTGGTGGCGCTCATGAAGGCCGCGGCGCCCTACGGCGGCATGTACATCTCGCACATGCGCAGCGAAGGGGCGCGACTGGAAGAGGCCGTCGAAGAGTTGATCACGATTGCCCGTGAGGCCGGCGTGCGCGCGGAGATCTATCATCTGAAGGCGGCCGGTGAGAGCAACTGGCCGAAGATGGAGAAGGTGCTCGCGCGCATTGAAGCCGTCCGCGCCGAGGGGCTCGAGATCACCGCCGACCTCTATCCGTATACCGCAGGGGCCACGGGGCTCGATGCGGCGATGCCGCCCTGGGTGCAGGAGGGTGGTTACGCGGCGTGGGCGAAGCGCTTGCAGGATCCCGCCACGCGCAAGAAGGTCGCCCAGGAAATGCGCACGCCGACCGACCAGTGGGAGAGCCTGCTACTGGCGGCCGGGTCACCGGAGCGTGTGGTACTGTCCGGCTTCAAGGCCGATTCGCTCAAGCAGTACACGGGCATGACGCTCGCCGCGGTGGCGAAGCTTCGCGGGACGACGCCGGAAGAAACGGCGATGGATCTCGTGGTGAAAGACGGCACGCGCGTGGGCACGATCTATTTCATCATCGACGAAGACAACATCGTGAAGGAACTCAAGAAGCCGTGGGTGAGCATCGGATCCGATGCCGGCTCGCTGGCGTCGGAAGGCAAGTTCCTGAAAAGCAGTCCGCATCCTCGGGCGTATGGCAGTTTCGCCCGCGTGCTCGGCAAGTACACGCGAGACGAACAGGTGCTCACGCTGCAGGAAGCGGTGCGACGCATGTCGGCACTGCCCGCCAGCAATCTGCGACTGGCGCGCAGGGGCATGCTCAAGGCCGGCTACTTCGCCGACGTGGTGCTGTTCGACCCGACCACCATTCGCGACAACGCGACGTTCGAACAGCCGCATCAGTATGCGAGCGGCATGCGGCACGTATTCGTGAACGGCGTGCAGGTGTTGAAGGACGGCGAGCACACGGGCGCCAAGCCGGGCCGGGTGGTGCTTGGTGCGGGAGCCACGCGATGAGTGACCGTCGGGAGTTCCTGCAGACGGTCGGACTCGTCGCGGCCGCAGCGACGAGCACCAGTCGCTTCGGCCTCAACGTGCGCGCTGGTCGACCGGCGCATGATCTGGTCATTCGCGGCGGCACGATCTACGACGGCAGTGGTGGCGAACCACGCGTGGCCGACCTCGCGATCAGCGCCGGTCGCATCGCGGAGATATCCCCGCGCATCGTGGGCGCCGGTGAAGAGGAAATCGACGCCCGCGGCCTCGCCGTGGCGCCGGGATTCGTGGACATCCACTCGCATGGTGACGGGTCGTTGCTGGAGGACCCGCGGGCCGAGTCGGTCGTGCGTCAGGGGATCACCACTCTCGTGGCGGGCGCGGATGGGAGCTCGCGTTTTCAGGGCGATGGGGAGCGCAGCTTCACGGCGTGGGCTGCGGCCCTCGAGGCGGCGCGACCGGCGGTGAACGTGGCGGCGATGATCGGCTTGGGCAGCGTGCGCGGTGCGGTCGTGGGCGATGACGACCGGACGGCGACCGCCGCTGAGATGCAGCGGATGGTGCGCATGGTCGAGCAGGCCGTTGCGGCCGGGGCCTGCGGTGCATCCACGGGCCTTGAATACACGCCGGGGGCTTTCGCCCGTCCGGACGAATTGATCGCGCTCTGTCGTCCGCTCGCGGCCAGGCGGCTGCCGTATGCCACGCACATGCGCAACGAAGATGACCGCGTGCTCGATTCGATCGACGAGTCGATTGCCGTGGCCCGCGGAGCCGGGTGTCCGCTGCAGCTCTCGCATCTCAAGATGCAGGGCACGCGCAACTGGCCGAAGCTGGATACGGCACTGACCCGGATCGCCACGGCCCGGTCGGCGGGCATCGACGTGCAGTTCGATGTGTATCCGTACGAAGCGTACTCCACCGGACTGACGAACCTGTTCCCCGTGTGGAGTCGCGACGGCGGGACCACCGCGTTTCTTGCGCGGCTGAAGGACGCCACGGTCGCGCCCCGCATTCGCACGGAGACACTGGCCAAGGTGGAGCTCATCGGCGGTTGGGAGAACGTGCAGATCTCCCGGGTGGCCGAGGCGGTGGATCGCGACGCGGAAGGGAAGCGGATGGGCGCGTACGCGGCGGCGAAGGGGATTGACCCGTATCTGGCGGCCGTCGGGCTGCTGGAGCGTAACCGTACCGACGTGGGGATGCTGGGCTTCGCGATGAGCGAGGACACGATTGACCGCCTGCTGGCGCACCCGTTCAGCATGGTCTGCTCCGACGGCGGCGCGTTCGCGATCGACGGCCCCACACGCCGCGGGAGCCCGCATCCTCGCGGGGCCGGCACCTTCCCGCGCGTCCTTGGTCGTTACGTCCGCGAGCGGAAGGCGCTCTCCCTGGCGAGCGCGATCCGCAAGATGACGGCGGTGCCCGCGGCCCGGGTGCACCTGGCCGATCGGGGGACCCTCGCCACCGGCAAGGCTGGCGATGTCGTCGTGTTCGACGCTGCGCGGGTGGCGGATACCGCCACCTTTGCCAACCCGTTTCAGTACCCGCTCGGTATCACGGCCGTGGTGGTGAACGGCGTGATCTCGGTCCGAGACGGTCAGCGACCGTCGGCCGGGGCGGGGACGGTCCTTCGTCCCGCCTGATCACACGCCATACCCCTCAACGTCTGCCGCCGCCGGGCGTAGCTTTTCCGAAGCCATTTGTCCCGTCCCTCCTCACGCTCCCTGAGATGATTCGCCGTACACTCCTTCTCTCGATTTCGGCCGCCTGCGCCACGCTTCCCTTGGGGCTCTCCGTTGGCGCCCAGGCCAAGCCGGCCGCCGCGCCGGCCCGGGCCGCAGCCAAGGTCCCATCGACGCCGATGATGCCGTCGGCCGACCCCGCCCTCTTCAAGGGGCTCAGCTACCGTCTGGTGGGGCACTCGCGCGGTGGACGCGTGACCTCGGTGACGGGCGTGCCGTCGCAGCCGAAGACGTTCTACGCCGGCGTCGCCAGCGGCGGCGTGATGCGCACCACGAACGGTGGTGAGTCGTGGGATTTCATTACC
>CANHNQ010000040.1 GCA_947462095.1 Gemmatimonadota bacterium
CTGGAGGAGATGTCGCTGGTGCCGGGTGACTTGGTGGCGTATCACGCCGTGGCCAAGGACGGCTCGGGCCACACCGGCAGCAGCGATGTGTACTTCCTCGAAATTCGTCCGTTCTCGAAGGACTATCGGCAGGCCGAGCAGCAGGGTGGTGGCGGCGGCGGTGGTGGCGGTCCGCAGGGTGAATCCCCGGAAGGCTTCGTGGCGCGACAGAAGGACGTGGTGGCCGGCACCTTCAACTGGTTGCGCGACAGCAGCAGCACCGCTGACAAGAGGCGTCGCGAAAACATCACGACGCTCACGATTGCCGAAGGGCGGCTGCGCGAAGAAGTGACGAAGCTGGCGAACAGCCTGAAAGAGCGCGGGCTCGCGGCCGGCGACACGATGTTCGCCAAGATCCGTGTGGAGACGGAAGCGGCAGCGACCACGATGAAGCTGGCCGAGGAACAGCTGGGCCGTGGTCGCGGCACTGACGCGTTGCCTTTGGAGCAACAGGCACTGCAGCATCTGCAGCGTGCCGAAGCATTGTACCGCGACGTGCAGGTGCAGATGGGCGGCGGTGGCGGAGGCGGCGGTGGTGGTGGAGGCGGCGGACAAAAGGCGGAGGACCTGGCCGACCTGTTCGAGCTCGAGAACGACAAGCTCCGCAACCAGTACGAAGCCGTGCAGCAGCAGTCGCAGTCGCAACAGAGCGCGCAGCAGGCCGTCGATGAAACGCTGGAGAAGCTGCGGCAACTCGCGCAGCGGCAGCAGCAGGAGAATGAGCGGATGCAGCGTCAGGCTGAAGCGATGCGCCAGCGGTTGGGGCAGGAACAGCGTGGTGGTGCGTCGGGAAGTAGTGGCGGGGCGTCGTCCAGCGGAGGTCGCGCGCAGCAAGGTGGACAGCAGGGTGGTCAGCAAGGCGCGCAGGGTCAGCAGGCCAACAGCGGGGCGCAGCGGGAGTTGGCGCGTCAGGCCGAGGAAGAAGCACGCCGACTGGAGCGCTTGTCGCGCGAGCAGAACAACCCGGAACTCGGCAATGCCGCACAGCGCTTGCAGCAGGCGGCCGACGCCATGCGTCGCGCGTCGAGCGGATCGGCGGCGCAGGGCAACGCGGCATTGGAAGAGCTGAACCGCGCGGCGCGCAATCTCGAAGGCACGCGCGCCAACGAACTCAATCGCGGCGTGCAGCAGTTGGCGGAGCGCGCGCGGGATCTCGAGGCGCGTCAGCAGGAGATCGCCGAGGGCGTGAAGTCGATGGCGGGTGCGGCGCCGAACACGCGCAACGAACAGCAGCGGCGTTTGGGCGAGCAAAAGGACGCGTTGGGCGACGACGTGCGCAAACTGGAGGCCGACGCCGATCGCCTGGCCCGTGAGGCCCGTCGCGATCAGCCCAAGGCGGCCGGCAAGCTGGGCGAAGCGGCGGAAGCGATTCGCGACACGCGGGTGGCCGACAAGATCGACTTCAGCAAGCAGGTGATTCGCGGCGGCTCGGCCGAGTACGCGTCGCAGTTCGAAGGGCAGATCGGGGAGAACCTGAAGGACGTGGCGGAGCGGCTCCGGGCGGCTACGGGCGCGATGTCGGGCGAGTCGGCGGCGCGGACGCAGGAACGCACGCTGGAGCGCACGCGGGCGCTGGTGGAGGGATTGGAGTCGCTGCGCGAGCGCGTGGCCGACAAACAAGGCCAGCAGGGGGCCCAGCAGGGCGCACCGGGGCAGCAAAGCGGCCAGCAAGGGCAGCAGGGGCAACCGGGGAAGGAAGGACAGCAGCGCGGGCAGCAGGGACAAGGCCAAGGTCAGCAGGGCGGCCAACAAGCCAACGGCGAACGCGGCGGCAATTCAAACGGTGCGCCTCGGGCCGGTGGCATGCCCAATGGCGCGATGCCCTCCGGGCAGTCGTCGCCGAACGGCAACGACGGCGGCATGATGCCGTCGGGTACGCCCGAGCAGTTCGCGCGCGAGTTCCGGTTGCGTCGAGAGAACGCCGAGGGCCTCCGTCGCGAGGCGGCGGCGCAGGGCGTGGACACGCGGGAACTCGATCGGGCGATTGAGGGACTGCGTCAACTGGAGAACGGTCGCGCATTCGGCGATCCCAAGGGACTCGAGCAATTGCAGACGGCGATGCTCGAGCGCCTCAAGAACTTCGAGTTCGCGCTGTATCGCTCGGTAGGACTGGGCGCCGATGGCCGGCCGGCGGCCGGTGCTCGTGCGGCGGCACCGGCAGAGTATCGCGCGTTGGTCGAGGAGTACTACCGCGTGCTGGCGGGGTCGAAGCGGCGGCCGTAGCTGCTGGCGGCCGCGTACGCGGATTCCCGCGAATGGGGTTTACCGCGCGCGCCCCGGCCGCGCGAACAGCTGACGTTCGGGTGCATCATCGAGTTGACGCGGCTCCGGCGGCGCGGTCGCGCCATGCGCGGCCATGGGCGTCAGCCACGAGGAGATCCACCACCGGTAGCGCTCGTCCTGATGCAACGCCAGAAAGCGCGGCCCGGCCCCACTCATGGCCGACGCCGTGAACGGCAACATGGCGCTCTGGATATACCGTCCGCGCTCGTCGTAGTAGTCGAGCACGCGCCCTTGGGTGTCCGACTCGAGTCCCACCAACACCACGAACCCGCCATCCACGATGGCGGCATCGACGATGAAGGGCTGCCGCAGGCGCGCGCTGTCGGTCGCCGCTCCACGACGCTCGATGGTGGGCGGCGGCCCCGAATCGCCCGGCGCCCGGAGCGTGGTGAGTTGCGGCGACACACCGGTGCTCGGGTCGGCGGGCGCGCTCACGATCAGCACCTCGCGATCGGTGAGCAGCAGACACCGCCGCGAGTCACCGTTGCCCCACCGCAGTCGCGACGACGGCGCAACGGTCAGGCGGTGCCGACCCACGAGCGCATCGTCTTTCGGGTTGGCCGTGAGGGTGAACGCCTCGAGTACACGACGCTGCCCCAACGCGCGCACATGCAACAGCGTGGCCGGAAACAGGGTGCAGAGCTTGCCGCTGCCCCCGCGCAGCAACGGCAGTTCGCGACGAAACATGAAACCGCCGATCGACTCCCGCACCAGCGTGCTGGTGACGCTGTCGATCACATCGACCTCGCCGTCGTCGGTAATGCGCGAGAGCTCAGTGGGCGCGACAATATCGCGCGGCACGTCCGCGTTGAGCACCGAGTCGATCCGCACCGGGCGCGTGGCCAGCAACATCCCGCGCCGATTCAGCTCGAACAGCGAAATGCGTGCGGGTGACGCCTGCAAGAGCGCGACCGTGGTGCCACCGGCCCGGAACACGAGCGGCACCATCGTGCTATCCGTGTGCTCCGTGATGTCGGTGCGCCACTCTTCGCGCTTGGCCGGATAGATCGTACGTGTGGCCATGGCCGCCCGGAGTGCGGGCGGGGCCTCGTCGGTCGCCGACGTATCACGGTCACACGCCAGCACGCCCACCGGCACCGCGCACACCAACAGGGTGCGCGCGATTACCCGCCGCACACGTTCCAGCGGACCACGGTCTCGTCGTTGCAGCGGTACGTGCAGAAGCCGCAGCTGTTGCCCGCGATATTGGTGCAGGCGCCGTAGCCCGGCACCCGCGCGAACTGTGGACAGCGACGCGACTTGGCCTGCGACTGCACGTGCGACGACGCCGACACGAGCAGCGTGAGCACGGACAGCGCGGCATATCGAACTCGGCGGCTAGCACGCATGGCCATGAGCGTTGGGAGGTTTGGCATCTCCGTGAACTACGGGCTGGTCCACGACTCGGCAAGGGTTGATCATCGCGGCGCGCAGTGGACTCCTTTCCGCCTAAACCTCTGGGTAATCGGTTCCGCGAGGCCAGCTGCCGTTTACGTGCCAGATCACGCTGAGGTGCAGAGGTCGCAGAGGTCGCAGAGACAATCCAATAGCTTTACCTCTGCGATCTCTGCGCGCTCCGCATCTCGGCGTCATCAGTTCCCCTGCATGCCGTCCCCCAGCACGCGACGCTACACTTCGTCGATCCCGGGCACCTTGGACGATGATTCGCCGTTCAGTCGTCTGTTCATCGTCGTGTATCACCGTTCATCACCGTTCATCAACAGGAGTGATCGATGCGTCGTAGCGGAAAGGCCGTTTGGCTCGGCACCGGATTGGAAGGGTCGGGCAGCCTCACCACCCCCAGTGGAGTGCTGGCGGAGCAGCCGTATTCCACGAAGATGCGGTTCGCAGACGCCGAGGGGCGGAGCGGCACCAACCCCGAAGAACTGATCGCGGCGGCGCATGCCGGCTGTTTTGCGATGGCGCTGTCGTTCCAGCTCACCGGCGCGGGCTTCCCGCCCACCGCGCTGCACGTAGAGTCGGTGATCACCATGGCGCAGCAGGGCCATGACTGGTCGATGGCCGGTATCGTGCTCACGCTCGATGCAGTCGTGCCGGGGATCGACGACGCGACGTTCCGGGAGAAGGCGAACGCGGCGAAGGTGGGCTGTCCAGTGTCGATGGCGCTGTCGACGGTGCCGATCACGCTGGACGCGACGCTGCGGGCGGAGTAACGCCGCGCCACCGACAGCCCCCGTGGTACCGTGCCGGGGCCGCGCAGCGCCTTCCCCGAGGCGCGTCGCGGCCCTTTTCCCGTTATTCTTGCCCCATATGCATTCCGTCCTCGTTGCCCTGCTGCTTCAGGTGAGCGCCCCAGTGTCGTCCGCCCTGCCCGCGCCCGTCCGGCAGGAGGAGCAGCGGTCCGACGAGTACTCCGGTCGCGCGCGCCGCATCGACGTGCGCGCCCCGCGCCTCGACGACACCGTGACCATCGACGGGGTGCTCGACGAGCCGGCCTGGCAGCGCGCGAGCCGGCTCACCGACTTTACGTCGTACAGTCCGGTAGACGGGCGCCCGGCACAGGATGCCATCGAAGTGCGCGTGTGGTACGCGCCGGAGGCCTTGTACGTGGGGATCCGCGCCTTCGCGCCGCCGGGTACCGTGCGCGCCACGCTCGCCGAGCGCGACCGCATTGCCAGCGACGACTGGATCGCGCTGCATCTCGACACGTTCCTCGACCGCCGCCGCTCCTTCGTGTTCGCGGTCAACCCGTTCGGCGTACAGGCCGACGGCATGCGCACCGAGCAATCGGCCGGCCCCGGGGTCTCCCGCGGCGCCCTGCAGGCGGTGGACCTGTCGCAGGACTACGTCTGGCAGTCGAAGGGGCGCACGCTCGACGACGGCTTCATGGTCGAGATTCGCATTCCGTTCAAATCCATCCGCTTCCAGGCGGGCGCGTCGCAGGACTGGGGGTTGCAGGTCGTCCGGCAAACGCAGCGCACCGGCTATCAGGACACCTGGGCACCGGCGTCACGCTCGGTGCAGAGCTTCGCGCCACAGGCCGGCGCCCTCCGCGGCATGACCGGCATGAAGCGCGGACTCGTGCTCGACCTCACGCCGACGTCGATCACCTCCACCAGCGGCACGCGCAACAGCACCAGCGCCGGCTGGCAGCGCGGCACGCGGGGGGAGGGGGGTGGTGACATCCGCTGGGGGATCACCTCCAACTTCACCGTGAACGCCACGGCCAATCCGGACTTCAGTCAGGTGGAAACCGACGTCGGGCAGATCCCCGGCGACGTGCGTTTCGCGAACTTCTATCCGGAGTTGCGCCCGTTCTTCGTCGAGGGGAGCGAGCAGTTCGACGCGCCCAACAAGCTGGTGAACACCCGCTCCATCGTGCAGCCGCTCGGCGCGCTCAAGCTCACCGGCAAGATTCCGCGCACCGACATCGGGCTGCTCACCGCGCTCGATGCCGCCACCGGCACCGGCGACGAGCGCGCGAACCCACTCTTCACCATCGTGCGCCTGCGCCGCGACCTCGGCACCGAAAGCACGGCCGGCATCGTGTTCACCGACCGCAGCGTGGGCTCACGCTTCAATCGGGTGGCGGGCTTCGACACGCGCCTCCAGTTCAAGAAGACGTACAGTGTGGAGGCGCGCTACGCGGCCAGCCTGACCGGTGACGGCAACCGCGACAGTACCAAGCGCTCCGGTACGCTCTGGGAGGGGAACGTGGGCAGCTCCGGGCGCGGCTACGGCTTCCGCTATTCTCTGCAGGGGTTCTCGCCTGGATTCCAGACGCAGTCGGGGTTCGTGAACCGCGTGGACTTCACCAAGCTGCAGATCAATCAGCGCGTCACGTATTTCGGCGCGCGCGGCGGCTGGTGGGATCAGCGCCAGCACTTCTTGACCGGCAGTACGCTGTGGACGTACGACGCGTTCGCGCGCCGCGACGCGCCGCTCGAGACGTCGCTGTCACTCGACAACTCGATGACGCTGCGGGGCGGGTGGAAGGTGAGCATTACCCCCGACTTGCAGCTCATCAACTTCGATCCGCGGCGCTACGCGAGCTACGCCGTGCCGTCGGCCAACGGGCGCGACACCGTGGCCTTCACCACCAGCGCGCAGCAGGTCACGAGCAGCACGGCGCTGATCGTGAACACGCCGCAGTGGCGGCGCGTGGGCGCCACGATCACCGCCACCGCCGGTACCGACCCCGAATTCTTTGAAACGGGCACCGTGCGGCGGCGTGATCTGGAAGCGCAGGTGGACCTGCGTCCCAGTACGCAGCTCCGCATCGGCGCCCTGCTCCGCTATCAGCGGTTCATCCGCGCGCGCGACGGCTCGCTGTTCAGCACGCAGGTCGTGCCCCGCCTTCGGCTGGAATACCAGTTTTCGCGTGCGCTCTTCCTGCGCTTCGTGGGGCAGCTGGAATCGCGCGACCGCAGCGCCCTGCGCGATCCCGCTACCGAGCGCCCGCTGCTGCGCCGCGCCGCCAACGGGACGTATTCACCGTTGCCGGCACGCAAGTCGCTGCTCGGCCGCGGCGATGTTCTGGTGAGCTACCTGCCGAGCCCGGGCACCGTGGTATATCTGGGCTACGGTACCGGTGTGGATGCCACGGAAACGATGCGCCCCATCGACGTGCAGCGCACGACCGACGGTGCCTTCGTGAAGTTCAGCTATCTGTACCGGGTGCGCGGCACGACGCGCTGAGCAGGCGTCGTGTTGTGGTTCGTTGTACGTCTCCTTTTGCTGGCCGGTTCACCGCCCCTTTTTGAGTGTCTGCCATGTCCCGCGCTGTCCTGACACTGGGTTCGCTGCTGCTCGCCACCGGATGTGCGGTGGCCTCGTCCTCGACCACGACCTCGCCGTCGCGTTCGGGCGCATCCGGCACCGCGCCCGCGCGCGCCCGCGACTTCTTCTGGGCCGACCAGCCCGTCGGGAAACGCCACACGCTCATGCCGTCGTCGAAGACGGTGGTCTATGGCGGCTACGACGCCGAGGCCACGCCGGTGCTGCGCATCGCGTCGGGCGATGAAGTGGAGCTGGGCGCCGTGTCCACGTGTGGCGCGCGCCTGTTGCAACCGGGCAAGGACAGCGGCACCGTCGAACCGGCGTACCGCGAGATCGTGAGCGCGGTGCGCGACTCCACGCTGCGACGGGGCCCCGGCGGACACATTCTCACGGGCCCCATCTACGTGGACGGCGCAGAACCCGGCGACGTGCTGGAAGTGCGCATCAAGCAAGTGGAGCTGGACATCCCCTACGCGTGCAACTCGTTCGGCCCGCGCAGCGGCTTCCTCCCCGAAGATTTTCCCGGCAAATCGCAACAGCGCATCGTGCCGCTCGATCGTGAGCGCATGATCGGCCACTTCTCCGACTCGCTGGGCATCGAGATTCCACTCGCGCCGTTCTTCGGCAGCATGGGTGTGGCGCCCGCCACGGGGCGCATCAATAGCGCGCCTCCCACCACGCACGCCGGCAATCTCGATAACAAAGAGCTGCACGCCGGCACGATTCTGTACATCCCCGTGAAGGCCAAGGGTGCGCTGTTCGAAGCCGGCGACGGACACGCCGCGCAGGGCGACGGTGAAGTGGACATCACCGCGCTCGAGACGGCCCTGCGCGGACGTTTCCAGTTCATTGTGCGCAAGGACATGACGCTCACCTGGCCGCGCGGCGAAACGCGCACACATTACATCGCCATGGGCACCGACAGCAGTCTCACGGTGGCCACCAAGGTTGCCGTGCGTGAGGCCATCACGCTGTTGGCCGACGTGAAGAAGATGACGCGCGAAGACGCCTATATGCTGGTGAGCACGGGGTGCGATGTGCGCATTACGCAGTTGGTGGACGGCACGATGGGCGTGCACGTGATGATCCCCAAGCGACTGTTCGTGCGGTAGTGTCGGTGCGCGGCGGCGATCCCCCGCCGCGCCCGATCATCGCGCGGCGGCACCCGCCCGCGTGGCGCGCACGAACCCCACGATCCGCCGCACGATCTCGCTGTCGCCGCGACTGATCCGCGCAAAGGCCCCCACGGTCACGCCGTGCGCGCCCGGTACCCAGAGCTCCTCCACCGGCACCTGCGCTTTGCGCAACGTCGCCGCCAGCGAGCGGGTGTTCCGGGGGTTCACCGTCTCATCGTCCTCACCCATCACCAAGAGCGTGCGCAGCGACTGCGGCGTCACGAAATGCACCGGCAGCGCATCGTACTCCCGCTCCTTCGGGCCGGCAAAGGTGCGCTGGAGCAGCTCGGTATCGAAGACGAAGTCGTAGGGACCCGACAGCCCCACGAAACCGCCCAGGATGTCCGGCGTGGTCCCCTGCTTCGCCAGGTAGCGCGGGTCGTAGGCCACCAGCGCCGCCAGTTGTGCCCCCGCGCTGTGCCCCATCAGCACCACCCGCGCCGTGTCCCCGCCCCACGTGGCGGCGCGCGCCTTCACGAGCGCCACCGCCCGTGCGACGTCGTCCACGAAGGCGGGAAAGCGCGTGTCGGGCATCAGCCCGTAGTTGGGGAGCACGGCCACAAATCCCATCTGCGCCAGCGCTTTCCCCACCCACGCGTAGTCGTCCTTGCTGCCGCTCTGCCAGCTGCCGCCGTGCACAAATACGACCACCGGGGCCGGCGCGGACAGCGGCGCCCCTGCGCTGTCGAGCGCGCGGTACACGTCCATGCGCTGCCGCGGCCCGTCGCCGTACGCGACCTCGGTGTGCGGCACCGAGACCGTCTCGATGAGGTTGGCCGCGTCGAGCTGAATCGCGGTGCACCCGCCGGCGGCCGCCAGCGCGAGCAGCGGGAGATAGCGGAGGAGGCGCGTCATCACCGCGCTCCCGGACTGATCGCCGCGTCGCCGCTCATGCCTCACGGGATGCCGCATCGACCGCGTCCTCCTCGAAGATTGCCACGACCCGCGTCCATCCCGCCGATGCGCGATGGATCTTCACGGGAAAGCAGGAGACCTCGAAGCCATGCGCCGGCAGCGACTCCAGATGGTGCAGCTTCTCCATCTGCCAATACGGAATCTCGCGGCCAGCCTTATGCCCTTCCCAAATGATCGCCGGATCGTGCGACGCGGCCCATTTCCGCGCCGTCTGACTGAACGGCGCATCCCACGACCACGCATCCGTGCCCACCACCCGCACGCCACGCTCCGTGAGATACAGGGTGGCCTCGCGCCCCATCCCACACCCCGAGTGCAGGTACTCGGGGCGGCCGAGCGCTTGGCCGGCGCGCGTGTTCACGAGCACGATATCCAGTGGCTGCAACGTATGGCCGATGCGGGTGAGCTCCGCCTCCACATCGGCGGCCGTGGCCACATAGCCATCGGGAAACGCGCGAAAATCGAGTTTGACCGCCGGCCGTAAGCAGTATTCCAGCGGCGTCTCGTCGATCGTGGGGGCGCGACGCGGCCCGGTGTGCGCCGCGTGATCGGTGGTGGAGTGGAAGTGCCACGGCGCATCCATGTGCGTGCCATTGTGCGTCGACAGCGTAATCGTCTCCACGGCCCATCCCTCGCCATCCGGCAAGTCCTCCGGCCGCAGCCCCGGAAAGAAGCCGGACATGGCGGCGACGGTCTCCTGGTGCGCACTGTACCGGATATTGATCTCCATGCCCGGTGGATCGACGGGCAGGTCATTCTGGATCGCGATGGACAAGTCGACGAATCGGCGCGTCATGGGCAGCCCGTGCGGGAGAGGACACTCACTCGAGAGCAGGCGAGTATAGGCCGTGCTCCTGCAACACGCGAGGGCTGTCTGTGACCGGCCCTCAGGGGGCACAGGGCATCGGCGGCCGCGTGGTTCCGCCGGGGTTGCCACGGCCATGCGACCTTCTGTGCACCTCAGTCGTCCTAATTCCTGAGCGGATCTCCAACGCGACGCAGCGGCCCGCCACATGCCAGAACCCCTGCTCCTCCCCGCATGCGCTGGTCTCGCGCCTCACTCGGCGTCCGGCTCTCGGTCGCCTTTCTCGTTGTCGCCGCCCTGTCGTTGGGCATTACCCTCACCCTCACGGGGTTCCAGCGCGAGCTGACCGCGCGCACACGGACGATCTATCAGGATCGTGTGGTGCCGCTGGGACAGCTCAAGACGATCAGCGATGCCTACTCGCTGGCCATCGTGGATGCCGCCCACAAGCGGCGCGACGGGGTGATCCCGGACGAGAAAGCCGCGGGCATGCTGCGTGCGGCCCGCGACACGATCCGCGCCCAGTGGCGTGCCTATCGCGCCACGTACCTCACGCCGGAAGAAACCGTTCTCGCCGACGAAGCCGATGCCCGCATGGCGCGGGCGGAGCCGGCGCTCGACGCGTTGCGCGAGGCGTACGCCACCGGTAACCGGCGCGCCCTCGACGCCGTCGTCATGAACGCGCTGTATCCCGCGGTCGAGCCGGTCACGGGTACGCTGCACGAGCTGGTCACCCTGCAACAGCGCGTGGCCGCGGAGGAGTTCGCCCGGTTCGAGCACACCGCGGCACTGGCCTCGCAGGTGGCGGTCGGGATCAGCATGCTCGCGTTCGTGCTCGCGGTCTTGCTCGGGCGGCGCATGGCGGGACAGGTCACCCGCGCGCTGTCGCTCGTCTCCACCACGGTGGGCGCCCTGAAATCGCGCCTGGGGCAGTTGCAGGACGCGCTCGACGCCCTCGCCGCAGGGCGTCTTGTGTTAACGACCGTCGCGCCGGCCACCGCGGTGACGTATGCGCGACAGGACGAAGTGGGTGCCGTCATTCGTGATGTGAACGAGATGGCCGACAGCACCAATCGCGCACTGCAGGCGCTGCAGACGGCAACGGGGCGCCTGCAGGAGGCCACGGTCGAAATCGGGAAGGATATCGACCTCGCGCGCTCCGGCATGCTCACGGTCCGCGGGGACGCGCGTGATCTTCCCGGGGTCTTCGGCGAACTCGCCATGGGCGTGCGTGCGATCGTGCAGACGATCGCCGAGCCGATTCGCGAAGCCGAGGAAGTGCTGGCGGCCGTCGCCGCGCGCAATGTGTCAGTGCGCATGGCGGGTCGCTACGCCAATGATCTGGGGGATCTCGAGACGGCGATCAATCGGGCCATTGCCAACCTCGACGACGCACTCGGCGAGGTCGCGTCATCGGCCACCGAACTCACGGCGGCATCGGCCGAAATCGCCTCCGCATCGACCGTGCTCTCCGATGGGGCCAACCGCCAGGGGACGTCGGTCGAAGACATCGGACAGCGCCTGCGCGACGTGAACAGCTCGAGCGAGGCGAACGCGCGGACGGCGGCCGATGCCGTGGCGCTGGTGGCGCAGAGCCGAAGCGCGGCCAGCGAGAGCGTGAAGACGGTCAATGCTCTGGCGCAGGCCATGAACCGCATCGCCGAGAGTGGGGCATCCACGGGGAAGATCGTGCATTCCATCGAGGAGATCGCGTTTCAGACGAACCTGCTCGCGCTCAACGCCGCCGTCGAGGCCGCCCGCGCCGGAGAAGCCGGGCGCGGTTTCGCCGTCGTCGCGGAAGAAGTGCGCGCCTTGGCGTTGCGCTCGGCCGCCGCGGCGCGTGAATCGACAACGCTGATCGAATCGGCGTCCACGCAGACCAACGACGGCGTACAACTCACGGAGCGCATGGTCAACGATCTGCGCGCCCTGGACGCGCGCATGGACGACATCAGTCGGGCCTTCACCACCTTGGCCGAATCGAGCGCCACGCAGCGCGACATCGCCAACGCCGCCACGACGGCCGTGCACGACGTGGAAGGGGTCACGCAGAAGGTCGCGGCGTCGGCCGAGGAATCCGCGGCGGCGGCCGAAGAACTGCGCGCGCAGGCGGCGTCGCTCGACAACCTCGTGTCGCGCTTCCAGCGTAGCGAGCACGGGCGCGCCGCACCGGCAGCGCGTGCACACGGGCGCGGCGCTGAGCGCGGCGCGTACATGCGCGTGGTGTGACGACGGGGCGATCATCGTGCGTGGCGGGGTTGCCCAACCGGTACAGAGTGTGCAAGCGTATGCGTATCGCGTACGCTGTACATGACCGCCCCGACGGCCTCACTCCCCTCCATCGATGACTGCCACCTTCGCCGTTTCTCCGTTGCGTCCTGCCACCGACGGCGCCCGCTGTGCCGGGCGCCGTCTCACGGGGATCGGCGCGGGACACGTGACCGCGGCCCTCGGACACTAGCGCCGATGCGCATCGCGATTGTTGGCGGGCCCGGTATCGGCAAAAGCACGCTCGTGCGTCAGCTGGGCGATCTGTATCGCAACGGGTCGTACGGGGAGGGCGAGCAGGGCGTGTGGGATCCGAACGTGCTCGCCGACATCGAGGCCGGGCGCAATCCGGTGGGCGTTACCGAATACTTCGCGCGGGTGTACGACGCGAACTACCGGCACGCCGCCACGCACGATGCACCCGATGCGGTGGTGCTGATCGAGGGCGCGCAGATCACGCTCGAGGCCCACATCGCCGAGTATCCCGCGTCCGTGCACGAGGCGCTGCGGGCGGTGGCGACGATCGGCGCGTCGTGGTGCCCCGATCGCACCATCGTGCTGACCTCGAGCACCCAGACCATCGAGCGGCACATCCGCTGGCGCCGGCGCCCCTTCGAGGAAGTGGAGCGCATGGTGGAGCGGTTTCGCCTGATCGACGCCGAGTTTCGTCGGCTCGCCCCGGTGACGCCGGGTGCGGTGCTCGTCGATCGCGACGGCATGGAGTTCCACACGCGGGAGGGGCTCGCGGCGGTGATTGCGGCCGCAGGGCTCCCGCCGTTCGGGGAAATTCCCTACCTCTGGCGCGAAGGGTGAGGGCGGCAGCGGGAGTGCGATAGGCACGCCGACTCGTTCGGAACGAACGGCTGGGCCCGCTCGTTTCGCGTGGGCGTTGGCCTTTGGGCCCCGTGATCCGCCCCCTCGTCCCGCTACTCCCGTCGTTCAGCGCCCCTCACGATGCGTGTGCTTCTCGCCAGTGCCCAGGCTGCCGCCACCTCGCGGCTGCGCACCGCCACCGTGGCGCAGGCGTTGCGCGCCCGTGGCCACGACGTCATCGTGGCCACCGACGCCGTCCCCCTCGGTACCGACGCCATGCAGCTGTCAGCCTGGTCGGCGGCCAAGCCGTGGTGGCGGGCGATCGGCGGGCTTCTGACCATCATCCGCGCGATCCGCCGCTATCGGGTGCACGCCATCCATGCGTGCACGCCCGCCGCGCGCCCGCTCGCCAGCCTGGCCGCGCGACTCACGCGCGTCGCGCTGGTGGATGCCGTTGGCGACGAGGCCCCTGTGGAACAGCTCGAGCAGGCCTGCCGGAACGCGTACGTGGCGACGACCCGCTTCGAAATTCCGATTCTCTGCTACCATCGCCTCGTGGAGACCGGAGACGAGGTCGGCTCGGCGAATATCCACCTGTGCGTCAAGAAGTTCGAGGCGCAGCTACAGTACCTGCGCGATCACGGGTATCGCACCATGCACTTCCGCGACCTCACGGCGGCGGACGTGTTCGACCCACGCGACCGCCGCGTCATGCTCACCTTCGACGACGGGTATGAAGACAACTATCGCCTGCTCTTTCCGCTCCTGAAGCGGTATCAGGTCAAGGCCGTCATTTATCTGGTCGCCGGGCTTGATCGCAATGCGTGGGACGACCGTCTCGGCGAGCCGTCGCTGCGCCTGCTCTCGGCGGAGGAGCGACGGGAGATGCTGGCGAGCGGACTCGTGGAGTTCGGTGCGCACACCGTCACGCACTGTGATCTCAGCACAGCGACGCCCGAGACCACGCACCACGAGATTCGTCAGTCGAAGGAACAGCTCGAGGCGGACCTTGGATGCGTGGTCGAGACGATGGCGTACCCGTACGGCCGGCTCTCGGCGGTGGCCAAGGATGCCGCCGAGCGCGCGGGCTTTCGGTTCGCGCTCGCCCTCAACTCGGGGCCGAAGGCGCTGTTCGATGATGCCTTTCACGTTCGCCGCATCGTGGTGTTCCCCGGCATCACGCCCGCGCGCTTCGCGCGCAGGGTGACCGGGCGCTACGTGCAGCGGCCCTCGAGCGACACGGTGGCGATGCCGGTGCTCACGGACCGCTACGCGGACGCCGCCCTCGGACCGGCGGTGTAGACCACGAGCGTCTCGTACGCCGTCTTGAAGGTGAGCACTCCCTCCGCCGTGAGGCGCGCGATGATGGGCTCCGCCTTCGCGTACGCCGAGGACCCCGTGTAGAAGAGGATCTCGCCGCCGGCGTTGAGCTTCGTGAGGAACAGCTTCACGAGCGCTTCGTCATCGAGCGGGGCGTACTGCGCATTCGACGGTTCGTAGAACTCGCACAGGTGAAAGAGCGACACCACGTCGAAGGTGGGAAGCAACCCCGCCGTGAGCGTGTAGATGTCAGCGAAGAACACTTTGTAGTTCCGCGCTGCCGTTGGCTGAGCCACGATGTAGTCGACGTAGGCCTGATACTCCCCCATCGACGCGGTGATACCCAGGATGTCGTTGGGCGTCGGCAGGGTCTGATTCGCGCGGGCCAGCAGGTGATGCTGCCCGGTCCCGAAGTGGAATACCGTCTGCCCCGAGCGCCCGGATTCGCTGAGGTACTCGGCGAAGTGGGCATCGCACGGGCAGGCCGCCATCTGAAGCGTCCACGTGTCGGCGTAGAAGTTCAATTCGCCGAGCTTGGGCTTCACTTTGACCGGCGTGTTGCCGGGCAACAGTCGCTTCACCTCACGGATGATCTTCTGCCACCCGGTCGGTTTCTTGGGGATGATCTCGGCGTAGTCTTCGATTGCAATCTTGGCCATGCGCATTCCAGGCAGGGAAAAAGACTGCGGTTCAATGCAGACGTGGGAAGAGTCGTTCCCGAAGTGGGGTGGGAGGCGCGATGCGCCATGGACGAATCCCGGGATATTCAGGCATGAAAAGTGCTCCGGACGAGTCCGCTGCGCTTTGCGGTTCGCAAACACGGCCAAATTGTTGCGTCTGGTCCCCACACCATGGCGCGCATCCCCCGGGTTCTGGAGTCTCCGTGTTGCAACGGTCAAAGCTGTTCGTATTCGCGATGCTCGCGAGCATCGTCTCCGCAGCGCCGGCGCGCGCGCAAGTCGTCACGTACACCGATGAAGACCTGTGGCGACTGGCCGCCGGCACGTACGCGCTGGAAACCTTCGACGGGTTCACCGCGGGCACGCAGATCTCCACCTTGTCCAACCTCGGCGTGTCGCTCGACGCGTTGGATGGCTCGGGTGCGTTTCCGGCGGCCTACGACAACTACTGCGGAGGCTCCCCCAGGTCGGGGGTGAATACCCTGATCAACTTCGGGTACCCGTGCAGCTTCACACCGAAAGGCGATTTGGTGTTCCGACCCCTTGCCGGCGTTACCATCTATTCGCTGGGGTACTGGAACACCGGTGGGGACGACGCCACGCAGTTGCAGTTCTTTGACGTGAACGACCAGTTGCTCGGGTCGATGCAGATCACGGCGTACGGTTTCATCGGGATTGTCAGCACGGTCGCCGCCTACCGGGTGCGCATTTCCGAAATCGGTGGCAACACCATCTTCGGCATCGACGACTTGCAGATTGGCACGACGTCCGTGTCCGCGGTGCCCGAGCCGTCCACCTTCGCGCTGACGTTACTCGCGTTCGGCGCGCTGCTCGCGAGCGTGGCGTGGCGATCGAAGCGCAAGGGCGCGGTGAGCCGGTAGCCAGCCCCGAGCGCCCCGCGGCGGCGTCATCGCGACGCCGCCGCCACGGGGCGGGGCGCGCCCGTGTAGTGCCAGGAGAGCCAGACGGTGTGGTTGACCTCGTTGGCGCGGCGGCTGGGATACGCGTTGTACAGGTTCATGTATGCCACCTCGACCCGCGTGGTCTTCGAGAGCGGCACCCCGACCCCAGCGGTCGCCCGGTTCTGGCCAATCGTGAGCTGCTGCGCGACGCCGCCGACGGGCATCAGCAGCTCGTCCCAGATGAAACCGTAGAGTGGGCGCCCTCCGATCGTGGCCCGGCCGATCGGGGTCTGGCCTCGTGCGCGGTACCGGATGCGATTGCCATAGGTGGCGGGACCGAGTGAGTCCCCGAGCAGCGGTCGGATCCACCGTTGCTCCAGCAGGAACCGATGGCTGACGTCCACCGCGCCCGCTTTGTGCGCGAGCTGCAGCGTCTGCCAGGTGCGCATGTCGCGGTTGGGACTCGCCAGCGGGAGGCGACCGTAGGGCGCCGTTGCGACGTAGGTGACGCCTCCGCCGATCTTCACCCCCGGCGCGACCGTCACGAGCACGCCCGGCCGGAGGAGCAGCTGCTGCGGGCGGGCGCCGAAGTCCATCCGTCGCCACGAGCCGTCGAACCAGAGGTTGGTCCGCCCGGTCACCGGCTGCTCGAGGAAGGCGCCAACCCAGAGCGCGTCCTGTTCGCGTGTGATCCACTCGGCCCCGGGCTGCGCGTGCAGGCGTGGCGTGAGTCCCGCCACCGCGCCCACGAGAAGGGACCGTAGGGTGCGCGCCGTGAACCGGTTCATCGAGCCAGCGCCTGTGCGGCGGCGTACCGGCGCGCCACGGCGATCGCGACGTGCAGCTGCCGTTCCGAGAACGGCTTGGCCAGAAAGACGAGCTCACGCCGTGCCGCGAGCGCCGCCACGTCGGCATCGTCGAGGTAGCCCGACATCGCGACGATCGGTAGCGCGCGCGCCCGCTCGCGGGCCGCGGCGATCACCTCGGCCCCGCTCCCCCGCGGCATCCGCAGGTCGGTCACGACCAGGTCGAGCGGGGTCCCCGCGGCGATCGCCCCGCGCAGGTACGTGACCGCGTCGTCGCCGTTGTCGATGGCCTGCACCGTCGCGCCAGTGGCCTCGAGGAAGCGGGTCAGCAGCGTGGACAGCAGGGGGTCGTCTTCCACCACCAGCACGGCCATCCCCGCCAGCCATGTGTCGGTGTCGTCTGGAATCTCGACCACCGGTGCGGGGGGCACCGACGGGAGCGGCCCCCGCGCACGAACCCGGACGGGGTCGGCGGCGGCCGCCGCCGGCACCCGAGGAATCGCCGCGAGCGTCGCCGTGGGCGTGGCCCTCAGCCGTGCACCCGCCCCGGCGTCCTCCGGCGTCGCGATCAGGGGAAGCGCTAGCGTGAAGGTGGCCCCGCCGCCGGGGGTGTCGCTCAGCTGCAGCGTGCCACCGTGCTTCCGCGCAATCACGAACGCCGACGCCAAGCCCAGGCCGGTGCCGCCGGTCGTGCCCTTCGTGGTGAAAAACGGTTCGAAGATCTGCTCCCGCAGCGCCACGGGCACCCCCGGCCCGCCATCGATCACGCGACAGACGACGTGTTGGTCGACGGCCTCCACGGTCAACACCACGGATCCGCCGGCGGGCGTCACATCGCGCGCGTTGATCGCGAGGTTCATCAGCAGCCGCTCGATCTGGGGACGGTCCGCCATGGCGTACACCGGCGCCGACGGCCGGTGCACGCGCAGGGTGACCGCGGGGGCGAGCAGCTGCGTCAGATCCGGCGTGAGGGCCTCCGCCAATGCCGCGATGTCCGTCGCTTCCAGCGGAAACCCGTGCGGCGACGCGAAATCGAGCACCTCCCGCGTCATGGCGGAGGCGCGCGCCACGGCGCCCGCCAGCTGGTCCAGCTCGGCCTGGCGCGTCGAGCCCGGGGTCCCGGATGTACTCCCCTTGGCGAGCAGATCGGCGTAGCCGCGGATCACCGTGAGCTGATTGTTGAAGTCGTGGGCGATACTCCCCGCCATCCGCCCCATCGCTTCGAGCCGCTGCGCCTTCGCCAGCTGCGTGGACAGCGCATCGCGCGCACGGAGCGCCTCCTCGAGCTCCCGGTTGCTCTCGCCGAGACGCGCCGTCTGGCTCGACAGCGAGTCGATACCCTCCACCAGCGTATCGCGGAATTCCTTGATGTATATCGCGAAGAAGGTGAACGCGAGCAGGGTCCCGTTCAGCAGGGATGCCCGACTCGGCGTCACCGGAAAGACGGGATCGACCAGGATACCAAACGCGAAGACGGCCAGAAAGGCCGCCACCCACCACTTGATCAGCCGGGGCGACTCCACAAGAATCAGCGCGCCGATGACACCCGTGCAGAACACGAACGCCGGCGGCGACCCCCGCAAGCCGGACCCCAAACCGTACGCCACCAACAGCAGCAGCGTGAACCCCGCCGTCAGCCGTCCCGCCACGCGCAGGCGTCCCGCGCGCGACACGAACACGAGCCCCGAGAGGAACATCGAGGTGAGGAGCATGGCAATCAGCCGCCCGCGCCCGCCGTTGACCGTGAGGTCCTCGGTGAGCAGCACCACCAAGGTCTGTATCAGGAACGAGAAGGCCGTGGCCACCTGTACGAGCACGATGGCCCGTTGCGCACGCCGCTCATACGGGTCGTCGGGCGTCTGAAGGCCGAGCAGCGCAACCAGCCGCTCACCCGGATAGGGCGGCCGCTCGATCGGGAGTGCGTCTGGAGTCACGGGCATCGCGGCATCGTCGTACAGGTATGGGCTCGGCCAAGAATCACAAGCCGTGAAACAGATCATATCACGCGCCGGTGCGCCAGAGTCCCGGTGCGCTTGCCGCGCTCCGGTGGAGCCTCCATCGTGATGTGAGACGCGGCGCCCTTGATGCCCGCGATCCCGCCGGCGCCACGATACCGGGGCACGTGCACGTTCACATCGTCCGACCAACCGAGCGCGTAGGTGAGCCCACTCCCCGATTCACCGGTGTTGACGCTGCTGTCCGGCGTCGAGTTCTTTCAGCCGCTCACCGCCGAGGAACAGACGGGCGTGGCGCAGGCGATGGAGCGCCTGACCCTCGCGCCCGGCGAGACGCTGGTGCGCCAGGGTGACGCGGGCGATGCCATGTATGTCGTCGAGTCGGGAACCTTGCGGGCGCTGATGCGGCGCCCCCACGACGAGATGGTGGAAGTGGGGCGCATCGGGGCGGGGGATCCGGTCGGGGAGATGCAGTTCATCGGCGGCGGCACCCGCAGCGCGACGGTGGAAGCGGTGACACCGTGCGTGGTGTACCGGCTGCCGTGCACGTCCTTCGACACGCTCCCGCCCGCCGCGAAACACGCGCTGGCATCGTCGCCAATCGTGCACCGAAGGCTCCACGGCACCCAGTTGGCCTTGGTGCTGCCGTCAATCTTCGGACCCCTGGAGCCGGAGGTGCGTGCCCAGATCGAAGCGCAGCTCGAATGGGTCCATCTGCCGCGCGGTCAGGCGCTGTTTCGGCAGGGGGACGTGGGCGATGGCTGGTATCTGGTGATGGCCGGGCGGCTGCGCGTGGTCGTGACCGACGCGACCACAGGTGAGGAGCGGGCTATCGCCGAATTGGGGCGCGGTGAGAGCGTGGGGGAGATGGCCCTGATCACCGGCGACCGGCGCAACGCGACGCCGTATGCGATCCGCGATTCCGTGCTGGTGCGGTTTTCCAGGCAGGCGTTTGAACAGATCATGCTGCAGCATCCCCGGGCGTTGCTGTCGATCTGCTCCACGCTGGTCAAACGGACCCAGCAGGCCACGCGGCGCCCCGGTGCGTTGTCGCACCTCGTGATCACCGTAACGCCGGCGGGGAACGGTTCCCTCGCGCCGGCGTTCGCGCGCGCGCTCACGCGCGGCCTCGCGGTGATCGGTTCGACCTTGCACGTCGATGCGCGGACCCTGTCGGCGGAGGGCGTCCTCGACGCGGCGGCCAGCGCGTCGCCCGATCATCCCGGGTGGCTGCGGTTTACCGCGTGGCTCGAGGAGCAGCAGGCCACGTACGCCTTCGTCGTCCTCGAAACGGACCGCGACGCCAGCGGATGGACTCACCGTGCGCTCGGGCAGGCCGATCACGTCGTCATCGTCGGCGACGCGGCGACGGATCGGTCGTTGGGGGCCATTGAGGAGCGCCTGTTGCTCGACGAGACGTCCGACGTGCGGCGGGCCCGCCGCACCTTGGTACTGGTGCACAGCGACGAGACGCTCCTGCCCAGCGGCACCCGTGACTGGCTCGCGCGGCGGCGGGTCGACCAGCATCTCCATGTGCACCGGCACCATCAGCCAGACGTCGAGCGGGTGGCCCGCACGATCACCGGACGCGCCGTCGGCGTCGCGTTAGGCGGCGGCGGGGCGCGCGGGTTTGCGCATCTTGGCGTGATCAAGGCGTTGCGCGAGCTGGGCATTCCCATCGACGTGCTGGGGGGCACCAGCATGGGCGCCATCATGGCCGCCCAGCTGGCCACCGGGCGCCCCCTCGAAGCGCTCTACGCGCTCAACCGCCAGATCATCGCGTTGAAGCCGTTTCAGGAATACACGGTACCCGTGATTGCCATGCTCAAGTCGACGCGGATCACCGAGAGTGCGCGGATGTCGTTCGGCGACACACGGATTGAAGATCTGTGGCTGCCCTATTTCGCCGTCTCGAGCAATCTGACAACGGCCGAACCGGTCGTGCACGATACCGGGCCGCTCTGGGAGGTCACGCGCGCCAGCGGCTCTTTGCCCGGCATTGCCGTACCGGTGGTGTCGGGCGAGCACCTGCTCGTGGACGGCGGCGTCCTCAATAACCTGCCGGGCGACGTGATGCGAAACCAATGCGGCGGCGGACCGGTGATTGCCGTCGATGTCAGTGTCGAAGAGGAGGTCGGGATCGGCGCCGGTGGATTCCCGAGTCCGTGGAAGATTTTCTGGAGCCGCGTACTCCCGTTCACCACGAAGATCGCGGTGCCCGGGATGCTGGACATTCTGATGCGCACGACGATGCTCTCCAGCGCCCACCGGACCACCGAGGTCAAACGCGATGTGGACCTCTATCTGCGTCCGCCCATCGACGATTTTGGCATGCTGGACTTCGCCAAGATGGACGAGATGGTGGACGTCGGGTATCGCTATACGCTCACGGCGGCGGCGGGCTGGACGCCGCCGTCGCCCTGAGCGCGGGCGGCGCCCTCACCGCCTAGTACTCGAAGCGCAGCCCCAGCCCCATCGTGCGCGGGGGGTTGGTCAGGTAGCCCACTCGGGCACGGGTGCCGCGTTCACGATCGAGCGCGAGCTGCGCCACGGTGTCGGTGAGGTTGTGCGCAAACACCGACAGTTCCCATCGGCCGTGGATCAAGGCACCACGCAGGTTCAGCAGCTGGTACGCCGGCAGCTCCCCGCTGAACTGGAACGTGGACTGCGTGAGCGGACGTCCGATGGTGTTCGCCCCAAAGGAGTTCAGATCAACCGTCCCGAAGCCTTGGGCAAGGTCGTCAATCGACGTGTAGCGCGACCCCACATGGTTGAACGTGCCGGTCGCCGAGGCATTCCACCCGGCGGCGACCCGCCACCGGTACGTCGCCGCCAACGAGAGCTGCTCCCGTGGCACGCTGGGGAGGCGATTGCCATCCTGAATGCCCGACACAATGCTCACGAGGCCGGACGACGAGGTCGACGTGAGACTGGACTTGAGCTGCGCGTTATTCAGCGCCACCGAGGCCGCCACATCCCAGTGCGCATTGGGCTGCGCGGTGAACTCGAGTTCAACGCCCTGGCTCCGCGCCTTGGGCACGTTGAACACCAGTCGCGACGAGCACGAGCCGGCGGTCACCGTGAGCTGGAGATCGCTGATGTCCATGCTGTAGGCGGACACGTTCAGGCTCCCCTTGCCCCCGAACAGCTCGGACTTCGCGCCCGCTTCGTAGTTCCACGCCGTCTGGTCTTTCCATCCGTTGCGGCCGCTGAATGTGGCGCGGTCCGCCGCCGTGCACAGCGTCACGTTGATCGGATCGTTGATCCCGCCAAGGCGGAATCCGCGCGACAGCTGCGCATTGAGCGTGGTGCGCGGGGTGGCGTGCCAGCTGGCCATCACGCGCGGCACAAACCCGTTCGCGTTCACCGACCCCGGATTCGACACCGGCTTGCCGCGGTCATCGGCGCCGAACAGGCCGTCGAAGATCTGGGAACGCTGCTCGCTGAAGTGGTAGTATCGCGCGCCGGCGGTCAGGTTCAGCCGCGGGCTGGCCGTATAGGTGGCTTCGCCAAACAGGGCGGTCTGCGACAACGTGTACGCCAGTGACGACCAGAACAGTTCGTCCTGCTGCGCGTACGCGGATTTCGTGGGGATCTTCGAGAGCGCCTCGAACCCGGCCACCGTGACACGCTGTCCGTAATCGCGCGTGTTGCGGCTGGCGAACGCGCCCACGAGCCACCGCGTAGACGGGCTGCTGCCGGCCACGCGGAGTTCCTGCGTGAACGCCGAGGTGTTCGTCTGGTCGGTGAGCGGCGCGTTCAGCGTGTACACGCGGGCCGGCAGGCCGAGGCTGCCGCCGGTGATGCTCGCGGTCAATGCACCGGCATCGCGCACCGCCAGAATATCGCGTGTGCCATACGACGTGATCGAGGTCAGGTTCGTCGTCCCCCGATGCCACGTCATGTTCACATCGCCCATCACGAAGTCGTCGGTGTACGGCTCGCCGATCTGCGTGAACTGCTGGCGGTCACCCAGCGTGACCGGCGGCCGCGTGGTGGTATACGGATTGGCCAGAATGTTGAACGCATCCTGCCGATTCCATCCGTTCGTCTGCACCCGCTGCGCCACCAGGCGCGGCGTGATGGAGAACCGGTCACTCGGCTCGACGCGGAGCGCCGCGCGCATCCCCGTCTTCGATCCGTCATTCACGTTCTGTGTGATGCGGGCGTCGGGCTGGATGGCGTCGATGAAGCCGCCGGTCACGTCGGAGTAGCCCACCACGCGTACCGCGACCTTGTCGCCCACCGGCACATTCACCCCCAGCTTCACATCGCGCCCCGAGCTTCCGCCGCTGATCGCGTTCGCGCCGACTTGACCGAACCGGCGGTGCACGCCCAGTTCCGGCTGGCCGCTGATGTAGCGCACCGTGCCGGACATCGACCCGGAGCCGAAGAGTGTGCCCTGCGGGCCGCGCAGCACTTCCACGCGGCTCACGTCGAAGAGATCGAGGTCGGGGGTGAACAGCGAGAGAGAAATCGGCACGCCGTCGAGATACACGCCGACATCTTCCTTCACGCCGGGCTGGTCGCGGGCGATCTGCCCCGACGAGGCGCCACGGATGGCGACCTGGCTCTGGCCGGGGCCGAGGTTCTGCACGCTCAACCCCGCCACCTGCATCGCGATCTGCTCGATGTTGCCCATACCGCGTTGGCGCATCGTCTGCGCCGACGCCGTTGCCACTGAGAACGGCACGTCGGCGAGCGTCTCCTCACGCAGCGAGGCCGTCACGGTGACCGCATTGAGCGGGCGCAGTGCGAGCGTGAAGTCCACGGTGGTGGTGCCGGTGGACACCACGACACCGGTCGTGGACTGCGGCTGGAATCCGATCAGGGCCGCCGACACCGTGTACGTGCCGGGCGGGAGACCCGTGACCGCGTAGCGGCCGTCGGCGCTCGAGAGCGCCCGCCGGACGACGGTGCCCGCGTCGGCCGCGACCGTGACCGTGGCCCGTTCGGCCGCCGCCCCATTCGCGGCGCGCACCACGCCGCCGACCGCACCGGACGTGCCCTGGGCGAACGCCTGGGCGACCGATCCGCCAAAGAATAGCAGGGCCGTCGTGGCCCAGCCGAGCACTCGTTGCCTCGTCATGCAGATGCCTCTCACCGGGACTGAAGATGTGAACCAGGTCGAATGAAGGGCGTGCCGCGCAACGGGCACAAGGCGTGTCGCATCATGAAAGCTGGCGCGCCGACTACGAAAGTGTTCTCCACACGTGATCCGTCCCTGTTCCTTTGCATGGCGCATAACTGTTGTGGGCCGTGCAATACGAGGACAGGCCAAACCCGCCGGCGACCTGCTCCAGCTCCCCGTCCGCCAACGGTGTTTTCTGATCGTCCACCTTGGGGTGATCCTCGGGCGGTTTCGTCACGTGATCCTCTGTGTGTGTGGTCGTGCGGTGGGGGATGTGTCGACTGCGACAATGTACGGGCGGAATCAGCGACGGCCAGCCACGCCGGTGCGCGTCGGTACGACGACGGCGTGCGTTGCGGATTCATGCATGCGATTGGCCGGCCCGTCGCGCCAACGGTAGGATACGCGCACTGGGGCGCCGTCGCGCGACGGCTCCCGCTCGGCTGCGTCTCCGTCCTCGCCCGCCCGTCCATGCCCTCCGTGTCGCTGATGTTGCAGCTACTGGTCATCACCCACGCCACCGTGGTGGACCCCGACGCGGCGCGCCCGCGACGCGATCAGACCATCGTCGTGCGCGGCGCGCACATCGAGACCGTGGGGCCCAGCGCCTCGACTCCGGTACCGCAGGGCGCGCGCGTGATCAACGCCACGGGGAAGTTCGTGATCCCGGGGATGTGGGACATGCACATGCACGCCGACGTCCCCGGGGGGCGGTCGCTGCTGCCGCTGTACGTCGCATATGGCGTGACCGGGGTGCGCGACATGAACGGGCAGTTGGCGGTGCTGCGCGGCTGGCAGCGCGAGGTCGCGGCGGGGACGCTGGTGGGGCCCCGGATGGTGGTCTCGGGGCCGTTTCTCGTGGGGCGCCCGCTCCCGCCGGCGTTGGGTATCTCGCACTCCGTCGTGAGTGACTCCGCCAGCGCGTTGGCGGCCGTGGCGGCGGTGGCGACGTCGGGCGCGGACTTCATCAAGGTGCACAACGGCATTCCCGCTGAGGCGTACCGGGTGATCGCGGCCGAGGCGCGGCGCCGGGGGATGGTGTTCGCCGGGCACGTGTCGCTCCCCACGACCGTGGTGGAGGCGGCCGCGGCGGGGCAGCGATCGCAGGAGCACCTGTACGCCTTCACCAACCGCTGCCACGCTGCCGACTCCGCGGTGGTGGCCGCGGCGCTCGCCATTCAGCAGTTCATCATGGGCCCGTGCACCTCGGCGTCGCAGGTGGGGGTGTACGCGGCACTCGCGCGCCACCGCACATGGGTGACCCCCACGCTCATCGTGCAGGAGCTGGTGGCCACCATGCGCCCAACCATCGTGGCTGGCGACAGCACGGCGCAGTTCTACTCCGATGCGCTGATGCGCCGTGTGGCGATGGAGATGGAGCTGCCGTCCACGCCGCCCCCCGCGGCCATCGCGGCGGGCGCGGTGCTGTTCCGCAAGCGACTGGAGGTGGTACGCGCGCTGCACGCCGCCGGCGTGCCGCTCCTGGGGGGCACCGACGCACCGCTCGCCGCCGGAGGGCCGGGGCGGTCGCTGGTGGGAGAACTTCGCCACTTGGTGGCGGCCGGTCTCTCGCCACGCGAAGCACTGCGCACGGTGACCACGGAGCCGGCGCGCTACTTCGCGGCGGACTCGCTTGGAGCGGTGGCGCCGCGGGCGGTGGCCGATCTGGTGGTGTTGGACGCCAATCCCCTGGTCGATATCGGCAACGTGGCCCGCGTGCATCTGGTGGTGGCCAACGGCCGCGTGTACGACCGGGCGGCGCGTGACGCGCTGGTCGCCGCGGCGCGGACGGCGGCGCGGACGGCGGGAAGGACCGCAGCGCGGACGGCGTACGGTCGCTGACCCCATGGTGTACTGGACAGGAGGATCGCCCTCGGACTGATTACCATCCCCGTGGTATGCCGTCCTCCCGTCTGACGCCCTGCGCGCGATCAACACCATGACAGCCCCCCAGCGCCGCAGCGCGACCGTATCCCCGTCGACACAGCGTGTCGGCCACGGCGGATGCGCGTGACCGCGATCATGCCGTTGATCGCGGTCGCCGCCGTCGGCCTCGCCACCACGTCCTCGACGATGGCGGGTGTCGTCCTTGGGCTTTACGCGCACTTCTCGAAACGCGTCCTGGCCTCGATCCTCGCCTTCGCCGCGGGCGCGCTGATCGGGGCGCTTGCCATCGACCTCGCGTTCGTCGGCGCGGAGGACCTCGCGCGCCTGCACTTCTCGGCGCGCAGCGCGTGGGCATTCATCGGTGGCGGGTTCGCCGTGGGCGCCACCGTGTACTACACCGCCTCCCGCGTCCTCGAACAGCGTGGCGCGGCCGTGCGCTCACCGGCACGATTCAACGAATTCGCGCAGGCGCGGCGACGGCAGGACACCAAGGCCCTCATCGAGCTGCTGTCGCGCGTGAGCATCGTGCGGCACCTCCCGCCCGCTGGGATCGAAGCGCTGCTCGCCAGCATTCGGCCCCGCAAGGTCGCGAAGGGCGCGCTCGTGTTTCGCGCGGGCGATCCCGGCGACGCCCTGTTCATCGTGTCGCGCGGCCGCGTGGACGTCGTGTCCCACGCGCCCGACCAGGATCCGTCGAGCGGGAAATCGGTGGCCACCATGGGCGCCGGCGATGTGTTCGGTGAGATGGCACTGCTCTCAGGCGGCGTGCGCACCGCCTCGATCCGCGCGATCGATGACCTCGAACTCCTGGAAATCAGCAAAGAGGAGTTCGACCACCACATCCGCCACGATCCGGTCATGGCGGAGGCCGTGGCGCGCCTCAGTCACGAACGCGCCCTGGACCGTCTCAGCGACCACTCGTCGAACCCGGACGAGTGGTGCAAACTGGCCAGCCGCAGCCTCGATCGCGTCAGTCAATCGCAATCGAGCAAGCTGCTCACGGAAGTGGGCAGCAACGCCGGCTTGGCGATCATTTTCGGCAACATCCTCGACACGATTCCCGGGTGTCTCGTCATCGGCGCGCGCTTCGAGGGGATCGCGAGCATGTCGCTGCCGTTGATGCTGGGGATGTTCTTCGGCGGGATTCCCGAGGCGGCGGTGAGCACCGTCATGCTCCGCAAGGCGGGCTACACGCCGACGCGCATCGTCTTGCTGTGGTCCACGGTCCTGGTGGCGGGCACCGTCGCGGCGTTGGCGGGCAACCTCTTCCTGGGTGGCACGGACTCGCTGATTCCAATCTTCGTGGAGGCGATCGCCGGTGGTGCCGTGCTCGGATTGGTGTCGCATGCCATGATCCCGGAGGCGATCCACGAGGGTGGATCGGTGGTCGTCCTCCCCACGGTTGCCGGCTTTCTGTTCGCGCTGTACCACGCCATCGCGGAGAGCAAGGCCTTCGAGTCCGGTGTGATCGGATGACCGGGTGATGTGATCGAGGCGGTGATCCCGCGTCGATCACGCGCTTACGTCACCACCCGGTGGCGAGCGTCTCCGACGGCTCGAAGCCCGGCTCCGAGCCGGCATGAGTTCGTCCACGGTCTTCAAGTACCCGGCCGACACCTGGGCGACATCCAAACACGTGCGGGCGTAGGAGGCCGAGGCGAGGCGTGCCTGTCGATGAAATTCGGCATC
>CANHNQ010000041.1 GCA_947462095.1 Gemmatimonadota bacterium
GGTTGTCCACATTGTGTCGCCTCGACTCTATCACGAAAGTGTTTCATGTGGATACAATATCCACATCACATTTTATGTGATTCCTGATTGTCGACATGGAGACATCGCGCGCCGTTACCGCCGCGAGATCGCCCCAACCCACCGGCTCGTATTCCCGCGGCCGTCCACCCACGACACGATCAGTTTGCACTCCGTCGGCCCCGGCGATTGCGCGATGTCGAGGCACAGTTCTTTCCCCGGGCCCAGCACGCGGGGGCGCGTTCCGGTCAGCCAGTCGGTCCGGTCTTCCTGCTCGGCCATGAGCCGAATCCCGAGCTCCAGCGCGACCTCGTCACCGACGTTGCGGATCGTGACCTGGCGGGTACGGCCACGACCGTGGGGCACTGCGGTGAGAATGGCCGAACGCTGCATGCGGCTCCGGGAGTGGAAGAAGCCGAAGCCTACTGGGCGGCCTACGGGTCCGACAAGAGCGAGAGGCTACCGCCGCGCGGCGACGTCGACCACGACCTGGTGTACCCGGCCGTCGTCCACCAACGGGATCGTATTGGTGCGGAAGAGCGTGCCATCCAGCATCACGCACGAGCCGTGTTGGCGCATCAGCGCCGGATTGCGCACCTGAATCTCGTATGTCGAGTGGCCGAATCGATATCGGATCTGGAACGCGTCCCAGTCGTTCCGACGGCGGCGTAATAGGCACGCCACGACTTGTCGTGCGGCGGCCGGAGCAGCGCCAGCGCGAGCGCCGTGGCCCACGGCGCGACGATGGCGCCGAGGGCCAGCAGCGTCCAGTGCACCACGGAACCGGGCAGGACGGTCCACGCCGCCAGGAGAAACGCGAGTTGCGCCAGTTCCACCGTGCTTCGGCGCATGTTGTCCAGGAGCTTCCAGCGCGAGAGCAGCGACAGGCGGTTGGGTTCTCGACCTCCGTCGCGCGGTACCTGCGGGCCGAGCCACGGGAGGAGCTGCCAGTCACCGCGAATCCAGCGGTGCTTGCGACGGCTGTACGCCACGTACGTCGACGGATAGTCGTCATACACGATGACGTCGGTGGCCAACCCGGCGCGTGCGTAGTTGCCCTCGATGAGATCGTGCGACAGCAGCATGTTCTCGGGAAAGCGCCCATGCGTGGCGAGTTCGAACGCGTCCACATCGTAGATGCCCTTGCCGGTGAAGCTCCCCTCGCCGTACAGGTCCTGATACACGTCGGACACGGCGGTCGAGTACGGATCGACGCCGGGGTGTCCCGACAAGATCGCGGCGAAGTGCGAGCGATGTGCGCTGGGCAGCGACACGCCGACCCGCGGCTGCAAGACGCCGTACCCGTGCACAATGCGACGGCGGACGGGGTCACACACGGCGCGATTGAGCGGGTGGGCCAGGGCGCCGATCAGCGAGGGGGCGGCGTCCGGGGGAAGCACGGTGTCCGCGTCGAGGGTGATGACGTATCGCACGCCACGCAGTGCCTCGGGGTTCCCGACGATGGTCGAGAAGGCGTCCGCCGCACGGTACGCCGGATCGAGGTGCGGCGCCGTGGTCCGTCCATCGGCGCGGAGCAGGCGATTGAACTGCGCCAGCTTGCCGCGCTTGCGCTCCCATCCCATCCAGACACCCTGCTGCGCGTTCCAGCGCCGCGGGCGGTGCAAGAGGTGAAACGGGGATTGGGTATCCTGCGCATACTGCGCGTTGAGCTGCGCAACGCCGTCCACCGCCAACGCGAGCAGCTCGGCATCGAGTGCCGTGACCTCGGTGTCGGCATCGGTGAAATCACTCAGAATCGCGAAGTGCAGATGCGCCTCGCGGTTGGCGAGGAACTGGACTTCGATGGTCTCGATCGCGTGCGCGACATCCTCGGCGTTGCCGAACAGCGTGGGGATCACCACGGCGGTGCGGTACTGCGAGGGGACGCCGTGCGCGTGCAGGTCGAGTCGTGGCAACACGTGCGGCGGCAGGCACGTGGTTACCAGCTGATGCACGACCGTGACGGACATATCGAGCGCCGGCAGAAACGCGAAGAGCAGGATCAGCCACAGCGACGCGCCGGCCTCTGGGGCGACGAGCAGGGTTACGGCCAACGTGGCGAGGATCGTGCACGTGATCAGGCCGCCCACAAAGGCGATATTCGGATGCGCTCGCACGGCGCGCTCGAAGCGCTCGGCGGGGGTGGGCGAATAGCCGGCCATCTGCTCGAGGTCACGAAGCCCCTCGTCCACGAGATAGTATCCCACGTGGCGGTTCCGGGCCTCCACGTCGGCGGGGGGAGCAGCCGTGTGTTGCGTGCAGAGATCGACGGCCCACTGGGCCACGCTGGCTTCCCGATGCCCGGTGCGCTTGGCGATGCGCTCCACGACGTGCCGATAGGTATCGCGCGTGGCAAACGTCATCTGCGAATAGAACCCCGAGGGGTCGTCGCGCAGTGTCGCGTCCATCACACTTTGATGTTCCACGAACGTGCGCCAGTCACGCCGCCCCACGTCCCGCAGGCTCGTGATGCCGTTCGCCATCATCAGCTGTGTGAGCGTGAGACGCTGGGCCGACAGCGCAACGGCATTCTCCGGCGCGAGCCCTGCATCCCGCAGCCACTGTTCGAGCCATGCCAACGCCGGGGAGGCGCCTTCGGCATGCCGCAGCGTCTGCAGGAACTGCGAGACGAAGTGTGGGGTGAGCGCGAGCTCGGCGTCGGCGAATTCGCGCAGCGCCGCCCGGAGTGCCGAACCACCGCGTGCATTCGCGTCGAGGATGTGCGCCGCCCACCGATGCGCGGCCTCGAGGGCGTCGAGTCGCTGGACCGTGCGGAGCGCCATGCGTCGGATGCTCTCGATCAGGCCGAGGCGCAGCATGGCGGGCATCGCCCACAGCTCGCCGATGGCGAGGGGCGTGACGCTCTGAAACGCATCCACGAACAGGTCCACATTCTCGAGGTGGATGCGTGCCTCGCTGTGCGAAATCAGCGAGATGGCGATCTCGTACACGCGTGGATATCCCGTGAGCGGTCCGGCTGCGAGCTCCGGCAGCTCGCGATAGTAGCTGCCTGGCAGGCTCTCGCGCACTTCCAGGAGATGCTCCTGCACGACGTGATAGTTGTCGAGCAACCACTCCGCCGCGGGGCCGGTGTCCACACCGTGCTCCGCCGCCCGCAGCAGGCGGGCATGCGCGTCGGCGAGAATGCGGCGCGTGTTCGCCAGGCGAGTGAGGAGGCGCGCGCGGCGCAGCGGGCGCGGCTGATCGGCAAGACGCTGACCGCGGGCCACGGCACGGGCGCGTGCGGCCAGATGTTCGGTACCGAGCAGGTCTCCGTGAATCGGGCCGGCCAGCAGTTCATCTGACGCATCGGTGCGATCCCGTGTGAGCCACGAGATACTCATGCGCGCGCCGGCGGTCTGCGCCCGTTGGCGTGGTCAGCTGCAGGACGTCGGCAGAGGCGGTACGAAGCGCGAGGCAACGGGCAGATCCGTGTGAAGAAGGGAGGTACGGATCACAGGCTGCTGTTGGATCCGTACTTCCCATTCTGCACAACGCGGGCCTACCGCCCTGCCGAGCCGGGCGATGGCGCGAGAACGGCAAGTGCTTTCGCCGGCAGCGCTTGACTCATCCGTGCCGTCGTTCGGTGCAGATGAGGCGGCAGGTGGTGCAGCCGCGCGGCGTCAGCTGTCCGGCGGGGGCGGCGACGACGAACGCGTTAACGTGCCGTGCAGCTCCGTGCCCGGCGCGACCGTGTTGAAGACGGTGCCGAATGTCCGCACGTTCGTGTGCAGCAGTTCGAGTCGCTGATCGGGCTCGTCTGTATCCACCACGATCTCGTATCGGATGGACTCGAACTTCGGCGGCGAATCCTGACGGACGCCGTGTACGCGGACGTGCGCGCCGCGAAAGGTGAAGTGCAGCATCGGTGCGACGCGTTCGATGCCTTTGAGCATGCACGCCGCGAGTGCACCGAGCAGGAGCTCGGCCGGATTGAACGCGTCGCGCCGTCCGGCCAGATCCGTGTCGAGCGTGACCGATGCGTCCTTGCAGTGCGCGACGCTGCCGTGGCCATCCGTGCGGTCCGCTGTGACGAGGTACTCGAGTTGACTCATGATGCCCCGGAAACGCTGCGGGATCCCCACCCATTCTCCCCAATCAGGGAACGCTTTCGGTGGCTGCGTCCCTACGAACCTTCGCGCGATGCGGGGCGCTTGGCAAGCGGCCCCGCACCGCGCTCAACGGTGTCACGGTTACCGGAGAATCGCGCTCCAGATGAGCGGCCACGTTGCATTCGACTGCGCGCGGTACTGCGGACGGAAGCCGTACAGCACCACGTGGCCGCTCCCCACGGCGGCATCCACCATCGCCGCGCGGCCGTGCAGGCGGGTGGCGCCCAGCAGCCACCCCGACAGCAGGGGATCACCGGCGCCCTGATAGCGCAGCACCGCCGACGCCTTGGCCGCATCGGTGATCTCAAACGTGGGACTGTCTTCGAACCACACCGCCGGCACCGGCGCGGTGTACGTGGCGGCCAGCGGATGTGTGCGGTCGACCTCCACGGCGAACATCGAGCCGGGGGCGTAGAAGTCGGTGTTCTTCACCCCGTCCAGCACGTTCTTCACCGGCAGCTCCATCGTTTCGATGGCGTACTCGCTGGCTTCGTTGAAGGCGAGCAGCGTGCCGCCCTCGTTCACGAACGCCTTCAGCGCCGCCGCACCGGCGTCGCCGATGCCGCCGCGCAGGGAGTCGGGATACGGCTGCCCCAGCCCGCGGCGCAGCTGCGCCGGCGCCTGATCCGGCAGGAGAATCGCGTCGAACTTCGCGCGCAGGCCGCCGGCCCGGAGATCGCGGTCGTGCACGGTGGTGAACGGAATGCGATGCGCGTCGAACACCCACCGCGTCCATCCTTCGTCCATCGACGCGCTGTAGCTCTGGTAGATCGCAATCCGCTTGCGGCTGCTGCCGCTCAAGCCCGGTACGTTGTACGACGGTTCTTCCACCGGCTTCACCACGGCGCCGAGCTTCCTCGTGGACGTCTTCACAGCCTGCACGTCCACGCCGAACAGCAGCGGCAGCGTGTGCGCGGTCACGTCGTACGGCCGCTTGGGCGGACCACCGGGGTACTCCGACAGATTCGGGTACGCCTGCCGTTCCAGCAGCGCCTTGGCGTACGAGCCGAACGGCTGCGCCGTAGGCACCAGATAGCTCCCCGCCGGCTCGCTTTCGTGCACCACGATCTGGCCATGCTGCAGCGTCCACAGCAAGCGCTGCAACGCCGCCGGATCACGCTGCTGCTTGCTGATCACGTACATCGCCGGCACGTCGGTGGTCGTCCATGGATGATCCGCCGCCAGCGCGCGTTCACCAAGCGTGGCGTAGCTCTCCAGCCAGGCGCCACGGTCACGCGCCGCCTGCACCAGCAGGGCCCAGCTCGCGCTCACCTGATACGACACGATGTCGCCGATGCCCCAACGCCCGCCCGGCCAGATGCTCGGGAAGTTCCACGACGCGATCTTGGCGTCGTAGCCGCGCCCGGTGCTCAGCTTGTCGAACGGGATCTCGATCGACGACGCCAGCCGCGCACTCGCGGTTTCCGTCAGGATGCGCGCCCCACGATGATTCAACGAGTACTGACGCGCCGGTGACCACTGATCGTACGACGCGTTGGTGGCGATGCCGGTCTTGCCGTCGGCCGTCATACGCCACGCCATCGCCATACCCAGCGCGTTGGTGCTCGCCGTGAGCACGGGATCGATGTTCGGCTCCAGCGGGTCCATGTACGGCGGAATGAAAATGCGTCCCGCGTTGGCGCCCTGCTGGTGCACGTCGTTCACGATCTGCGGCGTCCACGGCGTGTACAGGGAATCCACCGTGTAGCGCGTTTCCTTCTGCGTGAAGGCGTACCAGTCCCGGTTGTTGTCGTGACCGGTGTAAAAGTGGTACAGCGCCGGCGGGTTGGTGCCCTCGGCCGGCGTATCGAGCGTGCTGCGGTACCAGTCGCCCACGATGTCTACGCCGTCGGGGTTCTGGCTCGGTACGAGCATGATGATCGTGTTCGCCAGAATCGACTTGGCTTCCGGCGTCTCGGCGCGGGCGAGTCGATCGGTGAGCACGAACGGCGTGAGAAATCCACCCACTTCGGTGGAGTGAATGCTCGACGTGATCAATATGACGTTCTTGCCCTGCGCAATCAGCGAGGCGCGCGTGGCGGCCGTGCGTTGACGCGGATCCATCAGCTGCTGCTGGATCTTCTGGTAGCGCGGCAGGTTGGCGAGCGTGGCCGAGTCACTGATGAAGGCCACGATGAACGGACGCCCCAGCGTGGTCTTGCCGAGGGTGCGCACCGACACGCGCGGGCTCGCCTTGTCGACGGCCGCGAAGTAGTCGGTCACCTGCTTCCACGAGGGAAGCTTGCGGTCGGCGCCGGGCTCCCAGCCCAGCACACTGGCCGGTGAGGGGATCTTTGAGGGCGCGCGCTGGGCGACGCCGGGCGACGCGGCACCGGCGAGCAGCAGCGCTGCGAGGGCGTATGGGACGGCGGAGCGGGTCATACACACACCTGGTGGAAGCCGGAGGGACTCACGTATGTACGCGTGGTGGGGAATGTGCAGCCCGGTCGGCCGATTGGGAAACATCCGCCGTGGTTCCGCGCCGCTATCTTTGTGGCACCGCCATGCGCCTCTCTCCTGCCGACCGCCGCGTCGATCTCGATCCGCGCGATCCTGCCTTCTTCCGCGATCCGTATCCGGCGTACGCGGCGATCCGTGCCGCCTGCCCGCAGTTCTACTGGGAGCAGCTCGGGTACTGGTGCTTTGCCGCGCATGACGACGTGAACGCGCTGCTGCGCGACCGGCGTTTCGGGCGGCAGATCCTGCACCGTGCCACCCGGGATGAGCTGGGGTGGGCCGAGCCGGCGGCGCATCTCGCCCCGTTTCTGGCGTTCGAGCAGCATTCGTTACTCGAGCTCGAGCCCCCGACGCACACGCGCATCCGCGCCATGGTCAACCCGCCGTTCATTCCGCGGCGGGTGGAACGGTTGCGGCCGCGCATCGCGCAGCTGGCGCATACGCTCATCGATGGGTTCGCGGGGCAGGAGACGGTCGACCTGCTGTCGGCCTTCGCGGCGGAGCTGCCGGGGGCCGTGATTGCCGGCTTTCTGGGCGTCCCCGACGACATGGTGCCGCAACTGCTGGCGTGGTCCCACGACATGGTGGCGATCTATCAGGTGCGCCGCGACCGCGACATCGAGGATCGCGCCGTGGCGGCCACGGTGGCGTTCAGCGACTATGTGCGCGGCGTGCTCGCTCAACGTCGCCGTGCGGCTGCGTTGCCGATCACATCGTCGCGATCCGGCGGCTGCCCCATCCACGGCACGAACGCCGCGGACGCCGGGGAGCCACCCGACACACTGGCCGAACTGCTGGCGGCACGCGATGCCCACGGCCAGCCGCTGTCCGACGACGAGCTGGTGACCACGGTGATCCTGCTGCTCAACGCGGGGCACGAGGCCACGGTCCACGCCATCGGGAACGGCGTGGCCGCGCTGCTCACGCATGAAGCCGATCCGGCGGCGGCCTTTCTCGCCGATCCCGTGGCGCACGTGGAGGAAATGCTGCGCTTCGACGCGCCGCTGCATCTGTTCACGCGCTACGCCCTCGAGGATCTCGAGTACTGCGGCATC
Organism: Gemmatimonadota bacterium; assembly: GCA_947462095.1. Taxonomy (GTDB): domain Bacteria; phylum Gemmatimonadota; class Gemmatimonadetes; order Gemmatimonadales; family Gemmatimonadaceae; genus Gemmatimonas. Next base: position 7,643 of record CANHNQ010000041.1, read on the forward strand.
CCGCTGCGCCGTGGTGATACCGTGGGGCTGCTGCTGGCCGCGGCGAACCGCGATCCGGCGCGGTATCCCGACCCCGACCGATATCACCCCGCGCGTCCGTCCAATCTTCCGGTGAGCCTCGGGGCCGGCGTGCACGCCTGCGTCGGGGCCCCGCTGGCGCGGCTCGAATTACAAACGGCACTGCGCGTGCTCTTCGAGCGGCTGCCGCACCTCCGGCTGGCCGGCCTGCCGGTGGTCAGCGACAGCTGGCATTTTCGCGGGCTCACGTCGCTACGTGTGACCACGGGCGACGCTGTCCGCTAGCCCGGCGCGTTATCGCTGATCGGCGATCAGGTCGCGGGTCACGTCGGCCGGCGTGCGGCATCCGGCCAAGGCGAAGGCGAGGTCGCATTCAGCCTTCAGCAGCGCCATCACCTCGTGCGCCCCGGCGTGGCCGTTCACCGCCAGTCCCCACAGCACCGGGCGCCCCAGCAACACCGCCTGCGCACCCAGTGCCAGCGCCTTGAGTACATCCGTACCGCGCCGGATTCCCCCGTCCACCATGAGCACGCCTTCGCCCGCCATCGCGTCGGCGCACTCGGGGAGCGCGCGCGCCGTGGAGAGCGCGGTGTCGAGCTGACGGGCTCCGTGATTGGACACGATCACCCCCGCCGCCCCGTGGTCGAGCGCGAGACGCGCATCGTCGCCGCGCACCACCCCCTTCACCAGAATGGGGAGCGACGTGATCGACTGCAGCCATGCCAGATCGCGCCACGCGATCGAGGCATCCCAGTAGCGCTCGATGAAGGTGCCCAGCGCCGAGGCCGTGGATTGCTGGCTCGCCAGCGTGTCGCGGATGTCCACGCCCAGATTGGGGACGGGGATGTCGCTTGGCACATGAAAGCCGTTCAGCAGGTCGCGCTCGCGGCGCCCCAGCAGCGGCGTATCCACCGTCAGCACCAGCGCGCTGCATCCGGCGTGCTCGGCGCGCCGCACGAGGTCGGCCGTCACGCCGCGGTCGCGGTAGATGTACAGCTGAAACCAGAGCGGGCCGTCGGTGGCCGCGCGCACCGCCTCGATGGTGCAGGTGGAGAGCGTCGACAGAATCATGCCGGTCCCGGACTGCGCGGCGGCGCGGGCGGTGGCCACTTCGCCGTCGGGGGTGGCCAGCCGCTGAAAGGCCATCGGCGCCACGAACACGGGCCAGTCGAGCGCGTGCCCCAGTACCGTCGTGTGCAGCGAGCGGTCGGCTACATCACGCAGCACGCGGTAGCGGATCGCGAGGTCGTCCCACGCCCGCCGGGCGCCGCGCAGCGACAGTTCGTCGTTCGCGCCCCCGGCGTAGTAGTCATACACCATGCGGGGAAGCAGCTCGGCGGCAGCGGCCTCAAAGCCGTGCAGGTTGATCAGTGGCGTGGGAGAAGGCATGCAGGAAGATTGCTCTTTTCCGGCGAATGTGCACGTGTCGCCTCCTCGGGGCACGACCCATTGCGGTCCGACCTCCTCTCCTCGCCCCCTGCCGATCATGCATCGACTCTCTCGCGCGTTGCTGCTCGCCTGCTGTCCCGTCGTGCTCCACGCACAGGCGCAGCCGGTGCCCGTCACCTCCGCCAAGCCCGGGTGGAAATGGTCGATGGACAGCGTGAACGCGGTCGTCAACGAGGTCCGCGCCGGCCGCTCGTTGCAGCCGAAGGGCTGGCCGGGCGGCGCACGCGTGGCCGCGCTGCTGTCGTTCGACGTGGACAACGAAACCATCGCGATCCGCTACGGCGAGCCCACGGTCGGTTCGTTGGCGGAAATGCAATACGGCGCCCGCGTCGGGCTCCCCCGCATCGTGCGGCTGCTTGACCGCCACAAGATCCCCGCGTCGTTCTTCATTCCGTCGGTGAGTCTGGCGATCACCCCGTCCATGGCCGACCTGATCAAGCAGAGCGGGCGGCACGAGTTCGCCGTGCACGGCTGGATTCACGAGCTGAACATGACGCTCCCGGATTCGGCCGAGCGCGCGCTGCTCACGAAGGCGGTGGCGGAACTCACCGCGCTCACCGGGCAGAAGCCCACCGGCTACCGGGCGCCGAGCTGGAATTTCAGTCCGAATACGCTGGCTATTCTCCGCGACATGGGCTTTCGCTACGAGAGCTCGTTGATGGCGGATGATGCGCCGTACGAACTGGTCCAGCGCGGCCAGCCCACCGGACTGGTGGAGCTGCCGGTGCAGTGGATTCTCGACGATGCGCCGCTGTTCGATCCGCGCGGTGAGCGCTACATGAATCCGCGCGACATTGCGCGCGTGTGGATGGACGAGTTCGACAAGGCGTACGAGGAAGGCACGATGTTCGTGCTCACGCTGCATCCGCATGTGTCCGGGCACCGGTCACGCATCGTGGCGCTGGAGCAGCTCATTGCGCACATCGAGGCCAAGGGCGCGGGGAAGGTGTGGTGGGCCACGCACGCCGATGCGGCCGAGTATGTGCGCAAGGCGGCCAAGCTCGGCGAACCGAGGGCGCGATAGTGCGCGCCGTTTCGTTGTCGGCGCCCTCAACGCCTGCGTTGGTGGCAGCGTGTGTGCTGCTGCTCGGCGCTACCCCCGCGTTGGCGCAGCGTGTGGATTGGGCGACCACGAGCGGTGATCCGGGCGCCATGCGCTATGCGCCGCTGGCCGACATTAATCGCAACAGCGTGGGGCGGCTCAAACTCGCTTGGCGATGGAATACCGGCGAACAGAGTGTGCGCGCCGGCGACAACCAGAAGGCGGCGCGCCCCGGACTGTTTCAGGCCTCACCGATCGTGATCGGGGACACGATGTACGTCTCCACGCCGTACGCGGCGGTGGCGGCGCTCGACGCGCGCACCGGCCGCGAACTGTGGAAGTTCGATCCCGAAATGTGGCGCACCGGACAGCCCTCCAACGGCACCGGCTTCGTGCACCGCGGGGTCGCCACGTGGGCGTCTCCCGCGGAGCGACGCATCTTCATCAATGCCCGCTGGAAGCTGATCGCGCTCGATGCGACCACGGGCAAGCCGATCCCCTCGTTCGGCGTGAACGGCGAGATCGATCTCACGAAAGAGCTGCGCCGCGCCGTCAATCCGCTGCAGTACACGAATACGTCGCCGCCGGTGGTGTACGGCGATCTCGTGATCGTGGGCAACGGCGTGGGCGATCGGATCCGGTATCGCAACGATCCCCCCGGCGACGTACAGGCGTTCGATGTGAAGACCGGCAAGCGCGTGTGGAGCTTTCACACCGTCCCCGATTCCGGCGAGGTCGGATGGGACACGTGGGAAGACGGCTCGTACAAGTACATGGGGCACACCAACGTGTGGGCGCCGATGAGCCTCGACGCGGCACGCGGCCTGTTGTTCCTGCCGGTGTCGACGCCCACCAACGATTGGTATGGTGGTGATCGTAAGGGCGATAACCTGTTCGCCGAATCGGTGGTCGCGCTCAACGCGACCACCGGCGCGCGCGTGTGGCACTATCAGATTGTGCATCACGGCCTGTGGGACTACGACCTCCCCGCACCGCCGGTACTGGCCACGATTACGTGGAATGGCAAACCGCGGGATGTGGTCGCCGTCCCCTCGAAGACGGCCTGGATCTACGTGTTCGATCGCGAGACGGGCGCGCCCATCTGGCCGATGATCGAACGTCCGGTGCCCGCGAGCGATGTGCCCGGCGAGCGTGCCGCGCGCACGCAACCAATGCCGACCAATCCCGCACCCTTCACGCGGCAAAGCGTGAGCGAGCAGGATCTCATCGACTTTACGCCGGAGCTCAAGCGTCGCGCGCTCGAGGTGTTCTCGAAGTATCGCAGCGGCCCCATCTTCACGCCGCCGTCGCTGGAAGGCACGATCGTGATGCCCGGCTCCATCGGGGGGGCGGGATGGGGCAGCACCTCGTACGATCCGGAAACCCACACGCTGTACGTGAAGGGCACCGACAACCCGGTCGTGTATCGGGTGCAGAAGGGCGTGCCCAACGACACCATCGGTTTCGAGTACACGGTCGACTTGGTGCGCAGCGGGCTCGGTGTGACCGCCGATCCCGATTCGGGGAAGGCGGATCATGCGCCCCCCGAACAGCTGCCGCTCATCAAGCCGCCCTACGGCACCATGACCGCGATCGATCTCGATACCGGCAAGCGCCGCTGGCAGGTCACGCTGGGGGACACCCCGGCGATCCGGAATCACCCGCTCCTCAAGAACGTGACGCTGCCACCGCTGGGCGTGGCTGGGGCCGTGGGCGGCACCGTCACGAAGGGTGGACTCCTCTTCGCGACGGGTGGCGGATCGGTGCTGTACGCGCTCGACACCCGCGACGGTCGCGTGGTGTGGCAATTCGAGCTGCCGGCGGGGCGCGGTTATGCCAACCCGATTTCGTATCGTGGGGCGAACGGCGTGCAGTACATCGTTATAGCCACCGGTGGTGGTGACAACAGCGAACTGCTGGCCTTCTCGCTGGACGGGGCCCGCTAGCGGGCTCCGAGCCCGTACGGCGTTAGGGCGGCGAAGCGGCCGCCCGCTGGTCCAGCGCCGTGCGAATGGCGCTGGCCAGCGTGTCCACCGCGAAGGGCTTGGCGAGAATCGGCCCAATCGCTCGCAGCGACTCCAGCGCGACACCCTCGAGCCCTGCAAAGCCCGAAATGAAGATGATCGGGAGATGCGGACACCGATCCCGTACGCTGGTCGCGAGCGCGCTGCCGTTGAGGCGCGGCATCTGCACGTCGGTGAGCAGCAGGTCGATGGTCGCGTGGTGGCGCTCGATCAGTTCGAGCGCCGCCACGCCGTCTTCGGCATCGAGCACCTGATAGCCCAAGTCCGCCAGCGCGCGCACGAGCAGTTCGCGGATGGGCGTTTCGTCCTCCACGACCAGCAGCGTCTCGGATCCGACGATCCGCCCGATGCCGTGCACGGTGTCCGGCGAGGCGATCTCGGACGCCGGCAGCCACACCCGGAAGCACGCCCCCTCGCCGAGACCACGCTCGACGTCGATGGCGCCGCGATGCGCCGACACGATGCCTTCGCACACCGCGAGACCGAGTCCGCTGCCCGCCGAGAAGTCCTTGGTGGTGAAGTACGGCTCGAACAGGCGTTCCAGCACGTCGGGGGCGATCCCGGGACCGGTATCACAGACCGACAGCGTCACGTACGATCCCCGGGGGAGCCGATGCGCCCCGATGGTCCGCTCCTCGAGCAGCGACACCGCCTCGAGCGTGAGGCGCACGTGCCCGCCACCGTTTATCGCATCGCGCGCGTTTTTCACCAAGTTGACGATCAGCTGCTCCACCTGCGACGGATCGGCCAGCACGGCCGGCACCGGCGCCGCCACGGTGATCTCCACGGTGATGGCGTCACCCACGAGTTGCTGCAGCGAGCGTTCGAGGTCGCGGAGCAGCGCGTCGAGGGACACGTGAATCAGGGTGGTCTGCTGCCGCTTCGCGAAGGCCAACAGCTCGTGCGTCACCTCGGCGGCTCGTCGTCCGGCGCGCAGAATTTCCTGTAAGTCTTCCTTGAGCTCCGGATTCCCCTTGGCCGCGCGCTGCGCGAGCTCCGTGAAACCGAGCACGATGGACAACGCATTGTTGATCTCGTGGGCAACGCCACCGGCCAGCCGGCCGACACTTTCCATTCTGCGCGCGGCGGCCAGATGCTGCTCGAGCCGCGTACGGCTTTCCAGTTCCCGCGACAAGTCGGCCGTGCGCTCCTCGACCCGCTCCTCGAGCCGCGACCGCGACGCCTCGAGCTGCGCCGTGCGTCCCGCCACGACTGCTTCGAGTTCCGCCTCCCGCGCGCGCGCGATCCGCAGGCGCCAGCGGACGAACAACACGAGCACCGCACCCAGCGGCAGCAGGAGCAGGGGGAGGAACCACCACTGCTCGCGCCACGTCAACGGCACGGACAACGCCATCGCCGCGACGGCCGGATTCCAATTGCCGTCTTCGCCCGCCGCGCGAATCTCCACGCGATAGTCGCCGCCGCGCAGGGGGCCGAACGACAGTGTGCGCCGTAGTCCCAGCGACGTCCAGGTCGTGTCCACCCCGATCACGCGGTACTCGACACGCGCGCGCGCTGGCTGGAGCGCGTCGGTGATCGCCATCGTGACATCCACATGCACCGGATGCGTGTGCAGCGACACCCGGTCCGCCAGCGGCACCGCGGCACCGTCCACCACGAGGCGCTCCAGGTGCACCTGTGGGGGCAGGGAATCACTGCCCACCGCGCGCGGATCGAGGTACACCGCGCCCGCATAGCTGGGGAGCCAGATGCCACCCTGCGCGTCTTTGTACAGTTGCGACTGATACTCCCCGTTGAACTCGGTGCTGGCTAACCCGTCGCTCCGGTCGAATGAGCGCACCGGCACGCTGCTGGCCTTGCCATCGGCGGCAGCTTCGAGCGCGCGCCGGGCCACCCGGAACAGCCCCGTACGAGACGTGAGCCACAGATACCCGTCGTTGTCGGCGATGATGCCGAGCACGTCGCGGTGCAGCCGGTCGTTGAACGGCGCGAGGTGCACGGTCTTGTTGTGACGCACCACGAACAGCCCCGAATCGGCGGTGCCGATCCAGAGATTGTCACCATCCTCGTAGACGGCGCGCACGGCCGCGTCGGTGAGCCCCTCGGCGGTCTCGAGGTGCTGCACGGCGGTGCCGTCGACGATCGTCAGCCCGGGATCGCCCAGCAGCAGGCGGCCGCGGGCATCCCGGTGAATCAGGCGCGGTGACCGGACGAGGCCCGGAATGCTGACGCGCGTGGCGACGCCCCGCGCCGCGTGAAATAACCCGCTGTCGGTGGATGCCCACACCGAGCCGTCGCGGTCCTCGAAGACGGACTTGGTGCGCATCCCCTGCAGCCCCACCTGCGCCGAGATGTCGCGCGCGCCGGCCGCGCTGCCCATCCACGCGCGTCCGACGCCGTTCACGATCAGCATCCCGCCGGTCGCACTGGGCCAAATGTTCGGGGACTCCCAGTCCGGGTTGGCCGTGAGGACCGTTTGCCAGCGGTCTCCCGCGAGCCGCAGCACCAGCCCGTTCTCGGTCGTCGCCCACAGGACGCCGCGCCGGTCGGCGCGCACGGCATAGGTGGAGCGCTGCGCCATGCCCGTCGCAAACGTCGTGAACGGCGCGCGTTGATGGCGCACCAAACCGGCGGCGGTCCCTGCCCACACGCGCCCCCTCGAGTCCACGGCCAGCGACCACACGGCATCCGCAAAGGGCGCTTCGCGCGACTCCTGCGAGCGCAGGCGCTGGCCGTCCCAGCGCAACACGCCACGCGATTGCGTTCCCAGCCAGAGGTCGCCCTCCGTGTCCCGCACCATCGACCACACTTCCGCCGCGGCCTCCCGGGTGCCGGTCAGCACACGCTCGGTGATCACGATCGCGCGGGGATTGTCCACGTTCAGGTGCCACGCACCACTGCGGGTGGCCACCCACAGTCCGCGTGCGCCGTCGGAAATCACCTCGAAAAACCGCTCCCCCGCGCTGAATGGCGCGGGTACGACCGCCGTCTCGCCGCGACCAATCGAGCCGAAGAACTCGCGACCGGCGATCCAGACGCGACCGTCGGCGGTTTCGACGAGCGCGTAGCTGTAGGCGTCGGCACCGCGCACTTTGGCGAAACGCGTACCATCCCCGACGTACACGCCGAACCCCCCGGCCACCCAGATCCGGCCGTCGCGCGCCCGCATCACCCTCCACGTGATCTCGGCCGGGAGCTGCGTACGGTCGATACGCCGGAAGCGGTCTCCCTCGCGCACGGCCAGCCCGCGGTTCGTGGCGATCCACAGGCGCCCCGATGGCTCCGCCGTGAGCGCGATGATATCCGCCGACGGGAGCGCGGGCTCAGTCGCGGGCGAGAACGTGGTCCCGGCCAGGCCGTCAAATCGCACCACGCCGCGCCGTGTGCCTAACCAGAGATAGCCGTCGGGCGTCTGCGCGATCGCGTCGACCTGCGAATCCGGGAGTCGCTCGATCGGTTCGATCACGGCACTGGCGAACGACCGGTCTCGCGCTGTGCCCGGCCGACTCTGCGCGCCAACGGAGCTGGCCAGCACGGCGTGAAGCGCCACACCACCGGCGATCAGCGCGGCGCGGCGACATCGCCGATGCGGCGCCCGACCTGAGAAACGACGTGCGGCCACGAGAGAGACGACGGAGGAAGTTGGCGACACCGGCTGGACTTTTGCGCCGCGACATGAAGAATGTCTCATGAAGACGACATCGGCAACCACGGAGACGGTGTAGACGGCCCGGAGGCTGCACGCCATCCTTCGTCGTGGTTCGGACGGCACGACTTGAGTTCCCTTTCACTGCGCGGAGACTTGCATGCGTTACCCTCGCCCGACGGCTCTTTCGCTGACCACGGCCGCCGCCTGCCTGTCGATGCATGCGGCGCTCGCCGGCGGGCTCGGTGCACAGCCGCGCGTGCCCATCGTCAATCCGGCGGCGCTCACACCGCAGCAGCAGCTCTCCCGCGAGATCTACAAAGAACTCGTGGAGATCAACACGGGGGTGGAAACGGGGAACATCACCACCGCCGCCGTGGCGATGGCCGCCCGTTTCAAAGCGGCCGGCATCCCGGAGGCCGACATCTTCGTGGGTGGTCCGCGCCCCGAGAAGCACAACGTGGTGGCGCGCATTCGCGGAAAGGGCGGCCCCAATGCGCCGAAGCCGCTGTTGCTCCTCGCGCACATCGATGTGGTCGAAGCCCTCAAGGCCGACTGGTCGCCCGACCTCGACCCCTTCGTGTTCACGGAGCGCGACGGCTACTACTACGGTCGCGGCACGGCCGACGACAAGGCGATGGCCTCGATCTTCGTGGCGAACGTGTACCGCATGAAGCGCGAGGGCTTTGTCCCCGATCGTGACATCATCATCGCCCTCACCGCCGATGAAGAGAGCGGCCCGGCCAACGGCGTGGATTGGTTGCTGAAGAACCACAAGGAGCTGGTCGATGCCGCGCTGGTCATCAACGAGGGCGGCGGTGGCACCCTGCGCGATGGCAAGCCGTTGTTCAACAGCGTGCAGGCCACCGAGAAGATCACCACCAACTTCACGCTACGCGTCACCAACAAGGGCGGTCACTCCTCGGTGCCGCGTGACGACAACGCCATCACGTCGCTCGCCGACGCCCTCTCCAAAGTCGGACGCTACAAGTTCGCCGTGCAGCTGAACGAGGTCACCCGCGCCTTCTTCTCGCAGACGGCCGCGCTCGAGGAGCCGGCGATGGGGAAGGGGATGGCGGCCCTCGTGGCCAACCCGGCGGACCAGGCGGCCGTTGCCGTCGTGACGGCCGATCCCAAGTACAACTCGATGCTGCGCACCACCTGCGTCGCCACCGAACTCAAGGGTGGTCACGCCACCAACGCGTTGCCGCAGCTCGCTGAAGCCAATGTGAACTGCCGCGTGTATCCCACGCAGAGCGCCGAGTCGGTGCGCGCCGAGCTGGCGGCCGCCATCGGGGACACGACGGTGCAGGTGATCATCCGCTCGCAGCGTCCGGCGTCGCCGCCCTCGGCGCTGCTCCCCGAAGTGATGCAGAACGTCGACCGCATCACGAAGGCGCTGTGGGGGCCGATGCCGATCATCCCGACCATGAGCACCGGCGCCACGGATTCACGGTTCTTCCGCGCGATCGGCGTGCCCGCCTTCGGCGTGTCGGGGCTCTTCTCCGATCCCTCGGTCGATGCGCGCGCGCACGGCCGCGACGAACGCATGAGCGTGAAGAGCTACTACGAGGGACAGGAGTTCCTGTATCGGCTCACGAAGGCGCTGGCGTCGAACGTGGTGGCGCAGTAACCCTCGCGCCTCGCGGTGGGCCATATTGCGATCATGCTGCGCTACGAGGTACTGCGGAGCCGGTTCCTGATGGATACCGGACTGGGGGGAGGCGGGGCCGCGCATGTGTTGGCGCGCGGCCTCGAACGGATCGGCTGGCGCTCGGTGCGCGAGCCCACGGCCGATGTGCTGGCGAGTCATCTGGTCGTCCTGCTCGACGCCTGCGTGCACGAGCATCGGGACGTGGAGGCGCTGTGCGATGGCATCGCGGCGGTGCTGCGCGATGCCGGCCCCGATCTCGACGGGGGGCTGCCACCCATCGAGGCGTACCGCCCGGCGGCGACCGAGTTGCTCGACCTCTACGTGCGCAACGACACCACGGTCACCCCACCACCGGTGATGTAGCGCCGGTGCCGCGCCGGACCGATTACACCAGGTCGACGACGAATCGCGTGGACATCCCCTCATCCACGTCGAGCGCGTGGAGCGTCACCCGGACGTCGACGCCGAACTGCCGCGCGGAGCCCAGGATCAGCCCCTCCGAGAGGTGTCCCATCTTCCGCGGGCTGGTGTAGAGCAGCACCATGCGCGCCGCCGTGCGCTCCTCGACCACGAACCGCGGCAGCTCGGCGTCGGGATACAGTTTGCGCACCTCGATGTGAATGTGCGCCTCGATGCTTTCGAGGAAGTCGAACAGGTTCCCCGCGCGCCGGAAGAAGTCGGGGAAGTCGCGGGCGAACGTATCGCTGAGCCGCTCGCCGAAGGCGCGCACCAGATCGCCCACCGGCTGCTGCGTCCGGTCGGCCAGCGCGCCGCACAGCGCCACCATTTCCCCATGGCTGTACGTGCCGACAGAGGTGTAGGCGCCGCCGCTGGGCAGTGCACTGACCTCGATGATGTCATCAACCATGTCCTCGCCGAAGCTCTCGCCCACGAAGTCGAGGAACTCGGTGAATACCATCCCCTTCATGTCATTGCTCGTGAAATGATGTGACCTTGGCCGGGCTGGACCTGCCGCGCGCTGAATAGGTCAGTCACCATGTGGCCCAGCATGGCCGACCGGAAGGGCTTTTCCAGCAACGGAATGCCAGAATTGGCGATGCGGTCGCTGAGGGCCACGTCATCCACGTAGCCGCTCATCAGGAGCACGCCGAGCGCCGGATCGGCCGCCGACAGCGTGCTGGCGAGCTCGAAGCCGTTCATGTCGGGCATGCGCACGTCGGAGATGAGCAGGTCGATGGCCCCGCGCCTCCCTTCGGCGATGCGAAGCGCCTCCTGTCCGCCGCCGGCTTCGATCACTTCGTAGCCGAGGCGGCGCAGACAACGCGTCGCCACCATGCGAACGCCACTCTCGTCGTCGACCACCAGGATGCACCCCCGCCCGTTCGGCGCCGCCGCGACGGGCGCCTCAGAAGGGACGGTCGTCGCCCGGTCGGTGACCAGCGGGAGCATGATGCGGAACGTCGTCCCCACGCCCACGGTACTCATCACTTCCACGTGACCGCGCGACCGCTGCACGATGCCGTAGACCGTTGCGAGTCCGAGCCCGCTCCCCTGACCCACGGACTTCGTGGTATAGAACGGTTCAAAGGCCCGCTGCAGCGCATCGGGCGTCATCCCGATCCCCGTGTCGGACACGTCGATCAGCGCGTGAGGCCCCGGTACCAGCCCCTTCGCCGACGCCGCCTCTGTCGACAAGGTGACCGCACGCGTGAGCAGCGTGAAGCGCCCGCCCGACGGCATCGCATCGCGCGCGTTGGCGGCGAGGTTCAGCAACACTTGATCGAGGCCGCCGTGATCCATCCGGATGGGCAGGGCATCGTGCAGCGTGATCACGCAGTGAATGCGCTCCGTGAGGAGCCGTCGCAACAAGCTCTCCGTGGCGCGGATTCCGGCGTTGGTGTCGAACACCTGCGGTTCGAGACTGGCGCGGCCGCTGAACGACAGCAGTTGGCGCGTGAGCCCCGCCCCCCGCTGCGTAGCCCCGAGCAGTTCGTCCAACAGCGGCGCGGCGCTGCTGTCGGGCGTCAGCTCCTCGCGCAACGTTTCGGCCACGCCGCTCACAATGGTGAGCAGGTTGTTGAAGTCGTGGGCGATGCCGCCCGCCAGCAAGCCAACCGCCTCCATCTTCTGCGACCGGCGGAGTTGCTCCTCAACCAGGCGCGCCTCCGTGACGTCGATGCCGGCGGTGACCAGATGCCGCACTTCACCCGCCTCGCCGAACACGGGGGCCAGTACGCGCCGGAAATAGCGCGTGTCATCCGGGCCGGCGACGATGGTTTCTTCGAAGGACACGCTCTGCCCATCGCGCGACACGGCGGCGATGCGCGCCGTTCGGGCGGCCACCGCGTCGTCGGGGAGTCCCACCCGCGCGCCATACTCGACGTCGGTCCGGCCGATCAGCCAGCGGCGCAACGCGTCGTCGGGGACCTCGGCCGGATTGGCGTACTCGTACGCGCCGTGCGGCGTGAGCACCGCGAGTTGCGTGGGTAGCCGGTCCAGCACACGCTCGTAGAACTCCTTGAGGTGGACCAGTTCGGAGGTCCGCGCCAGCACCCGCTCCTCGAGCTCCTGCGTCAGCTGCAGCAGCGCGGTGTTCAACTCGAACAACTCGCGCGACCGCTTTTCCAGCAGCCCCTCCGCCTCGAGCCGGGCACGCTTCTCCCGCGCCACACGTCCCTCCAGGCGCGCAATGCGCGCCGCGGCGTCGGCGGGCTCCATCGGCGAAGGGGGGGCGTCGCCAGGGACGCGATCGAGATTGCTCACCCGTGAGAATATGACAGATTCTTCACCTAGGCGAAAGATTCCGCTCGCGTTTTGTATGGTGCGCTCGCGCCCGGCTTCTGCGCACGCACGAACGCCGCCATGAACTTGCCGTCGATCTCGTTGAGATTCGCGTTCACGTCCACCCCGCTTTCCGCCAGGAACTGACGGGCGTCTTCGCTGCGATAGAAGCGGGTCGGTTCGACCGACGCGTCGATAAAGCCGACGTCCGTGAGCAGGCGCGTGAATTCAGTCTCTTCGAGGGCGCCGGCCACGCAGCCGACCCAGAGCTCCATGCTGCGGCGCACCGCCGGGGGAACCACGCCACGGACGACCACATCGCTCACCGCGAACCGTCCGCCCGGCTTCAGCACACGAAACGCTTCGGCCAGCACCGTGCGCTTATCCCCCGACAGGTTGATCACGCAGTTCGAGATGATCACGTCCACACTGTTGTCGGGCAGCGGAATCGCCTCGATCTGCCCCTTCAGGAACTCGATGTTCGGAATGCCGGCCTCGGCGGCGTTGCGGCGGGCCAGTGCGAGCATGTCGTCCGTCATGTCGAGACCGTACGCCTTGCCCGTCGGGCCGACCCGACGCGCCGAGAGGATGACGTCGATGCCGCCGCCCGATCCGAGGTCGAGCACGACCTGACCGGCCTCGAGTTGTGCGAGCGCCGTCGGGTTGCCGCAGCCGAGCGAGGCCAGCACCGCCGCGTCGGGGAGCTCATCGGTCTCGCCGTTCACGTACAGGTTCGCGGTGATCGGGTCGACCGAGCCGTTGAATTCGGTGCCGCCGCAGCAGGAACTGGTCGGGGCGCAGCACGACGTCGGCTCATTCAGGTCGAGCACGCGACGCGCCGCCGCCCCGTACTTCTCGCGGACCACGTCTGTGATGTCGGCGGGCGCGGCGGACGTTCGGGACGTGATGCCGATGGGAGCAGTCATGAGAATCGCCTCGGAAAGTGGGTGCGGCAGGGGAGCATCTGTCACCAAGAAATCTTGATGCGTTCAGCCCAAAAAAAAGGTGACGTGCGTGGGCTACCCGCAGCACCGTCCGAGCACGGTCAGGGCGCGCGCGTCGGCGCAACGGGGCGAGGCCAAGGCGTGCACGATGTCGTGCGCCTCGGTGAGGGCGTCGGGCACCAGCGTGTAGTAGGACCAGCGCCCGTCCTTCCGGTCGCTCACCAGTCCCGCCTCTTTGAGCACCTTGAGGTGAAAGGAGAGGCGCGACTGGGCCACGTCCAACGCCGCCTGCAGATCGCAGACGCACCGTTCGCCCTCCCCCAGCATCTGGACGACGGCCAGCCGGGTCTCGTCGGACAGCGCGTGGAAGATGCTGGTGGATCGGGACAGATCGAGCGGTACGGTGGTCATGTTTTTAATATATCAGAAAAAGTTGATGTATCAAGGGCGGCCAGACTGAGCACTGTGGGGTATCTTCTCGGCGTACGCTGATTCACCTCTTTCGACGACGATCGACTATGCGCACTACGAATCCTGTTCTGTCCCGCCTGGCCGACGCGGCACGTGCCACCGCCGCCGGATCGCGCTCGGGTTCCATGACCACCGCCGGTGTCGCGGGCAAAGCGGCGATTTTGCTCGCGGTCGTGCTGTTCTCGGCGGCCGTCACCTGGCAGCAGTTCGCCACGGGTAATCTCGATCTCCTCATGCCCGCCATGCTGTTGGGTGGCGTCGGCGGTCTCATTGTCGGCATGATCGCCAGCTTCAAGCCGCAGACCGCCCCGTGGACCGCGCCGATCTACGCGTCGCTGCAGGGCATCTTCCTGGGCGCGATCTCGGCGCTGTACAACCTGCGCTTCGCCGGACTGCCGCAGCAGGCCGTGCTGCTCACCTTCGGCGTGGCCGGCTCGGTGTTCCTGCTGTACCGCTTCAACATCCTGCGCGCCACCGAAGGGTTCAAGCGCATGATGCTGGCCGCGATGATCGGGATCGGGTTGTTCTATCTCGGCTCGATGCTGCTGTCGTTGTTCGGCGTCTCCATCGGATACTTCACCTCGTCCGGCCCGCTCGCCATCGGCATCAATCTCGCCATTGCCGGTGTGGCGGCGCTCAACCTCGTGCTCGACTTCGATCGCATCGAGCAGGGCGTGCAGGCCGGTGCACCCAAGCAGCTCGAGTGGTTCGCGGCGTTCGGGCTCATGGTCACGTTGATCTGGCTCTATCTCGAACTCCTGCGTCTGCTCTCGCGCCTGCAGGGGCGTCGCAACTAAGCCGTGGTGGTCGTATAAAGAAGCCCCGGTCGAGCATCGCTCGGCCGGGGCTTCTTCGTGCATCGGGCACGATCGCCGCGGGTTACTGCAGCCGGAACAGATAGCTCAGCTTCATGAAGAACTGATCGCGCGTGCGCTGCAACCGTTCCGGTCCGGCCGGACGATTGGCGGCCAGGGCGTCACCGTAGCCGAGGTAGACCACGGTGCCTGGTGACGGCAGATACGACAGCAGCACGTCGATACGCGCTCTGGTGCGCTCGAACGCCGCTGCGCGCGACAGCGCGCCACTCGCGCTACGCAGGTAGATCGGCGCGTTGGTGCGCGTATCGTCGCGCAGCGCATCCTGTGTGACCACCGAGCGCTCGCCGATCACGCGCACGAAGAACTGCCGCGTGACCTGATACTCCGTGCGGATGCGAGGCGTGTTGCGCGTGAGGACGCGCGTGCCGTCGCTGCGTCGGTCGAACGTGTCATAGTTCCAGGTGGCCGCGACGCGCAGCTGTTCGGTGGGGCGCAGGTTCAGCGTATTTTGTAGGCTGAAAATGCGCGCCGAGCTCCACTCCTGAAAATTTTCGTCGTAGCCCACGATGCCGAAGCCGCTGTAGCTGAACCGACGGAACTCCGGTGTGCCGATCGAGAACACCCAGTCGCGATTCCCAATCTTCGGCGTGCCCGCGTACGCCACCGTGTCGATGCGTCCCGCGCTCCGCGGCTGCAGCATCACGTAGTTTGTGTACAACGACGGGTCGTACCCAAAGACCTCGAGCAGCAGCTGCGTACCGACCTGCCAGCCGCCCTTGAGTCGCGTGTTGGCGCGCAGGTGCAGCTGGCGGTCCTGTGAGCCGTCGCCGTTCACGAAACTGTCGTACTGGTAGCGGCCCAGCATGAACAGCTCGGGGCTGAACAGCTCCACCAGGGCTTTCGGCTTGCCGTAGAAATTCCAGCGATGCGTCGCGGAGATGTTGGCAATGCCCGGCCGTGCGATGAAGCCCGACTGGGCGTCGAAGTCAGGACTGATGCCGTTCAAGGCGTAACGCGCCACGAACCGGCGACCGTTGCGCGAGGCGCTCACGTCGAACAACGGGGCGCTCAGCACGCCGCTGTCGCTGCTGGTGAAACTGCTCGCCACCTGGCCCTGCAGGTTGTAGACGCCACGCACGAGGCGGCCGTCTACGCCGACCACGCGGTTCCAGCGTTGGCCGTCGATCTTGTCGGTGTACGCAATGCCCATACGACTCTGCGCACCGAGATCGCGCTGCAGGCGCACGATGTTGTACAGCGGCGAATGCGTCTGGCTGAATGACGCGTCCTGGTTATCCACCGCCGACAGCACGCCGATATCGAAGCCGCCGTACTTGCCGGTGAGCTTGCTGGCCGCCACCGGCTGCGCGATGCGACGCGTGTAGATCAGCCGGTTCGGCGTCGTGAACTGCTCCTGACTTTCCAGAAAGAACGGACGGCGCTCGGGAAAGAACACCGCCTGACGCGGATCGTAGGAGAACTGGGTGGCGTCCGCCTCGACCTGAGAGAAGTCGGGATTGGCCGTGCCGGAGACGGTGAGGTTGCTGGTGACGCCCCATCGCACGCTGCCCCCCACCTCGGGGCGGCCACCGTCGTAGCCCCAGGCCGCGCTGCTCGTGGGGCGCGTGCCGACCGCACTGGAGGTGATGGTGGGAATCACGTCGACCGTGATGCCGCGGCGCAGGTCGCGCAGGCCGGCCAGCACACCCGCTTGCGCGAGAAAGCTCGACGCGCCGCGGAGGGCCGGCGTCCATGTCTCCTCGTGCCCCGTGATCTGCACCGTGCGCGCGACATTCAGCTGCCAGCGCTGTTCAGCGCCGGCTCGATAGCGCAAGCTCTTGAACGGGATCGAGAGCTCCACCTGATAGCCGAAGTCCGTGAGCTGCCCTTTCGACTTCCACACGTAGTCAGGGGCGAGATCGGCACTCTCACGCGCCTTGGCGGTGGTACTCGTGAATCCCCCCCCCAACACCGAACCGGTTTCGGTCAGGACGCCATCGCTCTGAATGCCGAAGGGATTTACCGCGAACACCAGCGCCTGCCGGCTGTCGCTGTACGTCCCCAGGAACAGTTGCACATTGTCGTCGGCGGAGATCTTGTCGCGGTCGGCGAGCGTGGCGCGGACCGTGCCCGGCGCTGCGAAGGCGCGAATGCCCACGTGCAGTTCGGTCGGCGAATACCACACCAGCACTTCGGTACTGTCCTGCGCGGCGATCCCATCGGCCGGGAAGAATTGCGAGAAGCCGGTCAGCACCGCAGCGTCGGCCCACGCCGGTTCATCGAACCGGCCGTCCACCACCACGGCCGCGTCTCGCCGGGGGGTGGTGACGGTGAGCTCACCCCGACGCCCGTGGAACACGGCCCCCGCGTGACGCGAACCGCGGGGGGCGCTGTTCGTGGTAGGTGACACCTCGGCGGCCGAGGCATTGGCGATCGGGGGGATCGCGGCCGAGAACGTCGACCCCGGGGGCGCCGCGGCCGTGATCTGCAGCAGGGCGGCGAATAAGTATGACGAGGGCACGATGAGTGGTGCTAAAGCGGTGGCGAGTGGAACGGGGCGTTCCGACCCGTCCGGCGTTTACGTCGCTCGCGGAAAATAGCACGCGAGCCGTGCCGTCGGGTGACGGAGCCGGCACGACCGCTCGGGTCGCATAGTTATGCAACCCTGTGTATGCTGTACGCGTTGGAAACTCGTTGGACACCCGTGGGCGCGGCGTCGACCGGACGTGCGCTCACCGTTGGATCAAGACGACGGCGTGCCCAGCCGTCGCCGGAACGCGCTCCAGTTCTTCCCCACTCTTGAGGAGACCCGCACATGCAACACCCTTGGCGTGCCCTGCTCGCATTGGCAGGCACGATCGCGGTCGCCGTTCCCCAAGCCCGCGCGCAAAGCGGGCCGGGAACGCTATCCGTCCGTGTGACCGATGCTGCGAACCAGCGGCCGGTCGAAGCCGCGCGTGTATTCCTTGTTGGCACCACGTTCGCCGGTGCGACCGGTGTCGATGGTCGCCTGTCGCTGCGCGGCATTCCCGCCGCTGAGTACACGGTGCGCGTGCTCCGGGTCGGTTATACCGAGCAGACGAAGCGTGTGCCGATCGCGGCTGGCCAGACGGTCACGCTCGAATTCGCGATGGCCACGGCGGCCGTCAATCTCGCGGCCGTCGTCACGACGGCCACCGGCGAACAGCGCCGCGTCGAGATCGGTAACGCCACGGCGAACATCGATGCCACCAAGGTGCTGCAGGCGGCGCCGGTCTCGAACCTCAGCGACCTCCTGAATTCACGGGCGCCCGGCGTGACCGTGACCAGCGGCTCGCAGACGGGCACCGGCTCGCGCATCCGCGTGCGCGGCATGAACTCGGTGAGCTTGTCCAACGAGCCGATCTGGATCATCGACGGCATTCGTATGACCAGCAACAACGCGAGCTTCAGCACCGCCACGGGCAGCGGCGGCGACACCGGTGGCAACAACGCCAGCCGTGTCGGCGACCTCAACCCGGAAGAGATCGAGAACATCGAAATCGTGAAGGGACCGTCGGCCGCCACGCTCTACGGCACCGACGCCGCGAACGGCGTGATCCTGGTCACGACCAAGAAGGGTCGTGCCGGCGCCGCTCGCTGGAACGTGTACGGTGAAGGCGGAGCGCTTGCCGACCGGAACTACTATCCGGACGCGTTCAGCCTGTTCGCGAAGACGGGAACCTCCACCGCGTCGTCGCGCACCAACGGCTGCAGCCTGCAGACGGTCGGTACGGGCGTCTGCATTGCGGACTCCACCGTCTCGCTCAACATCTTCAACGAGAAGGACCTCACGCCGATCGCGACGGGTGTCCGTCGCCAGATGGGTGCGCAGGTGTCGGGTGGTACCGAAGCGGTCCGCTATTTCTTCTCGGCCGAAGATGAGAAGGAAACGGGCGTGCTCTCGCTGCCGCAGTTCGAGCGCGACCGGTTCGCCGCGTCGAACCTGCCGCTGCGTCCGTGGACGAGCCATCCCAACGTGATGGCGCGCAAGTCGCTCCGCATGAACCTGAATTCGGCGATCTCGCCGAAGCTTGACCTCGCCGTCGCGACGAACTTCATCAACATCGCGCAGCGCTATTCGTTGGAATCGAACGCCACCGCCGGCCTTGGCTCGCACCTGTTCGGTGGTCCGGGCACGCGCGACAACGGCACCGTCTCCGGACTCGGCACGCCGCTCCTGGGCTACCGCGCCTGGACCCCGGGCTACATGTGGCAGGAAAAGACCAGCCAGGACGTGAATCGCTTCATCTGGTCGGGCAGCGCCAACTGGCGCCCGTTCAGCTGGCTCGCGAACCGCGCCACGGTCGGTAACGACTTCACCGGCCGCAGCGACGAAAATCTGCTGCTCCGTGGCGAAGGCCCGCCGCTCACGGCGACCACGCGTCTCGGTGCCCGCGGCATCAATCGCGTGAACATCAGCAACACCACGGTCGATCTCGGCTCCACGGCGTCGTACTCGCTGGCCAAGTTCGCCATGAAGACCACGGTCGGTGCGCAGTACATCGGCTATCGCTTCGCGGGTGCCGCCACGGGCTCGACGCAGCTGGCGCCGGGCTCGCAGATCGTCGGATCGGGCACCGTTCCGTCGGTCAGCGAAGCCACGACGATCCAGAAGACGTTCGGCGTGTTCATCGAGCAGGCGCTCAACGTGGGTGATCGCCTGTTCCTCACGGCCGCCGTCCGCAGCGACCAGAACTCGGCCTTCGGTACCAACTTCCAGAGCATCCTGTATCCCAAGGCCTCGGCTTCGTACCTGATCTCGCAGGAAGAGTGGTGGAAGGCGCCGGCATTCGTGAAC
>CANHNQ010000042.1 GCA_947462095.1 Gemmatimonadota bacterium
CCCCAGCACCGACCAACCGGCACTCGACGTCGAGTCGGCATCGATGGCGCGTTGCGCATACACCTTCGCCGAATCATACGACTCGGCGTCGCGATGCATCTTCGCCACGAAGGCGAGCGCATCGGCATAGCGTGGATTGCTCGCAATGCTCAACCGCGCCGTGGCCATCGGGTTGCCCTTCCCCTCGAACTCTTCCACGCGCGCCATCGCCAGCAGCGCCTTGGCGTCGGTGGGGGAGCGACGCAGAATGCCCTCGAACGACAATCGCGCGTCGGGCGCGTTGTACTTCTCGAGGAACAGCTCTCCGGCCCGCAGCTGCGCGTCGAAGTTGAGGGAGTCGGCGGCGGTGGCGCGATCGAACGCGGCCAACGCCGAGCGTACCGCCTGCGCATTGCCCACGCCCAACAGCACGTAGGCGCGACCGGCCGAGAGGTATTCGTCGCTGTTGCGCGCGCCGCCCTGTTCGTAGGTGGCCGTGATGCGACGCGCGCGCAGCGTGGCATCACGGCGGTCGCCCCGACGCGCCGACGCTTCGGCGGCCGCGATCTCCGTGGCCCAGCGATCAGGGCCCGGCACCCGCGGTGGCAGCGGTGCCACGCGAGCGGCGGGTTGTGCCGCAGCGCGATCCTGCCCGCAGGCCGCGAGCGGTGACAACGCCGACAAGGCCACCAGCATCCAGGCCGACCGCTTCACTTGCCACCTCCGGCCGCGCGAATCGCCTTCGTCTTTTCGGCCAATGCCAGCAACAGCCGCTCGAGCTCCGCGTCGTACGCGTCGGCGGTCATTGCGGCCTTCTTCGTGCGCAGCGACGCCACTTCCGATTCCAGCGCCTGCCGTTCGGCCATCAACGCCGCGATGCGCGGGTCGGTCGACGCGGCCGTCTTGCCGAAGGCCACGCGCGTGGCCAGCAGCGAATCACTCACCAGCGCGTGCTCGGTCTGCATGCGGTTGCTGCTCGTGTACACCTTGCCCACTTCCGTGCGCGCGAAGCGGAACACTTCGAACACCGACAGGCGGCCATCCTTGTCGGCGTCGGCGGCGTCCATCCCGAGCGCGCCGGCAAAGTACTGCAGGAACACCGACTCGTTGCGTTCGTTCGACGTCTTGGTGGCGGTCACCACCACGCGATTCGGCGCCTTGAGTACGGGCACGAAATCACCGCTGCCGGTGGCGGCGTTCACGAACACCACCTGCTGCTTGGCAAAGCCGCCCAGCCACGACGCGTACTCGGCCGCCGTGGCATCGGGACCGGGCAGATTCACCTTCGACTGCGCCCCCTCGCCGCTTCCGTGACCCATCAGCATCACGAACAGCACGTCGCCCGGCTGCACGCGCGACGACAGCGTGAGGAACGCCTTCGCCACGTTCTCGCGCGTGGAGCGCCCCGACGACAGTGCGGTGCGCACCGAGTCCTCGGTGAGCACGATCAGACTGGAATCACTCACGCCCCAGCGATTCTTCGCCGCATCACGCGCCGACTGCGCCGAGGCTTCGAAGGAACGCTTGAACTGCGGCTCACCCGAGAGGCCGATCACCAGCAGCACATGCGTGCGCTGGGCGTGCAACGGCAGCGCGATGGCCAGGGCCAGCGCACCGTGCATGGCGAGCGTCCGTACATACCGTGCGAGCATTCGCGTCATGCCAGTCCCCTCCACCGGCGATAGCCCCACTCCGCGCCGAGCAGCAGCGCCACCACGAGGAATACCGCCGGCATGTCCCACAGGTCCTTCGCTTCACGCACGGTCACGCCCGCTTCGGTGAAAACGGCGTCCTCGGCGAGCTTGCCGGCATCGGCCAGCGGGTAGTAGCGACCGCCGGTCTCTTCGGCGATGCGACGCAGCAGCGAGGCGCGCAGTTCCGCTTGCGCTACGTCGGCGCCGCGCTCATCCACCAGCAGCGTGCTGGTGGCCGTCTGCACCGAATCGCGACCACGGGTGGCCACGGCGTCGATCACGTAGCGGCCGGTGTCGTTCGGGGTGAAGCGGGCGGCGTAGGTGCCGTCTTCGCGCAGCGTCCACTCCAGCGGCACGTTTTGCGTGGTGCCGGTGGGCGACGTGACGGTTACGGTCACGGTGGCATCGTTCACGTCGGTGAAGAACGGCGTGCTCACGCGCGCCCGCAGCGATACCGGCTCACCCGGGGCCACACGCGACGGTGACGCCATGATCTCGAACGGCGCCGGCGCCTCGTCCACCATCCAGCGCACCAGCTGACGCCACAGCGTTTGATGCGTGACGTCATCCACCGAAATGTTCGTGTCCATCTTCCACAGCCAGCTGTCCTGCACGCCGAATACGGCGCTCATGCCACGGCCGTAGCGCTGCCACGACAAAATGGGCACGTCGCTGCGCCCGCCTTCAGCCGTACCCGCCAGCAACATGGTCGCACCGGCGCGCAGCGCGCCGAGGCGGTTCACCGTGGTGAGCGCCGGCAGCGAATCCCAGCGCGCGCGCGACGACGCGAGCGTGGAGCGCAGCTGCAAGGCGGCGTGCACTTCACCGGCGCGCGTGGGGCGCACCATGACGGGCGTAGCCGGACCATCCACGTTGACGCCGCCGGCGGAGATCGTGAGCGGCAAGACGTCGGCCAACGGCGTGCCGGCATAGCCACCTTCCGACAGCGAGGCGCGTCCACCCAACACCATCAGGCCGCCGCCGCGCACGCTCACGAAGTCGGCGAGCATGCGCAGCTGGTCGGTGGTGAAGAACGACGCTTCGATGCTGCCCAGAATGATCGCGCGATAGCCGAACAATTCTTCGCGGCTGGTGGGGAAGCCGCCCAACAGATCGAGACTGTCGCGCACGCCGAGTCGCAGGAACTTGCGTTCGGCGCTGCGCATGAGCCCTACCACTTGTACGGCGCTGTCGTTCGCGACCGCGCGGCGCAGGAACGCGAACTCGGGGCGCGGCTCGCCTTCGAGATACAGAATGCGGTCGGGACCGGTGCGCACGTCGATGCTCGTCTGCCACTCGTTGTTTTCGGTCACGATTTCCGTGGGCAGCGCCTTAGCGCGCACGGCAAGGCGATGCACGCCTGGATCGAGCGGCGGAATGCGAAAGCGCACGGTGGTGAGATCGCCCTTCTCACCCACGCGTGCCGCCTCGGTGGCGACCACGCGACCATCGGCTTCCACCGTGATGGGCACGGGATCACGGCCGGCGCCACGAATGCGCACATCGGCTTCGACCACGCTGGAGGCTCCAGCCAGTGTGCGGCGCGGTGCCTGCACGCGCTCGATCGCCACATCACGCTCGAACCGTTCGGTGCCAATACCCACCGTGAACACCGGCACGCGACGTGCGCGCAATGCGAGCAGTGCATCGTCGAGTGCGCCGCTGCCGTTGTCGGCGCCATCGGAGACGATCACGACACCAGCCAGCGGCATGCCGTTCAAGTCTTCACGCACATCGTTCAACGCCTGCGCGAGATCGGAGCGCGTGCCCTTCGACGTGAGCGCGGCCGCGCCGGCGATCGGCGAGGCATCGGCGGCAAAGCGGAAGCGACGGATCGCGAACTTCTCCGCCAGTTGCTTCGACAGTGGTGTCGTGTCGGCGAAGGTGCGCTGCAAGGCGGCGGTGCGCGTGCCGTCGTTCACATCGCGAATGCGCATGCTGCGCGAATCATCCATGATGACCGCCAGCACGTTGCGCTGCGGCACGGCCGACGCGATCACGAGCCCCGGACGCAGCAGGCAGCCGATCACCAACAGCACGGCCGCGGCGCGCAGTGTCGCGAGGATGGCGCGATCGGCGGGTCGCAGCGTGCGAACGCGCGCGTACGCGACGATCACGATGAGCAGCACGAGCGCCGCCGCCGCCGCGACCAGCATGACTGGCACGACCGGCGCCATCACCAGATCGCCCCGTGCGAAGACGCGCGGAGGATACTTGAACAGCAGGGTGGTGATGGATTCGAACCAGTTTCCCACGGAATGGTCGGGGCGGGGGCGGGAGGTGGCGCGCTGGTCACGCCAACAAATGGGACACCATGGAGCAGACGAGAGTGCACCGTGGGGCACGACGCGTCTACCCCGTGACGCAACAGTAGGTCATGGCGTTGGACCAACCGCGAGGATGGTGGCGCGCCTTAACATCGTTGCGGCCCACCCGTCCAACCTGATGAAGCGGGCGCCTGTCGTGGCGAACGCAGCCTACACTGGAGATAGATCCCATGAAAAGCGCATCGTCCCGCTCGCTTGCACTAGCCATCGCCTTGAGCGCGCTCGTGCCGTCGCTGCTCACGTCACAGACGCCCCCCGCGACACGTCCGGCGCCGCGCCCACGCGCGGTAGCCGCGGCGTCTGGCACGGCCGCCCCCGGTGGTGCGCGGGCCGGCCGCGACGCGCGGCGCGACGGTCCCGGCGCCCGTGTGGGGCGTGGCGGTGGCAATCCGGCGGCCATGCTGCTGCGAGCCCGACAGCCGCTCGAGCTCACCGATGATCAGGTCAAGCGTCTCGAAGTGCTGGCGGCGGCCCCTGCGCCGAAGTCGAATGCGTCGGACATGATGCGTGCGCGGGCCGATCAGCTCGAGGCCATGCAGGGCGACGGGAACCTCGCCGGCATGCGCGCCGCCCTCGACAAGCTCAGCCGGCTCCGCAACGATCAGATCGTCGCCCGCCTCAAGATGCGCCAGGACGCGCGAGCCATCCTCACACCGGCGCAGAAGGCCAAGGTGGACAACATGCGCCGAACGCTGCGCATCCGCGCCGCTGGCACTCGGCAGCGCGGCAATCGCATGGGGCGCGGCAAGGGTCGCCCCGGTACGGGGCGCGGCATGGGCCGCGGCATGATGCCGAGCATGGGCCGCGGCATGATGCCCGGCATGGGCCCCGGCATGATGCCCAGCGCCCCGCAAGGTCCGCAGGGCCCGCAGGGGCCGATGCCGCGCCGCCGTCGTGGCGCCAACGTGCCCGATACGGCGCCGCCGGTACCGCCGGCCAACTAACGGCGCGAACGCACGAGGAATGAAGAAGCCGGGGCGCTGCCACAGCGACCCGGCTTTTTCACGTCCCGGTCTTGCCCCCGCGCTGCCGGACCTGCCCATTTCCGTGCGCATCGCCGCGCGCGATCCGTGACGGCGCAGCGCGCGGTTTACCGTCTACCCGAGACTTGCTGTGCATCGTTCGCTTCACGTCGCCTTGCTGGCGGTGGCAGGTGCTGCCGCCACCGCCCCGCTCCTCGCGCAGTCCACGCCGCCAGCCGCCGGTCAGGTGGCCGACGCGCAGGTGGCCGAATCGGTGGCCCGATGGATCTCGCTGGCTGCACCGCCGAGTGGCGAAGCGTCGGCGCTCAACGCCCTGCGCACCGTCCTCCCCGGGTGGACGCGCGACAACATGGGCAACCTCATCAAGCGCGTCGGGAGTGGATCGCCGCGGCGGATGATCGCCTGCGCGATGGACGTGCCGGCGTTCGTGGTCAGCGGCATCACCGATCAAGGGTACATCCGACTCCATCGCACCGGTGTGGCGGCGCACCCCCTGTGGGATCAGTTCCACGAAGCGCACCAGCTGCGCATTCTCTCGGCGCGCGGCGAAGTCGCCGGTGTGGTGGCGATCGCCAACGGACATTTCTCGCGTCAGCATCGCGGTGACACCACCGTCGTCGGGGTGGATGAACTCTGGGTCGATGTCGGCGCGGGCACGAAGGCGCAGGCCGAAGCCCTTGGCATTGCGCTCCTCGATCCCGTCGTGGCGTCGCGGCCGGTCTGGACATATGCCGGCTATGCATCGGGACCGGCCGCCGGTGCGCGCGCGAGCTGTGCCGCCGTGGCCAGCACCGGTGCCGCGGCGACGGCCGCGTCGCAGCCGGGTGAAACGATCTACGTCCTGTCGTCGCAGCGCAGCTTCGGCTGGGTCGGCCTCGCCGCGGTCCTCGCGCGCGCCGGCAAGCTCGACGCACTCACGCTGCTCGACGAGGGCAAGGCCGTGGGGAGTGCCAGCGTGCTTCCGGTCGCCCGTCTCGGTCAGAGCAAGCGCGCCATCACCCGCGTGATCGCGTCCACGGGGCTCGACAGCGTGCGCGTGGTGACGCCGGCGGTGCGCTTCGCCGGTTCCCTGGTGGAGTCCGTGGCGGCCGCGGCGGTGCGTACGCTGCTGCAGGACGCGGCGTGGGCCGGTGGCGTCGCCGGCACGCCCCCGTTGCTCGCCCCCGCCCTCGACACGGCGCGCGCCACGGCGAGTGCCCGCCGGCCGCGCAGCGACGCCTATGGCGCCATCGAGAAGACGTTTATGACCATCGCCGACTTGCCGGGCGTCCCGGGTCATGAGTGGCGGGTCCGCGAAGCCATCACCGCGCTGTTGCCGGCCTGGGCGAGGGCGCGGGCCGTCGTGGACAGCGCGGGCAACCTCATCGTGGCCGCCGGCCCCGATCGGGACTCGGTGGCGTTCATCGCCCACATGGATGAAGTGAGCTTCGAGGTCGAAGCGATCGCGCGGGACGGCACGGTGCGGCTGGCGCGTCGCGGTGGCGTGGTGCCGAGTGCGTGGGAAGGACAGCCGGCGGCCTTGCACTTCGATCGCGTGGGCGGCGGTGATGCCCCGCCGTCGTTGCGCGGCGTGTTCGTGCCGCGCGATTCGGCGCGCGTGAAGGCGCCCGCGGTGAGCACGGCCTGGTTCGGCGTGGATTCCGCCACGCTCGTGGCGCAGGGGGTGCGCGTGGGGAACGCGGTCACCGGCTACAAGCGCGCGTCGCGCCTTGGCGGGACGCGGCTCACCGGACGCGGCAGCGACGACCGCACCGGCAGCACGGCGCTGTTGCATGCCGTGCAGCGCATCGACCCGAACACGCTCACGCACAAGGTGCTGTTCGTGTGGTCGGTGCGCGAAGAAGGCGGACTGCTTGGCGCCGGGGCGTTCGGCGCGAATCACGGCCGGTCGCTGCAGCGGATCTACAGCGTGGACACCTTCGTGAGTTCGGATACGCCGCTCGAGGATCCGGCGTTTGCCTACGCGCCGCTGGGGCAGGGTTTCGTGTTGCGCGGCCTCGATGACGGCGCGATCTCGCCGCCGGCCGAACGGGACCGCGTGCTGTCGGTCGCCCGGGCACAGGGGATTCCCGTGCAGCGCGGCACCACCCACGGCTCCACCGACGGGTCGGCGATCGCGCCCTACGGTGCGCCGAACGTGGGGCTGTCGTGGCCGGGGCGGTATTCCCACACGCCGGGCGAAGTGCTGGACCTGCGCGACGTCGATGCCCTCGTGCGGATCATCTCGGCGATGGCGGTGGCCCGGTAACCGGGACGCTCCTGACGCATCCGGTGGCTGATCCTGGTGGGCGGCGCGGAGCCTCGCCCACCAGGATCACATCGGGGAGGTACCGCCCGCCGTCCGCCACGCGGCGACGTCGGACGGCGTGTCGAGATCGACATGACCGTTCGGCAGCGACACCGTGATCGTCCCGGTCTCCCGGAGCAGCGCGCGGGCCCCTTGGTCGCCGTCCAGCGCCGCCAGCGCCGGCCAGTCGGCGCGCGGCAGCACGGCCGGGATGCCGCGCACGGGGCCCCGTTCTGGTGAGCCGTCGGGGTCGGCATAGACCGACGCCACGCGCTGCGCGCCCAGACCGGACGTGGCCACAAGCGACTGCAGATGCGCGACCGTCACGGCCGGCATGTCGCAGGTGGCGATGAGTACGGCCGGCGTGTGGTCAAAACGTACGGCGTTCAGGGCCTGTATGGCTGCGGCGATGGACGTGCCCATTCCCCGTTCCCAGCGTGCATTTTCGACGCACTGAACAGGCAGGATAGCGACAGCATCGCGTATCATGTCGGCATTGGCGCCGACAACGACCAGCACCGGCGAGCAACCGGCGTCCAACAAGTGCCGGGCGGCGCGTTCCACCAGCGTCACGCCGTCTATTGTGAGCAGCTGCTTGGGAGACCCCAGCCGGCGCGATCCGCCGGCGGCCAGCAGGATGCCGGCAACGCTCACGGCATCATTCACGGCAACGCTCACAGCGTCACCCGTGATCGCGGTGGTCGTTGCGTCCCGCGTCGCACTCGGTCGGCACGATCGGCGCGTCCTGCTCCAGCACCCGAGGCGTCGGGGTCCGCGCATGGATCGGGCTCAGACGCTCACGCAGAAACCCCGCCGGCCGGCCGTGGATCACCGCCTCGATCTCGGCGATCGCCGACAGCGCGATGGAGGCGGGGCTTTCGCCGCCGAGGTCCAGACCGATCGGCGCGTGCAGCCGGTGACGCATGCGCTCGGTGAGAGGCGTACCGCGCCCGCCCAGTGCCGCGTCCACTGCGTCCAGCAGCTGACCGGCCCGCTTTCGCGACCCCAGCACGCCGATGTACGCCACCGGTAACGGCAGCAGCGCCGTCAGCCACGCGCTGTCCACGTCGAAGATGTGCGACAGCAGGGCAATCGCCGTGCGGCCGTCGTGCGGCAGCGACGCGAGCAGGACCGCCAACGCCTCCTCCTGATCGGCGCGCGCCACGTGCGTAGTCACGCCGTCGGGCAACGCCAGATCGGCCAGCACCGCCGGCCGGTGATCGATGACCGTGACCTCCCACTCCAGCGTGCGCGCAATCCGAACGAAGGCGTCGGCCCCGCGACCCGCACCGATCACGTGCAGCGCAATCGGCGCCACCAGCGGCTCGATAAACAGCAGCGCCGCGTCATCCCGGCTGTCGAGCAGCACCGGATGTCCGGTCCGCTGCGCGGCGCGGGTCGATACGAGCAGGTCGGGCCCGGCACTCCACCGCGCCCGATCGCCGATCGGCCGCCACGTGCCGGTGGCGGCGTCTCCGTTCAGCAAGGCGCAGCTGCTGCCACCACCATCCCTCTCGAGCACCGTGAGCACCGCACCGTTCCGGCGCCGCGAGCGGATCGCGTCCACCTCGGCCAGCCACGACGGGTCGGGGAGCGGCTCGAGCAGCAGATGGGCGACCCCATCGCACGCGGCGCCGAAACCCCAGATGGCCTCGAGATCGGCCCGCAGGTCGTACATCAGCCGCACGCCGCGCCCCGTCGCGCACACTGCGGCCGCCCGCGCGGCCACATCCCCCTCGAGGCACCCGCCGCTGATCGCGCCGGCCAGTACACGCCCCTCGGCGTCCACCAGCAAACGGGCGCCCGGCTGCCGGTACGAGCTGCCGTCCACCTGCACCAGCGTGGCCAGAGCAAGCGGCACCTCGGGGCGCGCCGCCATCGCCGCGGCGGCCGCACGGGCGAGTTCGCGGAATCCGGTCACGCGGGGACGATGGGAAGGTGGGTTGCCATACACGGACACGTTACCACGTGCCGGCACCGCCACAAGAGCCAGGGCACGACGGGCAACGACGTGCCAGATGACGAGGAGGCGCAGAGAGCGCCGAGCTCGCTGAGAACAGCACGGGAGCCTCTTGCTCTGCGTCCTCTGCGTCCTCTGCGCCCTCTGCGTCTCGGCGTGATCGGTTTACGGACTGGACGCAGTGAGCACCCGATTGTCGTCCCAACGGGAACGGGATGGGCTGTAAGCAAGTGCCCGCTTGCGGCAAGCATGTACTTGCATTAACCTCCCACGAATGATTGACGACCACCGCCAGCGCATCCTCCACGCCGCCGCCCGGGTGTACGCCCAGCATGGCTGGCGCGGAGCGACCACCCGCCGGATCGCCGAAGAAGCCGGCGTGAACGAAGTCACGCTGTTCCGCCAGTTCGGCTCCAAGGATGCCTTGCTCGA
The DNA here is from genome assembly GCA_947462095.1 of Gemmatimonadota bacterium. Taxonomy (GTDB): domain Bacteria; phylum Gemmatimonadota; class Gemmatimonadetes; order Gemmatimonadales; family Gemmatimonadaceae; genus Gemmatimonas. The sequence goes on from CANHNQ010000042.1 coordinate 9,663, forward strand.
CCTGATGATGCGCGAGTGCTCGCGCGTCGAGCAGGACGCCGCTTTTCCGACGGAACCGGTGGACCCCGAGCAGGAGCTGCTCGACTGGGTCACCGTCCACCACACCGCCCTCGTTGGTATGCGTGCCATCGTCCGACAGATGATGAGCGACGCCGAGGAACGCCCCGATGCCGCGAATTGCGCGACCCACGGCCCCAGCGCCGCCATGGCGCAGGTACGCGAGTACGTCGTCAAGCTGCGCCGCCACGGATGGATCACCGAATCCGGCGAGGTTTCGCCGGCGGAAGTGCGGGCCGCCGCCACGATGCTCATGGGCGCGGTCTTCGCCGACGGGATGAATCGCGACATGATGCCCATGATGTTCACCCAGCCGGTGCCGGAAACGCTGCGCGCGTACGTGCGCATCTTTCTGCGCGGGGTCGGTGCCTTGCAGGAACCAGCGCGCCACGCAGCACGTACGATCGAGTGCGACTCGCCCTCCACCACTGTCCCCGAATGATGCTCTTCGTCGGTGCGCGCGCCCTGCGCCGCATACCCACTCTCCCCGCGACCATCCTGATGGCCGCGTTTTTTGCGACGGTGCTGCCCCCCCGCGTCGCCTTCGCCCAGCCGGCCGCCGGCGGCCCGCCGCGTCCGCTCTCGCTGGCCGAGGCGTTGAAGCTGGCCACCGGTGAGAGCGAGCAGATCGCGATCGCCCGGGCCGGCTCGCTCCGCGCGCAGGGCCAGCTGGGCCAGGCGCGCTCCGCGCTGATGCCGCAGCTCGCCACCACGATGAGCTGGCAGAAGCAGCTGCAGAACCAGTTCGCCGCGATCTCCCAGCGGTCCAGCAACAACTCCAGTGGCGGCGCCACTGGCGGCGCCGGCGACACGACGTCGCTCGCCGATAATCCGATCACGCGGATCTTCGCGTCGCAGTACAACTTCAACGTCGGACTGTCGGCCTCGCAGCCGTTATTCGGTGGTGGCCGCGCCACCGCGACCATCCGCGCCGCCCGGGCCGCCCGTGAGTCGGCCGAGATCGGCATCACCAGCGCGCAGGCGCAGGTGCAGCTCGACGTCACGCAGGCCTACTACGACGCCCTGCTCACCGATCGCCTCGTGGCCATCGCGGAATCGTCGCTCGTGCAGTCGGAGCGCACGCTGCGCCAGGTGCAGCTCACCCGCACCGTCGGATCGGCCTCGGAGTTCGAATTGATTCGGGCGCGCGTCACGCGCGACAATCAGCGCCCCGGCTGGCTGCAGTCCCGCACCAATCGCGACTTGGCGTATGTGCGATTGCGTCAACTCTTGAACCTGTCGCCCGATCAGCCGCTCGCGCTGACCGACAGCATCGCCGAGTCGCCGGTCTCGGCACCGGTCGCCAATCCGGCGCCGATCACCACGGTGAATGTGAACGTGGCGGAGGTGCTCACCCTCGATCCTCGCGTCCAGACCGCGGTGTCCCGCGTGCTGGCGGGTAGCGACACCGGCATCGGCACGCGTGCGCCGGTGAAGCAGGCGCTCAAGGGGGTCGAAGTCGCACAGCAGCAGCTGAAAGCCACCAAGGCGCAGCGCCTGCCGGCGATTGCCGCGACCACCAACTATCAGCGCCTTGCGTACCCGGCCGGCATCTTGCCGAGAAGCCTCGGGGATTTCTTCCCGAATTGGACCGTCGGCATCGGCCTCTCGTATCCGTTCTTCACGGGCGGACGCCTGCGTGGTGAAGTGCAGGCGGCCGAAGCCTCGGTCATCGAAGCGCGTCAGCGCCTCCAACTCGCGCAGGAAGGGGCGTCGCTCGATGCCCGTCAGGCCGTTGCCCAGCTCACCGAATCGGAAGCGTCGTGGCAGGCGAGTGTCGGCACCGCCGAACAGGCGCAGCGCGCCTATGACATCGCCGAAGTGCGCTTCCGCGAAGGCATCTCCACGCAGCTCGAATTATCCGAGACGCGCAATCAGTTGCAGCAGGCGCTCGCCAACCGCGCGCAGGCCGCGCGCAATCTGCAGGTCGCGCGCACGCGTCTCGCATTGCTCCCTTACCTCCCCCTGTCGCAGGGTTCCACCTCGTCCACCGGCCCCACTCGATGAATACCATGACTCGCCGATCCGCGTCCCTCGCTCTCCTCGCGGCGACGCTGGTGGGAACTGCATGCAGTAAAGGCAAGGACGCCGCCGTCGCGGACGCCGCGCCGGTCTCCCAGACCATCGGACCGGAAAACGTCGCCGTGGCGCGCACCGACACCCTGCGCAGCGGTCCGGCCATCTCCGGCACGCTCACGGCCGATCGCGAGGCCCGCATCCGTGCCGAGCTGAGCGGCGCCGTGCTCGCCACGAATGTCGAACAGGGGGAGCGCGTGAGCGAAGGCACCGTGCTCGGACGCCTCGACGATGCGATGGTGCGCGACGCCGCCATCTCGGCGCGCTCCGCCGTGGCGCAGGCCACGGTGGCGGCCGAACAGGCGGCGCGGGAGCTGCAGCGATCCAAGACGCTGGCGGCGGCTGGTGCCATCGCCGACCGTGACGTGGAGGGGGCCGATCGCGCCAATCTGGGCGCGCAGGCACAGCTGGCCGATGCGAAGGCGCGACTGTCGTCGGCCGAGAAAATGCTGCGCAACACGATCATTCGCGCGCCGTTCACCGGTGTGGTGTCCGAGCGGGCCGTGAGCCCGGGCGATATCGTGGCACCGGGGTCCGCCCTCTTCACCGTGATCGACCCGCGCAGCCTGCGCGTGGAAGCGTCGGTGCCGACCACGGCGCTGGCTGATGTGCGGGTGGGTGCGCCGGTGCTGTTCACGGTGAATGGGTCGGATCGGGTGCTCGAAGGGCGCGTGACGCGCGTGAGCCCGATGGTGGACCCGCAGACGAAACAGGTGCGCTTGTTGGCGTCGGTGCCGAACTCGGCCGGCGTGTTGGTGGCGGGACTGTTCGTAGAAGGGCGCGTGGCGTCGCAGAAGCGCGTCGGGGTGCAGGTGCCGGAGAGTGCGGTCGATCAGACCGGGCTCATGCCCACGCTGATGCGCCTGAAGGGTGGCAAGGTCGAGAAGGTCGAAGTGCAGCTTGGCGTGCAGGACGCCGCCGCATCCATGGTCGAAGTGACCGCCGGGATCGTGAGCGGTGACACCGTCCTGCTGGGCGCCGCGCGCGGCATCTCGGTCGGGTCGCCGGTCGTGGTGTCCGCCCCGCGCGATGCGACGCCGGCGGCGGCGCCGGGTGCCGCCCCGAGCGCTGCCCCCGCGAAGAAGAACTGAACCGTCGGATAATCATCCAACCACGCCCCCATGTTCATTTCTGATTTCGCGATCAAGCGCCCCCTCATCACCGTCGTGGCGATGCTCACGCTGGTGGGGTTCGGCCTGGTCGCCCTGAGCCAGCTGCAGACGGACGAATTCCCGGAAGTGCAGCCGCCGATCGTGCTGACCACGATCGTCTATCCCGGCGCGTCCCCTGAGCAGGTTGAGCGCGAAGTGCTCGAGCCGATCGAGGAAGCGATCCAGAGCATTTCCGGCGTCAAGTCGATCAACGGTGAAGCGCGCGACGGCTACGCGCAGGTCGTGACGCAGTTCGTGTTCGCGAAGGATCTCTCCGAGGCCACGCAGGACATCCGTGACGCCATCAGTACGAAGCGTCAGGATCTGCCGCAGGAAATCGAGGAGCCGATCCTCCGGAAGTTCAATCCCACCGACGCGCCGATCGTGACGCTGTCGCTGTACTCCACCTCGCTCACGCCGGCGCAGCTCACGCAGATCGCCGATCCCGGCATCACGCGCGAACTGCGCTCGATCGCCGGTGTGGCCGATGTGCAGGTGTCGGGTGGCGTGAAGCGCGAGCTGACCGTCAATCTCGATCCGCAGCGGCTGCAGGCGGCCGGGGTGAGCGTGCCGCAGGTGGTGCAGGCGCTGCAGGCCGGCAATCTGGCGGTGCCCGTGGGACGCGTGACCAGCTCCCTCGATGAACGCACGATCCGCCTGCAGGGACGTCTCCAGACGCCCAATGACTTCATGCAGCTCGTGGTCTCGGAGCGCGGTGGTCGTGTGGTGCGCCTGGGTGATGTGGCCACCGCGATGGATGGTGTGGAAGAACAGCGCACCCTCGCGCTCTACAATGGTCGCGACGCCGTCGGCATCGAGATCAAGAAGACCAACGGCTACTCCACCACGGCGGTGGCCGAAGCGATCTTCAAAAAGGTCGAGGAGCTGCGCCCCACGCTGCCGAAGGGCGCGCAGTTCGACGTGGTGAAGAACAAGGGCACCCGCGTCGAGAACTCCGTCGACAACGTGCGCGACGCCCTGGTGGAAGGCGCCGTGCTCACGGTGCTGGTGGTCTTCCTGTTCCTCAATTCATGGCGCTCCACCGTGATCACCGGTTTGGCGTTGCCGGTGTCGGTGCTGGCCAGTTTCGTGGCGGTGTGGGCGTTCGGATTCACGCTGAACACGATATCGCTGCTGGGGTTGTCGCTGGCGATCGGTATTCTGATCGACGACGCGATCGTGGTGCGTGAGAACATCGTGCGACACGTGGAAATGGGGAAAGACCATTACACGGCGGCGCGCGAAGGCACCGACGAAATCGGACTCGCCGTTGCGGCGACGACGTTCTCGATCATCGCCGTGTTCGTGCCGATTGCGTTCCTCGAGGGTGAGTCGGGGCAGTGGTTCAAGCCCTTCGCGCTCACGATTGCCTGTTCGGTGCTCGTGTCGTTGTTCGTGTCCTTCTCGCTCGATCCCATGCTGTCGGCCTACTGGCCCGATCCGCATGAGGAAGAGCATGAGAAGTGGTGGATCACCAAGAAGCTCGACGCGTTCAACAAGTGGTTCGACGGCCTCGCCAACAACTACCGCAAGTTGATCGGCTGGGCGCTCGACCACCCCAAGTCGATGGTGCTGCTGGCGGTGGCCAGCTTCGTGGCGGCGATCGCCATGCCCGCACTCGGTCTGGTGGGCGGCGGGTTCTTCCCGCTGGAAGACAACGCCGAAGTGCAGATGACGATCGAGACGCCGCCGGGGGCCAACCTCGACTATCTGCGCCAGAAGGTGAACGAGACGTTCGCGATCACGTCGAAGTATCCGGAAGTCACGTACTCGTTCGTCACGGCCGGTGGCGCCAGTGGCGCGGTCGACCAGGCGAGTGTGTATCTCAAGCTCAAGGCCAAGGGCGATCGGTTGAAGTCTGGAGAGCGCGACGCCGAAACGCTCGCGGCCGCGATTCGCGAAGATGTGAAGCGCATCGGCGGCAGCAATATCTCGGTGTTCACGAACGACTTCGCCGGTCAGGAAAAGCAGATCTCCATTGAACTGCGCGGTACCGACAAGGCGGCCCTGCAGATCGCAGCCGATCAGTATCTCACGGCGCTCAAGACGACGCCCGGTGCGGTCGACGTCGCGCTCAGCACCAAGGGGCAGAAGCCCGAGATCACGGTGCAGGTGGATCGGGCGCTGGCCGCGTCGCTGGGGCTCAGCGTGGGACAGGTGGCGCAGGCCATCCGTCCGGCGTTCGCCGGTCTCGACGCCGGTGATTGGGTCGATCCGACCAACCAGACGCGTAAGGTGATGGTGCGGCTCGCGCCGGAAGCGCGCGCCCGCGGCGTCGACCTCGCGCAGCTGCCCATTGCCCTCGGCCAGGGCGCCAACTCGCAGCTGATCCCGCTGCAGCAGGTGGCGCGCATCAAGAGCGAACTCGGTCCGGCCATCGTGAACCACCTCGACCGCGACAACGTGATCAAGGTGCAGGGGAACATCGCCGGCCGCTCCTTGTCGGAGGTCATGGGCGACTTCGAGAAGAAGACCGGCAGCATCCCCTTGCCGGCCGGAGTGAAGCTCTCCAGCGGCGGTCAGGTCGAGCAGCAGAACGAAGTCTTCGGCAGCATTTTCATCGCGCTCGGGGTGGCGGTGGCGCTGATGTATCTCATCCTGGTGGTGCAGTTCGGCTCGTTCCTCGATCCGATCGCCATTCTGATCTCGCTGCCGCTGTCGCTCATCGGCGTCATGGGCGCCCTGGCGATCACCGGCAACACGATCAACCTGATGAGCCTCATCGGCGTGATCCTGCTGTGCGGCATCGTGGCCAAGAACGCCATTCTGCTGGTGGACTTCGCCAAGTGGGCCCGCGAGAAGAACGGCATGCCACTGCGTGAGGCGCTCATCGAAGCCGGCGCGATTCGCTTGCGTCCCATTCTGATGACGACCTTCGCCCTGATCGCCGGTATGATCCCGGTGGCCTTGGGGCGTGGGGAAGGCGCCCAGTTCCGCGCGCCGCTTGGCGTCGCGGTCATCGGTGGCGTGATCACCTCCACGGTGCTCACCCTCCTCGTGATCCCGACCTTCTACGAGATCTTCGACAACATGCGGACCAGCCTGTCCCGGCGGGTCGGGCTCACTCCCCCGCACACGGGCCAGTTCCGCACCTTCGAATTGCCGGTCGCCGAGGCCGGCGACTGATGTAGTCGATTACATTGGCGGGGTATGATTCCGCCGATGTCCCCGATTCTGGTCGCGACGACGCTCGCCCCCGCGCTGCTGCTGCGGGTGGCGAGCGTTGTGCTGTCAGCCGTAACGCGTTTCGGCGCCATCGTGGCCGCGTTGGATGTGACGCAGTGGCTCGAAGCCGTCACCGACAGCTTCTGGACCTACGTGGCACTGGGTGCCTCCGCCATCGTGACCGAGGAGTTGTCACCGATCTTCGGCGGCATTGCCGCGCACGAGGGGGAACTGCGGATCGCGCGCGTCATTGCGTCGATCACGCTGGGCGGTTGGGTGGCGACCACGCTCCTGTACGTGCTGGGGCGCTGGAAGTGGGACTTCATCCGGCGTCGCTTTCCGCGGGTGCGCGCCACGGGCACCGTCGCGCTGCGCGTCGTGCGTCGCAATCAGCTCAAGGCGTCGCTGCTCGTGCGCTTCGCCTTCGGCCTGCGGATCGTGCTCCCCATGGCGTGCGGCGCGGCCAACGTGCCGCTGTACATCTTCCTGCCGCTGTCGCTGATCGGCTCGGCGCTCTGGACGGCGGCCTTCACGCTCATCGGCTACGCCGCCGGTGAAGCCGCCGTGCAGACGCTCGGCCACCTTGACCGGGCCGGCGAAATCGTCGGCGCCGTCGTGGTCACCGTGGTCGTGCTGGGCTTCGTGCGCTGGCAGCGTGTCCGCCGCGAACGCAAAGTGGCACGGCGGACGAAGCCCTAGGGCGCCACGCCCGCGTCGCGGTGGTCCGTCAGGGCGTCGCGGCCGCCGCGCGCAGATCGGCCCAGGCGGTTTCGATGTGGCTTCGATCGGTCCGGATATTCCCGATCGCCAGTCGCAGGGTGTAGCGCCCGTTCAGCTTGGTGTGCGACAAATACGCGCGTCCGTCGGCGTTTACACGCTCCATGATCGCGGCGTTCACCTGTGCGATCTCGGGTTCGCTCAGGCCGGCCGGCGCGTAGCGGAAGCACACCAGCGACATCGTGACCGGCGCCGTGAGCTCCCAGCCGCCGCTCTCGAAATGCACCATGCCCGCGAACTCGCGCGCCAGTTCGCAGTGGAACCGGATGCGCGCCGCGATCCCCTCAGCGCCGTACGCCCGCAGCACCATCCACAGCTTGAGCGAGCGGAACCGACGCCCCAGCTGGATGCCGTAGTCCATCAGGTTGACCGTCTCATCCTGCGTGCGCGTGATGAGATACTCGGGAAGCAGGGCAAAGGCGCGCTTGAGGGCGTCGGGATGCTTTGTGTACAGCACCGAGCAGTCCATCGGCGTGAACAGCCACTTGTGCGGATTCACCACGAACGAGTCGGCGTCGTCGGTGCCGTCCATGAGGTATCGCATTTCGGGGACGATGGCCGTGACACCGCCGTACGCCGCGTCCACATGCACCCAGCAGTCGTGCGCGCGCGCGATGCGGATGACGGCCGGTACCGGGTCCACGCTGGTCATGCTCGTCGTGCCCACGCAGGGCACCACCGCGATGGGTCGGTATCCGGCCGCGAGGTCGGCCTGGATCGCCGCCTCGAGCGCCTCGGGGCGCAGGCGGAAATGGTCGTCGGCGGGAATCTTCACGAGATTCTCGTGGCCGAGCCCGAGCGCGATGACGGCCTTGTCGATGGAGGAGTGTGCGTGTTCGCTGCAGTACACGCGCAACCGCGGCATGTCGGCACGTCCCGCCATCCCCTGCCACCGGACGTCGTAGCCGGCCTGTTCGCGCGCGGCGGCGAGCGCGTAGAAGGTGCTCACGCTGGCGGTGTCGGTGATCTCGCCGAACCATCCTTGCCCAAGTCCCATGAGCTGGCGCAGCCAGTCGAGGGTGAGCTGTTCCAGCTCGGTCACGGCGGGGCTCGTGACCCAGAGCATGCCGTTCGCGTTCAGGCCGGCGGCGAGCAGTTCGCCCAGAATGCCCGGGTACGACGCGGAGTTGGCGAAATACGCGAAGAAGCCCGGATGATTCCAGTGCGTGATCCCGGGCAGGATCGTGTCGCGAAAGTCGCGCCACATCGCCTCGAGCGGCTCGCCATGCATCGGCGGTGCGGCCGGCAGCGCTGCCCGCACGTCTCCGGGCAGCACCCGGCTCTTCACCGGATACTGCGTCGCCGACTCCAGATAGTCGGCGATCCAGTCCACGGCGGCGTGCGCGGCGGCGCGGAACTCATCGGGGTGCAGATCGCCGTCGAAGGTCGGCGACGCGGGCGGAACGGCGGCACGGTCGGTCATGCCACAAGCTCGTCGAGGAACCGTCTGCGGTCCACTGCCGCGCGCGCGGCCGGCCCTCGTTGACGCTCAGTGCAGCAGGGTGCTCACGGCGCCCAGCAACTGCTTGGACGAGAAGGGCTTGGCGAGGAACGTGGCATCGGCATCGAGGCTGCCGCCTTCGTTGGCCAGTTCCTGATTGGTGTACCCCGAGATGAACAGCACCGGCATCTCCGGACGGTCGCGCTGCAGCTGCCGGGCGAGTTCGCGTCCGCCGAGTTCGGGCATCAGCACATCGCTGATCACCAGATGCACGTCGTCGCGCTCGGCGAGGGCCTTCAGCGCCTCGCGGCCGTTGGCCGCTTCGATGATGCTGAAGCCGTGGCGGCGCAGGACCGCCGCCACGAGACGCCGGACGGCCTCTTCGTCGTCGACGACGAGGACGGTGCGCCCCGGGATCGCCGCCGCGGTCTTCGGCGCCACACGGGGGGCGGGGGCGGTCGGCAACACGGGCGCGTCCGCGGGTGCGTCCGCGGGTGCGTGCGCGGCGGACACCGGCGGCGTGTGCGCCGGGAGGAGGATCTCGATGCTCGTGCCCAGCCCCGGGGTACTCTCGAGCAACACGAACCCCCCCGACTGGCGCACGAGTCCGTACACCATGGAGAGGCCCAGCCCCGTCCCTTCACCGGTGGCCTTCGTGGTGAAGAAGGGTTCGAATACGCGCGCTTGCAGATCGGGGGGGATCCCGTGGCCCGTGTCGTGGACCGTCAGTACGGTGTAGCGTCCCGGCGTGACGCGATCGCCTTGCGCGGCCTCGCGCGGAATCCTCAGGTGCAACTCGCGGCAGCGAATGCTGATTGAACCGCCGCCGATGGTCGCATCGCGCGCATTGACCACGAGATTCAGCAGCACTTGATCCAGCTGCATGCGGTCGGCGGCCACAAAGGCCGGCGTCGCATCGACCTGCAACGCGGTGCCCGCCCCGACCAATCGACGCAGCATCGGCGCCAGATCGTTCACCGCGTCGGCTAAATCAAACACGGTAGAGCGCAGGGTCTGCTTACGACTGAAGGCGAGCAGCTGGTTGGTGAGCTGGGCGGCGCGATCGGTGGCCGATGCGATTTCCTGCAGCAGCTCGCGCGACGTCGCCGACACCCCCGGCTCGGCTGCCAGCAGCTCCCGGTTGCCGTCGATGACGGTGAGCAGATTGTTGAAGTCGTGCGCGACGCCCCCCGCCAGCTTGCCGATCGCCTCCATCTTCTGCGACTGCCGCAACTGGTCTTCCAGCAGCACGCGGGCCGAAATGTCACGGAAGCTCCACACGGAGCCGACGATCGTGTCGCCGAGATACTGCGGACTGGAGTGCCATTCGATCACCCGCCCGTCATGGGTGCGCAACTCCTCCACCTCACGCAGCGGGCGCTCGGCGTCCCCGCGATGCACCCAGTCGCGGAAGCGCGGCCCCGATTCGACTTGCGCCGCAATACGAACGCGCAACGGGATGGCGTCGAGCAGATCGCCCGACTCGGCCGCCAGTTTCCAGAGCCGGCGTAACTGATGATTGCTGCGCACCTCGTTGCCGTCGAGATCGAGCACCGTGACCGCGTCGGAGCTCGCCTCGAGCGTGGCTTCCAGCAACGACATCGCCTGTTGGACTTCGTCGCGCTCACCGATCGCGGTGCGCACCCGCTCGAGCCGCTCGGCGAGCTCACTCGATACGGTTTCCAGCGAGTGCTCCATCATCGCGCGGTCGTGATCCGCATCGCCGTAGGCGCGCTCGACGGCCTCGAGAAACGGCGCCAGCGACTCCGGCACGTCGGCGAGCGTGCCGAAGTGCCGACGCAGCTGACGGATCAGCAGCTTGTGGCGGAGTTCAACGTTCACGGAGCGTGGTGATGGTCATCGTCTGGTTGTGCAGTTCGCATGCGGTCGATCCGCTGAACGGCGCAATCTCGCCATACGAGTAGAAGCCGACGAGCACCGCGTCGTCGCCCAGCACATCACGCACGCCTTCGACTTCTTCCTCGACACGCTGCTTGAGCACCAGTTTACGGCCCACGCAACTGATCAGGATCGCCAGCGCCGGGGGGGTGCTCCCGAGTGCCTCGAGCGACGCGCTGGCGGCTCCCTGCGCACCGTCCACCAGCCGGTCCACGTTGGCCTTCATGAGCCGGGCCAGATGGCCCTGCGGGACGTCACCGGCAAAGGTGAGGCTGCCGGCTGCTTCGTCGACCCCGAGAATGGTGCGGACGACGCCGTGCTCGCCCTTGGCGCTGCGCAGGCTGAGCGGGAAGAGCAGACCGCTGCTGGGCAGATCACTGGCGTGCCGCCCCAGGTAGCTCTTGTACAGCTCCAACGCCGGCGCGCCGTCGAGTTCGTACAGGACGTTCCCGGTCGATCGCGTGATCACGCGCTCCGGTCCGAAGGCATCCCAGCCGCCGAGCGAGCCGTGACCGACCTGCAGCCGGTCCCCATACAGACCGATCGCGGCCACGGCGTGCCCCACGCAACCGCCGTCGACGCAGACACAGGTCTGCTCGAAGTTCGCGCCGTCAGCCGCCAGCCCACCGGTCACGAGCACGTGGGGCGGCAGCTGATCGCGGAGTCCGGCCAGCAGCGCCGACCCGTTCACCTGCAGCCCTTCGGAGAGCACGAGCACGTGCACCAGATCGTCGGCGCGCAGCGATGTGGCGAGCGCTTCGCCCACGCGCTGGCTGTCCTCCATCGCGATGAGCGGAAGCTGTGCCACCCGTACCTGCGTATGCTCGAACTGCACCACGGCGGCGACGATCGCGTCATCGGAGACGTCGGTGCCGCAGATCTCGCCGGCCGTAGAGCAGCCCACCATCCGGGCGTCCGGGTACCGCGCCTGGAGCGTGGCCACCGCGTCGGAGTCCTGCAGTGCCCCCCGGGCGCCGAAGAGCAGTAGCAGCTGGGGGGCCACCGGCGTGTCCTCCCCGCGCATCGTGCGCCATCCTGACGGGCGCGTCCAGAGCAGTTTGTGTACGATCATGCGTCGTGCCTTCTGGAGCCGTCGTGCAGGGGATGGTTGGGCGGACGGTCCACTCAGCCGGGAAAGATTCCAGCGCCGCGGGGGCCGCCGCCAGCGATCCGCGCGGCTTGCCGCCGCGTCGACACGCCGGATGGTCAATCAGGGACGACCCACGGGCTACCGCGTCAATTGTAACGCCCAGTGCGTGCGCAGGTACTGCTCGAGGACGATCGCGGTGGCGTCCCCGAAGCGGTCCCGGTTGGCCGGCGTATCCCGGACGCCGGTAAAGTTGCTTTCGATCTGGACGCCGCAGATGGCGCCGCCGCTCACCCCGCCCAGCGCCGCCGCGCCGGTGCCGCAGCTGTGCCGCAGGGTGTTGTCCCCCCCGTTGAAATAGTCCGCGCCCGCCGGTCGGGGGTCGCTGCTGCTGGGTAACGCGGGGAACCCCTGCGCGGCGTAGAGCGTGCCGAGGCTGGTCGGTCCGCGCAGCAGGGCGGAGAAGGACAGGGGGGAGAACCGCGACAGGGTGTAAATGCTCGAGACGCCCTCGGCGGTGCTGGAGGCATCGAGGGCGGCGTCGGTCCCCTCGAGCAACGCGTCCGCGAGCAGATAGCCCAGCTCCAGCCGCTGCACCGCGTGGCCGTGGCCGTGCATGTCCATGTACCAGCCCTTGCCGCTCGCCTTCAGCACCGCGGCCTTGGCCAGATCGATGTACGCGTGCCAGTCGGTCAGAGCTTCGGCGGCCGTGGCGTTGCCGCAGGCGGCTTCGAGGGGCAGCCGGTTGGGATCGAGCTTGCGACGCGACAGGTGCGAGATGATCACATGCGGGTACGTCCCGAAGCGCGCGGCAAAGCGGGCCTGCATGGCGCGCGCCAGATCGGCCGTATTGGCGTCGGTGACGGTGGTGGCCGAGCCGCCGCAGGCCGCGGCGGTGCGATCCGGGATGGCACTGGGCGTGAGCGCCCCACCATGGGGCGCCGTGAGAATGACCGGGGCGTTCCCCGCGATGTACTCCACGTAGCTGTTGCGCCCGAAATACGACACACCGGGCACGTACACCGTGGGTGCCACCGGCTGTGGCTGGACCGACGGCGCGGTGTCGGTGGGGGCCGACGAACAGGCGCTCAACATGAGGGCCGTGAGCAGGACCTCAATGGCCACACGATGGTGGCGCCACGACGGTGGGAATAGCATCTGGGTAATCTCTCCGGCGGGTCTGTCCCGCGGAACGGGCATGCCGGTGCCAGATCACGCGGAGGCGCAGGGTGCGGAGAGCCGATCCGCGTGTCTGTCCCTCGGCAGTTTCTGGGGGTTCCCTCTGCGGCCTCTGCGCGCGCTGCGCCTCTGCGCGATCAGTGCCGCCATGGCAGTGCCACGAACCACCGCGCGCGATTGCGGCCACGCCGTCCATCCCGTAGCGTCAGGGATGTCTACAGACCGCTCCCGCCGGGATTTCGTGAAGAGCGCGGCCATCCTCGGCGCCGCAGCCGCTGTCGTCCCGAGTGCCGCCGGCGCGACGCCGCCGCCCCACGACCGCAGCGCGCCGCCAAGCAACGCCACCCTCACGCCGCACCCAGGCCCACTGGCCGACGTGGCGCGCGATGAGGCATACTGGGCGCAGGTCGCCGCCAAGTATCGCATCACGCCGCGCACCACGAACCTCGAAGCCGGCTTCTTCGGGATGATGGCGCAGCCGGTACTCGAGGCGTATCACGGGTACATCGATCGGGTGAACCGCGAGAGTTCGTACTTCGCCCGTCGCGAGTATCCCGCGATGTTCCGCACGGCTCGCGAGCGCGTGGCCACGTTCGTGGGTGCGAAGCCCACCGAACTCGCCTTCACGCGCAACGCCACCGAAGCGCTGCAGGCGCTGATCGGGCAGTACAATCGCGTGCGGGCCGGCGACACGATCATGTACGCCGACCTCGATTACAACGCCATGCAGTGGGCCATGAATGCGCTGGCCGCGCGCTGCAACGCCAAGGTGGTTACGCTCGACATCCCCGAGCCGGCGTCGTACGACAACATTCTGGCGGTGTACACCAAGGCGCTCGACGCCAATCCGCGCACCAAGCTGCTGCTGCTCACGCACTGCAACAACAAAACCGGCTTGCTGCTGCCGGTGGGTGCGATCACGAAGCTGGCGAAGGCCCGTGGCGTGGATGTCATCGTCGACGCCGCCCACTCGTTCGGGCAGGTGCCGCTCACGATGGACGACATGGGCGCCGACTTCGTGGGGCTCAATCTGCACAAGTGGATCGGCGCGCCGGTGGGCGCTGGCGCGTTGTACATCCGCGAGGGCCATCTCGACGCCATCGACCGCGCGCACGCCGACGAAAGCGCCCCGGCCGATCGCATCGAGAGCCGCATGCACACGGGCACCACACACTTCGCGACGGTGATGGCGATTCCCGATGCCATCGACTTCCAGCTCAGCATCGGCATTCCGCAAAAGGCGGCCCGCCTGCGCTACCTGCGCGACCGCTGGGTGCATGCAGTGGCCGATGTGAAGGGCGTGAACATTCTGACGCCGGAAGACGCCGCCCTCACCGGGGCCATCACCGGATTCCGTCTGCACAACCGCGGCACCGGCGAAGCGAACCGCGCGCTCGCCGGCACCCTGCACGACGAATTTGGCATCTTCACCTTCCAGCGCACCGGCCTCGCCAAGGGCGATTGCGTCCGGGTCACCCCGACGCTGTACAACACCCCTGCCGACGCCGATAAACTGGCGGCCGCCATCCGCACCATCGCCGCCCGAGGCTGAGTCATGAAGCGCCGCACGTTTCTCCGCCACGCCGGTTCGCTGGCGGCCATGCCGCTCGCCCTGCCGCTCGTCACCCCACCGCTGTCCGCGCGCTTCCGCGCGCCGTCGGCCGTCGCCCCGCTGCGCGTGAATGGCGCGCGGCTCAACGAGTGGCTCGCGCAATTCGACAGCGTGGGTCGTACGCCTACCGGCATCAATCGCGTCGCGTACTCCGAGGCCGATCTCGCCGGGCGCGCGTTCACGCAGCAGCTCCTGCGCGACGCCGGGCTCACCCCGCGCATCGATACGGCTGGCAACATCTATGCGCGTCTTGAGGGAACCGACCGGACGCTCGCGCCCATCCTCATCGGCTCGCACGTCGACTCGGTGACCGATGGCGGCAACTACGACGGTCCGGTGGGCTCGTTCGGTGCCATCGAAGTGGCGCGCACGTTGCGCGAGCAGGGTACGCGACTCCGGCATCCGCTTGATGTCGTGATCTGGCAGAACGAGGAAGGGGGCACGACCGGCAGCAAGACCGCCATCGGCGAGATGACCGATACCGAACTCGCCAAAGTCGCGCGCTCGGGCAAGACCATTCGGGACGGCATCGGCATCATCGGTGGCGATGTCTCGCGGTTGTCCGAAGCCGTAAAGAAGAAGGGGGACATCGCCTGCTATATCGAGCTGCACATTGAACAGGGCGGGTTGCTCGAGAAGGCCGGCAAGCAGATCGGCGTGGTACAGGGCATCGTGGGGCTGCGCTGGTTCGAAGTCACGATTACCGGCTTCGCCAATCACGCCGGCGCCACGCCCATGGATCAGCGACAGGATGCCATGCTCGCGGCCGCCAAGTTCACCGTGGCCGTCAATGAGGCGGTGCGCGCCGAACCCGGTCGCCAAGTGGCCACCGTGGGCCGCATGGTGGTGTCGCCGAATACCACCAATGTGATTCCCGGACAGGTCGTGATGACCGTCGACCTGCGCGATCTCGATCAAACCAAGATCGAGCACTTCACCGAGGTCTTCGAGCGGTTGGCGCGGGAAATCGGTGCCGCCACCACCACCACGTTCGCGTTCAAGCGCCTCACCGACAGCAAGCCCGCCATTTCCGATCCGCAGGTCATGACGTGGATCGAATCCAGCGCCACCGCGCTCGGCCTGTCGTCGCAGCGCATGCCCAGCGGTGCGGGTCACGATGCGCAGGAGATCGCCCACATCGCGCCGATGGCGATGATCTTCATTCCGAGCGTGGGTGGGATCAGTCACTCGCCGAAAGAATTTTCTCGCGCGGCCGATATCACCAACGGGGCCGACGTGCTGCTTAACGCCGTGCTTGCCGCCGACGCCAGTCTGACAGGGCGCGCATGACGGAGAGCGGCGCGCTGCGCCGCGTTCTCGGTCCGGGCTCGCTCGCGCTCATCTTTGCCAACGGCACGATCGGTGCCGGCATCTTCGCCCTCCCGGGACTCGTGGCGGGCACCCTGGGCAGCGCCACGGCGCTCGGCTACGCGATCTGTGCCGTGCTGGTGATGCTGATCTTTCTCTGCTTTGCCGAAGCAGGGAGTCGGGTCCATGGCAGCGGCGGGGCGTACGCGTACGTGGGCACGGCGTTCGGCCCCTTCGCCGGATTCATCGCCGCGAATCTGGTGTGGTTCGGATTTTCCGCCTGTGCCAATGCGGCGCTCGCCGATGTCCTCGTCGGTGCCTTGGCCACGTCCGTGCCGGCGCTCGCGCAGCCGATCCCGCGTGCGATCGCCCTGATCGCCCTGTTCGCGTGCGCGGCCGCCGTGAACATCGTGGGCGTGAAGACCGGCGCGCGCGTCGTCGTCGGGCTGACCGTTCTGAAGCTGCTCCCCCTGGTGCTGTTGCTCGTGGTCGGCATCCCACACATCGAGTGGTCGCACCTCGTGCCAACCAGCATCCCCGACGCGTCCACGCTGGGCAGCGGGGTGCTGCTGCTGATGTTCGCGTTCGTGGGCGGCGAAGCCTCGTTGTCGGCCAGCGGCGAGCTGCGCACCCCCAGTCGAACGGTGCCCCTCGGACTGCTGATGGGCGTGGCCACCGTGGTCGGCCTGTACTTCGGGTTGCAGCTGGTAGCCGATGGGGTGCTCGGCGCCGATCTGCCGCGCGAGACCGTCTCGCCACTGTCGGCCGCCGCCGGCCAACTGATGGGCCCATGGGGGCGCACGATGCTGCTGGGGGCGGTGTCGCTGTCCATCTTCGCCAATCTGAACGGCGACCTGCTGCTCTCGCCGCGCTGCCTCTACGCGGCCGCCAAGGACGGGTTGCTGCCGGCGCCGTTGGCCCGAGTGCACCCGCGGTTCCAGACGCCGCACACGGCGATTCTGGTGTTTGCGGCGATCTGCTGCGTGTTGGCCGTCCTTGGCGCGTTCAAGCCGCTGGCGATTCTGGGCACGTCGTCGCTGCTGCTGGTGGACGTCTTCGTCTGTCTGGCCGTGTTGCGGCTGCGGCAGCGTGGCGTGCAGACGGCAGACGCCCCGTTTGTCATCCCTGGAGGACCGCTCGTCCCGATTCTTGGGGCCACCGTGTGCGTGTGGGTGCTCACCAACCTGTCCCGGGAAGAGCTGCTTGGGCTCAGCGCGCTCGTCTTCTTCTCCGGTGGCCTCTACCTCCGCGTCCAGCGTGCCCGTCAGTTCAAGGCGGCCCGGGCGGCGCGCTCCTCCTGATTCGCCATCGGGCGTCGGCGGTGCGATATTCCGACGACCGCCCCGTTTCTCTGCTCTTCACGCCCACGGACTTCACGAATGCGACACGCCCTGCGCTACGCCGGTAATTTTGAAAAGAACTTC
>CANHNQ010000043.1 GCA_947462095.1 Gemmatimonadota bacterium
CGGGGCCCCGAGGCGAATCTGTTCACCGCTGAGACCGTGGCTGCGGTCGATGCGTTCCGTGCGAGCGAGCAGATGGGAACGCCGGCGGTCGGTGGCTCGCCGGCGGGGTTGGTGGATGCCGAAACGGTGGCGCGACTGTGGGCAGCCCTGACGCGTGCCGGCAAGGCCACCGCGGTCCGCCAGCAGCTGCTGGACATCACGATGATTCGCCGGTAGCGCACGCGGCCACCGGCCACCACGCCATCACGCTGCTAGTTGAGCACGCGCAACTGATTGTCGACGGTGAGCACACCGGGCGCCGACCGAACGCTGTCCTCGACGCACCGGCGCTCGTTCATCGAATGTACCGTCCCACTGATCGTCACGTGTCCGTCGTGCACCTGCACGTCGATGGCATGCGCCCCGTCGAGCACTTCCGCCTGGAGCTGCTCGACGATGTGCAGCTTGATGCCCGACGCCGAGATGTCCGGCTTTACGGCGATCTGATTATTGATCGAACGGACACCGTCGAGAAAGCGCAGTGCGCGTTCCGCACAGGCGCGCTGATAGAACGTTTGCACGCACCCCTCGAGCGTGAGGTGCCCGTTGGCCACCCGCATCATGACGCCGCGCGGGACCCCGGGCTCGTCCAGCAGCGCCTGCTGCGCGAGATGCACGAGCTCGTCATCCGAGCGCACGACGGTGCGGTGGCGCGGCACGCTTGCCGACCCGGCCGCTTCGCCCACGACACCGTTGTCGAACATCAGCGGATCGGCGCTGCTATAGCGAGGGAAGCACGCACGGGCGGCGGCGGTACGTGGGAGATGATCGGACATAGTAGCCTCATGAGAGTGCGCACCGGGATTGAGCAAAGGCGACCGCCTGCGCGAGCGGCCTCCTCACGGGCAAACGCCGACGTACCTCGGCAGGCACGTCAGTCAGGCCACGGCGGAACTCCGTGGTTCAGTCGGCACGACCAGCGCCGGTAACTGCTCACGCTCCAGCGTTTCCTCAACGAGCAACCGCTGGGCGCCCTCCTCGAGCGCGGCACGATTGGTCGAGAGGATCTGCATGCCCCGCTCGAGCGCACGAGAGACGATCGCGCGAACGGCCATTTCGATTTCGCGCGCGGTTGACTCGCTGTACAACCGCGACTCGGGCGCGATGAGCTGCGCGGCGCCGGGCATCAGTCCGTTGGACGACCCGTAGGCGATGTGGCCAACGGTTTCGTCCATGCCGTAACGGGTCACCATGTCGCGCGCGAGTTCGGTGGCCTTCACCAGATCATCAGCCGCGCCCGTCGAGAGTTCGTGGAACACCACCAGTTCGGCGGCGCGTCCACCCAGCATGACGGCGAGCCGACCCTCCAACTCCTTGCGCGTGGCGATGTACCGGTCTTCGGTGGGACGCTGCAGCGTGAAGCCCAGCGCGCCGAGGCCGTGCGGCACAATCGACACCTTGTGCACGGGGTCGGTGCCGGGAATCGCCATCGCGACAAGCGCATGGCCCATCTCGTGATACGAGGTGATCATCCGCTCCTGTCTGCTCAGAATGCGACTGCGCGTGGCGAGCCCGGCCACGATGCGCTCCACGGCGGCGGTAAAGTCATCGATGGTGACCGAGGTCGCGCCACGCCGCGTTGCGGTCAGCGCGGCTTCGTTCACGAGGTTCGCCAGATCCGCACCGGTGAATCCGGGCGTGAGTGCCGCCGCGTCGTCGAGTTGCAGGGATGCGTCGAGCGTGATCCCCTGCACGTGCACGCGCAGAATCTGTACACGGCCGGCACGGTCGGGGCGGTCCACCAGGACCTGTCGGTCGAACCGTCCCGCGCGCAACAGCGCGGGATCGAGGATCTCCGGCCTGTTCGTCGCCGCCAGCACGATCACGCGGGAGTCCGGCGAGAAGCCGTCGAGTTCGGCGAGTAGTTGATTGAGCGTTTGCTCTTTCTCGTCGTTGGCTCCACTGAGTGCCGACGTGCCACGCGCGCGGCCAAGCGCGTCGATCTCATCGATGAACACGATGCAGGGCGCCTGCTTGCGTGCCTGCAGGAAGAGATCGCGCACGCGGGCGGCACCGATCCCGACGAACAGCTCCACGAACTCGGACCCGTTGATCGAGAGGAACGGGACGCGGCTTTCGCCGGCGACGGCGCGAGCCAGCAGCGTCTTCCCCGTGCCCGGCGGCCCGACGAGCAGGACGCCTTTCGGGATGTGTGCGCCGAGTCTCCCGAACGCCGTGGGATCCTTGAGAAACGCCACGATTTCGCGAAGCTCAGCCTTCGCTTCATCCACGCCCGCCACGCTGTCGAAGGTCACGTTCACCGAGGTCTCGGCGAAAATCGTCGCACCGCTGCGCCCGAAGTTGAGTACGCCACCGGTCTGCTGCCCCATGAAGCGGCGTCCGAGCCACGACCAGAGCGCTATCATGAGCGCGAGCGGAAGGAGCCAGCCGATGAGGGACTGCAGCCAGCCCGCGGAGCCCCGTCCGGTGACAGTGATGTGATGCGCGCGCAGGGTTTCAACGAGCGCGGGATCGACGCGCACGGCGGTAATCCGCTTCGCCTTCGCGCTGTCGGGGGCGCGCAATGTGGCCTGCACGTCGGTCTCGCTCACGAGGACGTCGGTCACGCGACCGGAATCGACCAGTTGCAGAAACGTGCTGTACGGCACGGCCTTCGCGTCGGTCCCACCGCAGGTGCGGCCGAGCATGACGACCCAGAAGAACGCCAGCGGCAACAACCAGGGGGCCATCCGTACCGGCGACGCGCCCGGCGGAGTGCTCTGCGGTGTGCCGGTCGGGGGCGGCGTGATGGATGCCTCGCTCATGGACATACCATCGCGGTCGCGGGCGGCGCGGTGTGTCAGTGATTCACTGACGGTGTGTCCGGCGTCTTCCGACTAGTGATTTCGGTCGGACGGCCACACATATCGCGACCTGTGCGGCGCACTGCTGCGGCGACCCGTGAATGACCGCCTGCACGCAGCCCCGTTTGCCACTATTTCATTTGACGAGGAGTGCATGATGCTCGCCACGCCTACTCATGAGTCCGGCCGTTCGCTGATCGACATCGCCGTGGGGGAGCGTGTCGCCGTTGGTGCCGTGCTGTTCGACATTGTCCGCAATCATTGCTCGTCCGTTGGCATCCAGCCCGGGGTCGTCATGCGCTGTGAATGCTGCACCAGTCGCAGCATGCTGCTCCGACGCGATGACGGAATGCGGATCGAACTGGATCGCGTGTACGCGGCCTTCGTCGAGGTCCAAGCGCTGCATTGAGCAGCGTCGACCATCGGCCGCCGCGCCGTGCGTGATACCACAGGCACGCGCCTGGTTCACGCACGGCATCGATACGCCCCCCACTGACGCGAGCCGTCCCCGCACTCAGCGAGGGCTGATGCACTAACGCCTGGCTGGCACCAGCACGGCGCGCTCATCGGGCGACACGCGGACCACGCGCAGCGACTGCGCCGAGGCGTTCGGCTGCCCCGGCAGTTCGAGCACCACGCGATAGTCGCCCGTCTCCACGAACGATGGGCGACCGCCGCCGAAGCCACCGCCACCGCCGAAGCCACCAGCGCCGCCGGCGGCCGGGGCACGATTCTGTGCCGCGATCAGGGCCTTGGCCTGATTCTCCGGCGTGCCGGTGCTGTCGGCCGCGCCGCGCGCTTCTGCCGGACGCGCGTTGAAGCCGGCGGGGAAGCCAGGATCGCTGATGGTGCCGCTCGGCTGCGGCGCGCCGCCGAATCCACCGCCGAATCCACCACGACCGCCGGTGTTCGCTCCCTGCATCTGCGTACCGGTGGCCTGCAGGTTCCACGTCACCGTGTTCAGGCCGGCGGTGTTGGTGCCGAGCAGTCGCGCGATGGTGTCACCGGCGGCGTTCAGCACGGTAATGCGCGGGGCGCCCCCGGTGACTGGCGCGGCCAGTCTATACGTAATGGCCGCACCGGCCGGCACGCGGTCGCCGCGCCACATGCGCTGGGCCCGCGGCTCCGATCCCGTTGGGCGCTCACCGTACTGCAAGGCGACGGTAGGCTTGAAGAGCACGGCCGGTGCCGACAGCGCAGCCGCCGTGAACTGCTGCAGCGCGGACACGTCGAGGATCTGCACACCACGCCCATGCGTGCCGGCAATCAGCTCACGATCGCGCGGATGCACCTGCAAGTCGTACACGGGCACCGTGGGGAGGTTATTGTCGAGCATAAACCAGGTCACGCCCTTATCGAGCGACGCGTACACGCCAAGCTCCGTGCCCGCGTACAGCAGCGACCCATTGAATGGGTCTTCGCGCACGACGTACACGGTGTTCGGGCGACCGACCGAGAGGCCGGCGGCCATCGAGCGGAACGTCTTCCCGAAGTCGTTGGACACGTACACATACGGCGCGAAGTCGTTGTCGCGATGATTGTCGAACGACACGTACACGGTGGCGGAATCCGACGGACTCGCGTCGATCTTGCTCACGTGCGTGAAAGGCGGAACGCCGGGGAAGCGCGCGCTCAGATCTTCCCACGTGCCGCCATCGTTCTTCGTGAGCCACACCTTCCCGTCATTCGTGCCGACGTACAACACGCCAGCCTTGAATGGCGACTCGGCAATCGTCACGATCGTCGCATTCTCCTCGGCGCCGGTGGCATCGCGCGTAATGCCGCCGGTGGCATCGACCGCCGGGTTGCCGTCGATGTCGAAGCCGGTGGTGATGCGGATACGTGCTTCATCGCGCGACGACAGGTCGGGCGAAATCGCGTAGGGCTCCTCGCCCTTCTTCACCGACTTGAACAGCTTCTCGGCGCCGGAATAGAGCACGTTCGCGTCGTGACGCGACAGGATGAACGGCGTGTTCCAGTTCCATCGCGTCGCCACGTTCGGATCGGCGAGTTCTTTCTTCATCTGCAGGCGGATATCGGCGATCCGCTTGGTCTGCTCCGGCGTGAGCGGCGTGGTACCGGTGCCACGAATACGCTCGATCTGCTGACCGAACTGCGTGCGCGTGACGGTGCGGGCCTTCACACTCATCACTTCACCCGTGGCCACGTTGCGCCGCGCGATGTTACCGCCCTGCGACTCGTAGTACACGTAGTCGGGATTGAACGGATCCTGCGCCGACTGCAAACCGTCGGCGGCGAAGATCGCGAACCAGTCGGTCATCTGCAGCGGTGCGCCAGCGCGACGGCTCAGGCCACACGACGTGCCGTTGTCCTGCAGGCCTCCACACACGCGATACGGCACCTGAAAGTCGTAGCTGATCCCGTAGAACTGGCCCATGGCCATGTTGTTCACGGCGTCATACGTGCCGCCCTTGTCCCACGTCTGGAAGATGCCCGCATCACCACCGACGATGAAATGTTCCGGGTCATTCGGGTCGATCCACATGGCGTGGTAGTCTTCGTGAATCCCCACCATGCCGGCGCGCCACGAGCGCCCCCCATCGTCGGAGAAGGCGAAGTCGACGGCCATGCGATACACGCGATCGGCATTCTTCGGATCGATGCGAATCTGCGAGAAGTAGAACGGGCGATTGTTGATCGTGCTCATCCACGTCCAGGTGGCACCGCCATTCGACGAACGGTACAACCCACTCAGCAAACGCTGCGGCTTGGCGCCGCGCACGCTATCAGCTTCGACCATGGCGTACACCATGTCGGGATTGCTCGGCGCAATGGCGAGATTGATGCGCCCCTTGGTCGTCGCCGGGAATCCGCCGCCGGTGATCTCCTTCCAGTTGGTGCCGCCGTCGGTGGATTTCCAGAGCGCTGAGCCGGGGCCGCCGCTCTTGAGGAAATGCGCCTTGCGGATGCGCTCCCAACTGGTGGCGTACAGCACGTTCGGATCACGAGGATCCATCGCGAGGTCCACGAAGCCGGCCTTGTCGCTGATGAACTTGGCGAGCGTCCAGGTTTTGCCGCCGTCGACCGTTTTGTACAACCCGCGCTCGGGGTTGGTGGCCCAGAGTGCGCCCAAAGCGGCGACGTACACGATGTCGGGGTTGGTGGGATGCACGAGAATGCGCCCGATGTGCTGCGTTTTTTCGAGGCCCATGCTCTGCCACGTCACACCACCATCGACCGACTTGTAGATGCCGTAGCCGGGCGCCACGGAATTGCGCGAGTCCTCTTCACCCGTGCCGGCCCAGATGATGTTCGGATTGCTCGGGGAAATCGCGAGATCGCCCATCGAGGCGATCGGGCCTTTCTCCCAGAGCGGCACGAATGAGGTGCCGGCGTTCACCGTCTTCCAGATGCCGCCGGTGGCGCCGGCCACATAGAACGTCTTGGGCGCGCTGGGATGCGCTTCGACATCGGTGATGCGTCCGGCCATGTTCACGGGGCCGATCGAACGCCAGCGCAGGCCGTTCAGTGTGGTCGCATCAGGAGTTTGCGCGCCCGCGATGCCCGAGAGCAGCAACGCCGGTGCGGCAAGACGAAACAGAGAACGCATGACCGTGATGGAAGAGTGGAGAGGGAGTCGCGAGCTCATCGCATGCCCGCTTTCTGGAGCGCATTCACACCGCCGACCACGGGAATGCGGAACGACGATTTGGCGAGATCGAGTGTGAGCTCGGCCCCGGCCTTCGGCCACAGCGTGAATTCGCGGTCGCTCGACATAATCATGACCGCGAGCTGCTTGCCGGCGGGAATGAACTCGTCGGTCGGTTCGAGATCGAAGGTGACCTCGCGATACTCGCCGGCGGTGAGCGGCGCCCCACGATTCGTGGACGCGTAGTTGCCGCCCTTCGTGAGTGCCTTGGCGTTCTGCAGGTCGGCCCAGCCGTGCGACACATTACCCACGTGGCTTTCGGAGCCGGTGCGCGCCGAGTCGTAGGGGAGCATCACGAGCCACACGGAGAGATTGGCTGCCTTCACGTTGGCGGCCATGCGGAGCGTCACGCGCGGCGTGCCCGAGATGTGCACCGTGTCGGTGAACACCGGCGTGGCATACAGCAGTCGGTGAGCCGACGTCGGCGCACTGGCCAGCGCGCTGCCGCTGAACGCGACGTCGTCGATCAGCGACTCCACCCCTGCGGCGACGGGGGCGAACGCCAACGCCGCGATCCCACGGCCACCGGCGGTGGGATGCATCGTCACCGGCACGGTGCCCGGCACCGGGAACGCCGCGAACGGCGTGGGCAAGGCGGTGGCGCGCCCACGCGGGTTCGGTGCGGGCGAGCCCGACAATGGGGCGGCTGCCACCGCCGCCATCGGTGCCTGCGCACCGGCGTCCTGCACGATGTACGCCGACTGATCACCCGGCACGCCGTTGTCGACGCCATACAGGTAGTGACTGAACCAGCGATTGAGCATGTCGGCTGGCGGATTACCGCCATGGCCGCCCTGATGCAGATACAGCCCCACGGGCAGTCCACGCGCCTTCATCTCGTCGTAAATGCGCACGCTGTGGGCGGGCGTCACGTTGTAGTCGTTCAAGCCATGCGCGAGCAACACCGCCGCCTTGATGCTTTTCACGTGCGGCAAGAGGTCACGCTTCTGCCAGAACTCGTTGAAGTCACCGGTGGCGCGGTCCTGGCCTTTCGGGCCGGCGAACACATTGGTCTTCCAGATCACGTCACACTTGGCGCGGGTAGCGGGATCACCGCTGGCCACGAAGTCGTACAGCACGTCCACGTCTTCACCGAGATAGCCGCCAGGTGAGCGCACGAGGCCATTCGAGCGGTAATACAGGTAGTACGACGTATTCGGCGAGACCGGCACGACCAACTCGAGCCCCTTCACGCCGGTCGTCGCGGCGGCCAACGGCAGCGTGCCTTCGTACGACGTGCCGATCATGCCCACCTTGCCGGTGGACCAGCCGGTGGCGCGCACTTCTTCGCGTCCCGTGGGACTCGTGTAGCCCTTGGCGCGGCCATTGAGCCACTCGATCACGAACTTCATCGGCGCACGTTCCGGATAGTCGCCCACCGTGGCACATCCCTGCGACAAGCCGGTGCCCGGGGCCTCCGAGTGTACGACAGCGAAACCGCGCGGCACCCACTCGTTCACGAGCGCGTTCGAAATGCGCCGACGATTGGGCTGATGCACCGGCGCGGTCATGGCACGACGCGTGGGCGGCTGATCGCCAAGCTCCTGCTGCACGTTCCAGTTGGAATCATCGCGCGACGTGCCGGCAAAGTAGGGACTCGCGCCGTAGAGCACCGGCACCTTGAGTCCACCGCCCTCGGTCTGCGCCGGGCGGGTGACGTCGACGTGCACGCGATCCTTGCGGCCGTCGCGATCGCTGTCGAAGTCCGTCTCGACCCAGAGATCGTGCCGAATCCACGTCGTGGAATCGCGCCAGGCGGGGACTACCTGGGCCATGCCGTTCGCGAACACGGGGGCCAGCGTGGTGGCCGACGACGGCGCGGCCGACGGCTGAGCCGACGGCTGAGCGAGCGCCGTACGGGCGACAAGAACGGCGGCCATGGCCGCGGGCGCGCGCAGGCTGGCGAAGATGAAACGACGGCTCATAACGCGAAATCGGGAATGGAGGCGACGCGGACCGCGATCGGGAGGCACTGACGGCAGAGATTGCCACTCCGAAATGTGCCGGTCAAACGTCTGCGGGGGGAGTAGTCGGCCTCACGGACGGACGTGTACTGCGACACGGCGAGGAACGCGCCGGCATTCGTGGCGCCCGCGACGAAGGCCAAGCCGACGCCAAGGTGCGCATTCTCCCGCGTGGTGCGAACCGTACCGGTGAGGCGCCGCGCATAGTCGATCGGCATACCGTGAACCATAACGGGTCCGTCCGGTTGCGTGATCTGGCACCGGCGCCACCAGCCAATCGCGCCGTCCGCGCGTTCACCGGTGGCAATAGGCGTCACAGATTGACCGCTGTGCCTGAATTCGCGGCTCCCAGCGCTCAATGAATTGGTGATATACGCCGAAAATGAAGAAGGCACGAGGAGTCGCCGATGCCGGTGCCCAGTGAATGTCCACCGGCAATACGCCGACTTGCGAAGCGACTCGTATGTCCAACACTGATTCTCCGACGGCATCTGCCCGGAGTTCGAGTCCACATGCCACGCGCCGACTGGCCGTGGCGACCTGTCTGATCCTCGTCGGCGGCGCCGTCGCGGTCCGAGCCACCATCGTCAGCCCCGCCGTGCGCCGCGCGCCCACGGTGCGTGCCTCTCGCGTAAGCCTGTCCGTTCCGGGTGTGACGGCAGCCGATGCCGCACCGGTGGCGGCAACTCGGCGTCCGACCTCGCGCACCGCCGTCTCCGCCAGCACCATCGCAGCGCCGGCATCGGCATCGTCTGCGGCCGTCGAGCAGATCGCAGGGACTCCCGCGGTCGAGGCGCCCGTCGGCGTATCACGGATCGATGGCACGGCCCTTCCGGTGCAGATCGTGCGCCCCACCATGCGCAGCACGGTGCAAGCGGACGCACAGCGCAGCGCGTCGATGCGTTCCGATCCGGTGCGACGCGCACCGATCGACTGGCGCACGCTCGTGTCGCATCCCGGCGTGACGTTCAGCGCCGAGGAAATCACCGACGCCTCGGCAGGGTCAGCGGCGTTCACGGGCGCGCGATCGCTGCGTACGCACAGCAATCTCGAGCTCACACTCGACATGGATTCGCTGGTGGGCTGGCGCGGTCTCACGATCTACGCCCAGCACAAAACGAAGACGGGGCGCAACGGATCGGGGGAAGCGGCGTTCGTGCAGAACTTCTCCAATATCGACGCGGATGACTTTCGCGCGATGGGGGAAGTGTGGGTCGAACAGCGCCTGCTGCAGGACCGCCTGAGCATCCGGGCAGGCCGGGTCGACTTCAACAGCATCTTCGCCGGCACGGACAACGGCGCGTCATTTCTGAATGCCTCCATGGGCTTTTCGCCAAGCATCGTGGCCGCCCCCACGTTTCCGTTGCCGACGTTGGGCGTGGAAGCGACGGTGAGTCCGTGGGCGATGTTCAACGTGAGCGTGGGGCTGTTCAACGGACTCGATGGCGCCCCCGCGGCCGAGGGTGGCACGTCGCGCTTCCAGATCGCGCAGGCGAATCAGCAGTGGACGCTTGGCGGCTCACAACTCGCCGGCCGGCTGGGTACGGGCGCATGGCGGCACACCGGCTTGTTCTCGGCCATGGGGACCAGCATCGACGATGCGCCGGATGTCGAAGGGACCAACGGCTGGTACGCCACCCTCGATCAGACGTTGTGGCAGGGGCGCTCGCGCGACGGGGACACCAGCAATCACGCGGCGGTGAGCGCCTTCGCGCAGATCGGTACGGCCAATCCCACGGTGCAGTCCGTCCACGCACACCGCGGCGGCGGCCTTACGATGTCCGGCCTGCTCTCGGCGCGCCCGAACGATGTGATCGGCGTCGGGTTCACCACCGCCTCGTGGGGAACCGGGCGCGAAACGATCGGCGAGCTGTTCTACCAACTGCCCGTGTCATCGCACCTGTCGCTGGTGGGCGACCTCCAGCGTGTCAGCCGTCTCGACGGATCTGGAGCGCGCGCGTATGGCAACGTGGCGACGATGCGCACCGTGCTGACGTTCTGAAGCAGCGCGCCGGGACGCGCGCGCCGCTGGTCACGCGTCCCGATAGGCCGCGCGGTTCCGTCCTTCCCAGTTCTTGATGTCATCGAGCGCCGACCGATCCGCGGCCGCGTAGCGACGACGATCGGCCACCGTGGCCGGATCACCCGCCGACGCGGCGACCACCGAGGCCACCGGAATCCGCCAATGCTGCCAACGGGAGAAGAACGTGTCGGTGCCGATCCACTGGTTGGCAGTTCCCGACTTCTTGCCATTCTCGAGGGGCTGATTGCCCACCGCGGTCTTGGCGAAGAGCGGCACGGCGGTGCAACGACCGGCCGCCGCGTCCACGCCCACGATCAGGAAGTCCTGCGTGCCCACTACGGACCGATCACCCTCGGGGCCCAGCACGGCATTGGTTTGGCAGCCGCCGAGGGCGCGCAACAGGGCGGTGTCCAGCTGGACCACTAGCCCGGGAGTGACTGCTTCATGCGTGAGTGACATGGGCGGATGATGCCCGGAACGGCCATGGCTGGCAAGGCCGTCACGATCACGTGCCCCACCGCGTGGTGGGAAACACCGACAGACAACGCGCGTCTGCTGGTCAATCATGCGGCGCATGCGCGTATCTGGCGCGGCCGATGGCTCCCGCATCGGTGTGCAGCGGCGGCCACGCGCCTCCGTATCGGTACGTGACATCGCATTCGCACATCGGAGCACACCCATGATGAGCCCATTCACCGACCGTGCGAGTGCCGGGCGCGCGCTCGCCACCAAGCTCGAGCACCTGCGCGGCCGCGACGTGATCGTCCTCGGCCTGCCCCGAGGCGGTGTCGCAGTGGCCTACGAAGTCGCGCAGGCACTCGGCGCGACGCTGGATGTCTTGAACGTGCGAAAACTCGGGGTCCCGTGGCACGAGGAACTTGCCATGGGTGCCATCGGCGCGGGCAGCGTGCGCGTGCTCAACAACGACATCATCATGAGCATGGGCATCCGGAAGGCGGATCTCGAGAAGACGACGGCACGCGAGCGGCGGGAGCTGGACCGGCGTGAACGCACCTATCGTGGCGGGCGACCGGCGCCGACCCTGCACAACCGCACGGTCATCCTGGTGGACGACGGTATCGCCACCGGCGCGACCGTGCGTGCCGCGATCGAAGTCGTGCGTACCCAGCAGCCGTCGGCGATCGTGCTGGCCGTGCCCGTGGTGCAGCGGTCCGTGGCGGCCGAGCTCCGGCGTGACGTGCACGACCTGATCGCATTGGTCACGCCCGCTGATCTCATCGCGATCGGTGTGTGGTACGATCGCTTCCCCCAGCTCACCGACGACGACGTGCGGAGCACGCTGGCGCGCAGCGGCATCAGCGCCGGCACCGGCAGCAGCGCGCGCGCGCAACGCACCGCCCCGTATGCAGAGTTCATCAAGCAGTAGCCCCCCGCGCGCGTCAGACTCGCCTAGCGCGGGCCCGTGAGCGCGGCGGTGATGAGCGACAGGACGTGACTCGGCTGCTCCCGGTGCGGCACATGTCCGCACCCCTCGATGATTGCCAGCTGCGACACACCGCGCACGCCGTGTGCGATCCGACGCGGAAAGGCCAGCGAGCCGTACTCGTCGCGATCGCCATGGATTACCAGCACCGGGCAGTGCACCTTGGCGAGGTACGGATCGAGACTCCAGTGTGTGAACGCGGCCGACGTCCAGGTGTCGGTCCACGCCTCGAGCACCCATCGCGCCTTGTCGCCGTGCCACCGCGCCAACTTGGCAAACTGCGCAGGATCCGCGAACTGGGTTTTGGCGAGACGAATGCCGTCGAGCGTGCGCGCCTCGACGAAGGCCTGCGCCGACTCGCTGATCACCTGCTCACACCACGCCGGTGCGGCGGCCGCGATCGCGAGTGACATCCCACCGCCCACGCTATGTCCGAAGAGCGCGTACGTGGTGAGCCCCAATGCCTCGCGGACGGCGGGGAAGTACACGTCCGCTTCTTCGTTGATGAAGTCGACGGACGGCGGCGCGTGGCGCGCCGATGACTTCCCGAAACCGAGCCGGTCGTAGGCGAGCACCGGCCGGTTCACGGCATGCGCCAATTGTGCCGGCAGATCACGCCACAGCTCGACGCACCCCAGCGAATCGTGCAGCAGGATCAGCGGCGTGCCGCTGGCGGGGACGTCGTGGGGCCTCCATTCGCGCACGAAGAGATCGCCGCCTGGCACCGACACGTGGCGGTCGCGAATGGTGACGTGGTCGGCAGCAGTTCCCATTCGCGTAAACTAGGCGGCGTGCGCGTTGGTGGCTGGGGGTGCTGGGCCGCGGCTCGCGTATGCGGCGTCCGGCGCGGCGACTAGGTCGTGCGCTTGCACACCTCGTACTCATAGCGCGGGTCCATGTGGTCACGCACATACCCCGACACAGACGGGGCCAGCAGCAGCGCTTCGAACGCGGCGGGGGGTACGTCGCGATAGCGATAGATCCGATGGCCCACGTACTTCACGAACAGATCGCCGGTCGCGCTGTTGTACCCCACCGAGAGGATGGGCGCGGCGTTCAGGAAGATCTCGAGCACCGACGGATCGGGGAATCCATCGTGTGATCCCGGCGCTGTTCCACGGGACACGACCGGCGGTGCGGCGCGTTCTGCCGCACGCGCCCGTTCGAGCACGTTGGAGAGGAAAGCATACGCCTCGTTGATCGCCTTGGCACGATCGAGCGCCACGCCATGCGTTGGTTGACCCTGATGACGATCGGGGTGCCACCGCTGGATCAGCGGTCGGTACGCGGCGGTCAGCTCTTCGATCGTATGCGCCGTGCGCACGCCCAACACGGCGCAATGCGCAACGAATTCGACGGAGACGCGCGGCGGGGACGGTCGTGGCAATGGCCCTCCGGAGGCGAGGAGACGCATCGGTGCATGCATGGAACATAGTACCCGCGCATATTCTGCCACGACACGCCCCTGGCCGTGTCCGCCGGCTGCATCCGGGCTATACTTGTGCGACGTGAACCAGACGCGCGTTCACGATGTCAGATTCCACTCCTCCGAACGCGATGACGCCCAAGCAGCTGCTGCACGCTGCCCTGCAGCGACGCGATGCCGACATGGCGCGTGCGCTGTTGTCGCAGCACGTCACTCTCCGCGCGCACCTGAATGATCCGGTCTTCGCGTTCAACGCCCCGGCCATCGTGGCGTACGCGAATGACGTGGCACTGATCGACGTACTACTCGAATTCGGGGCTGATCCCAATCGGCGCAGCGCGTGGTGGGCGGGCCCGTTTCACGCGTTGCATGTGGCCACGGGTGCCGCAGCGGCACGACTCCTGGCGGCCGGTGCCGTTCCCGACGCCTGCGCCGCGGCGCATCTCGACGACGCCGATCTGTTGGCCACCATGCTCGCCGCTGATTCGGCACAGGCGTCGGTGCGTGGCGGCGACGGGCAGACGCCGCTGCACTTCGCCCGGTCGCGCCGGGTCATCGACCTGCTGCTGAACGCCGGCGCCGACATCGATGCCCGCGATGTGGATCACCGCGCCACAGCGGCCGAGTGGATGTTGGCATGTGCGCGCGATGCCGGGCGCTACGACCTCGCGTGTCATCTCGTGGAACGCGGCGCGCAGGCCGACATCTTTTTGGCTGCGGCCCTAGGGCTCACCGATCGCGCCGTCGCGCTGCTGCAACATGACGCGGGATTGCTGGACCTGAAGACGGGGCGCGGACACTACGCGGAGCGGCCGCCCAGCAGCTTTCACATCTACCAGTGGACCATCGGTGGCAATCGCTCGCCGTTGGAGGTGGCGGCGCAGTTCGGGCACGACGACACGCTGGCCGCGATGCGCACGTTCGCCACCCCCGTGCAGGCACTGCGTCTGGCCTGCCGTCGCACCGATGGCAACGCCGCCCGCGCGCTGGTACGCGAACATCCGGATCTGGTGTCCTCGCTCAGCGCGCAGGATCACCGCGCCATCACCGATGCGGCGTGGGACGGCAATGCGCCGGCCGTCGCGCTGATGCTGGAACTGGGATTCGATCCGGCCACGCCCGGACATGACTCGGGCACCGCCCTGCACTGCGCGGCGTGGCAAGGCTCGGCTTCCACCGTGGCCGTGCTCCTCCGCACACCGGCCGGACGTGCCCTCATCACCGTGCGCGATGCGCATCATCAGGACACCCCGCTGGCGTGGTGCCGCCACGGGGCGGTGCACGGCCCAGGCGGCGGCGATTTTGCGGCGGTGGAGACGCTGCTGCTTACTCCAGCCCCAGCTTCCGTCTGATCTCGGCGTTCGGCCCTTCGAATTTCGGCATCGCCACGTTGCCGATGTAGCCCAGATCTTTCCACCCCTGCGGCGTGGTGTAGAACGCCGTCGCGGTCTGATCGCGAATCGTGTCGAAGAACTGCGCGGCGAACTGATGCTTGGGCTTGGCCTTCGGCCCATAGCAGATGTCGTCGCAGATGGCCGTACGCTGCGCGAGAGTGGCCAGATGGAATCGCTTACCGAACCGCGTCTGCGACTCGCGGTCGAGCCACGCCAGCCCACCACGAACGCGCACCAGCGACGACTCACCGCCGGGCCGGCTGGCCCATTCGTTGATGTATGCCGGCGCACCGACCGCCGATGCCGATGGGCTCTTGGCGTCGGCGGGGATGATCATGTCGCACAGCGCGCTCAGCGTGGCGAGCTCGCGTAGTTGCAGCTTGTTCGGCCAGTCGGCCTTCGCCACCTGCAGCACCGGATCGGTCGGGGTGCCGCGGGGCCCTTTGCGCTTGGCCTGCGGCTGCTCCTCGAACATCGGCAGCGGCGCACGCGGCGCCGGCGCTACGGGAGCGGCCGCGGACTCGGGGAGCATCGGGACCATGGCGGCCGCCGCGATCGCCTTGAGCGCGTCGCGCCGCGCGATGCCCTGCGTTGCCGGCTGCTGCCCGTCGTGCGTTCCGTCGCTCATCAGAGATTCCCCCGTTTCAGTTCGTCCACGATGTGATCGCAGCTGCGCCATGCGAGCGCGAGAATGGATAACGTCGGATTCTTGTCGGCATTCGACACGAACGTCGCGCCGTCAGTCACGAACAGGTTCTTCACGTCCCACGCCTGACCGAATTCGTTGAGCACCGACGTCTTCGGATCGCTGCCCATGCGCACGGTGCCGACTTCGTGAATGATCGAGCCGCCCGCCGCGATGGCCTTGTTGCCGTCGGTCTGCACCGTGCCCTGCACCGTGCCGCCCATCTTGTCGATGATCTCGGCGAACGTCTTGTGCATGTGTGCCGCCTGCTGGATCTCATGCTCCGACCACTTCCAGTGGAAGCGCAGCACGGGAATGCCCCACTGGTCCACCGCCGTGGGATCGATCTCGCAGTACGAGTCTTCGTTCGGGATCATCTCGCCACGGCCGTCGAAGTACATGAACGAGCCGAAGTAGCGACGCGCTTCTTCCTTGAACTTCTTTCCGTACGCGCCCTGCGTGAAGCTTTCGAGTCCACCGAAGATGCCGGGGCCGGGCATCCCGCGCCCACCGCCGAACTCGATGTGGTAGCCGCGCGCGAACGACATCTTACCGGCCTTCTGGTCGCCGTACTTCCACCATGGCATGTACATGTGAATGCCGGCGGTGCCGTCTTCATTGATCGGCGGCAATCCCTCCAGGCGGGGGATCTGCGCCGAGAGCCCGGCCCCCACGGTGTCCATGAGATACTTGCCGACCACGCCACTGCTGTTGGCGATGCCGTTCGGAAAGAGCGTGCTCTTCGAATTCAGCATGATGCGCGACGTCTCGCACGCACTCGCCGCCAACACCACAACCTTCGCGGTCACGTGATGATCGACCCGCGACAGCTTGTCGATGTAGTGCACGCCGCTGGCCTTGCCCTGCGCGTCGATCGACACTTCACGCACCATGGCGTCGGTAATCAACGTCACGTTGCCGGTGGCCATCGCGGGCGGGATGAGCACGGTGGTACTCTGGAAGTTCGCCTTGATCGAGCAGCCACGACCACAATCAGTGGCATAGAAGCAGGCCATGCGCTCGTTCATGCTCTGGCGTAGCACGCGCTGCGCGAGCGCATTCCCGGGATGCAGCTTGGCGGGCAAACGGGCCGAGTCCTGCCGCTGCGTGAGCACGGCGCGGTGCGCCGGAATCACGGGAATCCGGAGCGGATCGCACGCCTGCTTGGCGAGCAGCTCGTACGAGCGCGCCGCTGGCGGCGGCTGCAGCACGCCAGGCGATGAACGCGGCGTGTTCTCGAGATCGTCGTCACCGCCGTAGACGCCGATGAGCAGCTCCGTCTTGTCGTAGTACGGGGCCATCGTCTCGTACGTCATCGGCCAGTCGGCGCCGAGTCCGTCGCGCGACTTCGGCTTGAAGTCGTACGGTCCCATACGCAGCGAGATGCGTCCCCAGTGGTTGGTGCGCCCGCCCAGCATGCGCGAACGCCACCAGCTGAACTGGCTGCCCGGCGCCGTGGTGAATGGCTCGCCCGGCACCCGCCAGCCGCCGTCCACGGTGGCGTCGTAAAAGCCGAACGGCTTGTCCGCATTGCCGCTGCCGCGCAGGGGCGCGTCCTTCGGCGTCTGGAACATCGGCGTTTCGGTAACCGGGTCGTAGTCACGCCCCGCTTCGAGCAGCAGCACCTTGAGCCCCTGCACCGACAGTTGGTAGGCGGCCATGCCGCCACCGGCACCGGAGCCGACCACGATCACATCGTACTGCGGCGCAACTTTGGAACGACGGGAGGACACGAGAGCACTCCTCGATGGAGGGGATGCGGGGGTGCACCGATGCACCTGCTGCCAAGATATCGTCGGGACAGGGAATGCGCCGCGCGAGCACAGCACCCCTCCTACCGCGTGTGCCTCGGGGACGGAGATCCCGGCACGTCAGGACAGCACTGTGGGCGGCACGCGCCCGACGCTATTTTTCGTTCGAACAAGATGGCACTCCGACAACAATCTCGTGACGACTCTGAGGGGCGGTGACGTGATGCGAAAGGGAAAGGTGTGGGGCGCGCTGCTCGCGTTGCTTGTGGGTGCGGCGATCATCATCGTGTCGAGAGCGGGCGATGCACTCGGCCACTTCACGGCGTTCGCTCCGATTGAAGGGAGCTCGAGGCCCCAGTTGCTCACGTTGGGTCCGGATGGCAATTGGTGGGTCACCGATGTGGTCAATAACTCCATCCTGCGTGTCACCCCGAGTGGTGCGGTAACCTCGTTCGTCATCCCCACCCTCAACGCCCATCCGCACGGCATCGTGACCGGCTCGGACGGGGCGTTGTGGTTCGCCGAGTATGGGGGCGACAAGATTGGTCGTATCACGACAGCGGGTGAGATCACCGAGTTCGCCGTACCGACGCCGCACGCAACGCCGTCGGTGTTGGTGCGCGGCCCGGATGGGGCATTGTGGTTCACCGAGTACGAGGCGCACAAGATTGGACGGATCACGACGGCGGGCGAGATCACCGAGTTCGCCGTGCCGACAGCCAGCGCGCTTCCCGCCGCGATCACCGTCGGACCCGACGGTGCGTTGTGGTTCACCGAGTTCGCAGGGAACAAGATCGGTCGGATCACGACCAGTGGAGCGATCACGGAGTACCCCCTGCCGGATGCGTCAGCAGGTGCCTCCGGCATCATTGTGGGCCCTGACGGAGCGTTGTGGTTCACACAACAGACGGTCAATCGGATCGGACGGATCACGACGGGCGGCGTGGTCACCAGCTACCCGGTGCCGACTCCCGACGCCGGGGTGATCGGCATCGAGGCCGGTACGGATGGCGCCTTGTGGTTCACTGAACAGTCCGCGAATAAGATTGGCCGGATCACCATCGATGGTGTCGTCACCGAGTACGGAATCACGACGAAGGGTTCGGCGCCCTACGGAATTCGTCCGGGGGCCGATGGCGCCATGTGGTTCATCGAAGCAGCCGGTAACGCGCTTGCACGGATCACCAGTGACGGATCAATCACTGAATTCCCACTTCCCCAAGCCCCAGCGGGACCGATGGGGCTCGCGGCTGGACCTGATGGTGCGGCCTGGTTCACCGAATGGACCGGCAACACCATTGGCCGTATCACGGCCGATGGAGCGATAACCTCATTCGAAATTCCGACAGCCGTGGCCTCCCCGGTGGCTATCGCTGCTGGCCCCGATGGTGCCATGTGGTTCACCGAGAACCAGGGCAACCAGATCGGTCGTATCGCCACCGATGGTGCCATCACCGAATTCCCGCTGCCGGTCGCGGGAACGTTTCTGGCGGGTATCGCGGCTGGCCCCGATGGTGCGATGTGGTTCGCCGAGCGATCGCTGGGGATGATCGGCCGGATCACCATGACGGGAGCCATCTCCTCGTTCCGCATCCCCACGACGAATGCAAGCCCGGTGGCGGTCGCGGCTGGCCCCGATAGTGCGATGTGGTTCACCGAGCGCGGCGGCAACAAGATCGGCCGGATCACCATGGCAGGAACGATCACCGAGTTTGCCGTTCCGACGATCGGAGCCCTGCCGAATGGAATTGTGGCTGGGCCTGACGGTGCGATGTGGTTCACCGAGAACCAGGGCAACAAAATCGGCCGGATCACCATGGACGGGTCCGTGACGGAATTCGCGATCCCGACCCCTGACTCGCGCCCCCTCAGCATCACGGCAGGAGCAGATGGTGCCCTGTGGTTCGCCGAACAGGCCGGCGGGGCCATCGGTCGGATCACGACGTCCGGCATCATCACCGAGTACAAGGTGCCGACCGCCGGGTCGAGGCCGTGGGTGGTCATGAGCGGGCCCGACGGCGACATCTGGTTCACCGACAATGGGGGTTCGCGCATCCAGAAGGTCGGAACCCGCACGTTGATGTCTGCCTTCACGCGATGATCGCACGGCGATTGCCCCTCGTGCGCGTCGAGACGTTCCGATGACCGTGCTCGACGCGAACGGGCCCGCCCGCAAGGCGCTGCGCCGGATAGACGAGCTGACCGGGCCGCGTGGCCTGCCCTGGTTCGGCAACATCTTCCAGTTCGAGGCCGAGCGTTTTCATCTGCAGCTTGAGGAGTGGTGCCGCGAGTTCGGGGCATTGTTTCGCCTGCGCGCTGCCGGCCAACAGCTGCTGGTGGTCGGGGACCATGCGCTGGTCGCAGCGATCCTGCGCGACCGGCCGGATGGTTTTGGTCGCGGGCGCAAGATCCAGGAGATCGGCCGCGAGATGGGCCTGGGGCCTGGCCTGTTCGGTGCCAACGGCGACCCCTGGCGGGCACAGCGACGCATGGTGATGGCGGGATTCCGCCCAGCGCATGTGAAGAGCTACTTCCCGTCGATGCTGCAGGTTGCGCAGCGGTTGCGCGGGCGCTGGCAAGCCGCCGCGCGGACGCGCCAGTCCATCGATCTGCAGGCCGACCTGATGCGCTACACCGTCGACACGATCGCAGGATTGGCCTTCGGTGCCGAGGTCAACACGCTGGAGTCCGGCGACAATGTGATCCAGCAGCATCTCGACAAGATCTTTCCGGCGCTGAGCCGGCGCGCGCTCGCCCCACTGCCGGTTTGGCGCTGGAGGCGATCGGCGGCGGACCGTCAGCTCGACACCAGCGTGCGCGAGGTCAATGCGGCGGTGGCGGAATTCGTCGCCCAAGCCAGGGAGAGGCTGACCGCGGAACCCGATCGGCGCGTCCACCCGCGCAATCTGCTGGAAGCGATGATCGTCGCCGCCGACGAGCCTGAGAGCGGCATCACCGATGCGCACGTGTCGGGCAACGTGGTGACGATGTTGCTGGCCGGCGAGGACACCACGGCCAACACCCTGGCCTGGACGATTCACCTGCTGTGGCGCCATCCCGCGGCGCTGGCCCGCGCCACCGACGAACTGCGCCAGATCGCCGACGACCCGGCCGCACTCACCTTGGAGCAACTGGGTCGGCTCGACTATGTCGAAGCGTGCTTGCACGAGAGCATGCGCCTCAAGCCGGTGGCGCCGCTCCAGCCGCTCCAAGCGCTGCATGACGTGTGCGTGGGCGACGTGCAGGTGCCAGCCGGCACGGTGGTGATCAGCCTGCTGCGCCGCGACAGCGTGAGCGACGACCATCTGCCGCGTGCGGCGGCGTTCGAGCCCGAGCGCTGGCTCACCAGCGAGGGCGGGCTCGGGCCGATCGCGGGTTCGGTCAATCGGATCTCGACCCCCTTCGGCGCCGGCCCGCGAATTTGCCCGGGCCGCTACCTGGCCATGATCGAAATGAAGATGGCGCTGGCCGTGCTGCTGGGCGGCTTCGACATCGCGGGGGTCGACACCCCCGACGGCAACGAGGCGCAGGAACGCCTCAACTTCGTGGTCGGGCCGGTCGGCCTCACGCTGCGCCTCACTGAGCGCGTCATGCCGTCGCCTTGAGGGGAGCGCGCAGCCGCGACGCGCTACGGCGCCGGTCGGCGGATGGGGGGAACGACGGCGCCGTCGAAGTAGTCCACGATCTTCCGCGACAGCTGACCGATCCGGTCCTCGGCCTCGCCGATCTGCCCGGTCACGCCGTTGGCAAAAAAGGCGATGACCACGGTGCCCGAGCGTGCGTACACCATGCCGACGTCATTGGTGATCACCGGGCTGTCACCGGTTTTGTGCGCCACGGGAACGTCCAGATAGTGCGGGATGCGCCGCGCACCGGCCTGCTGGCGCAGGAGCATGGTGCGCATCATCGCGGTGCTCGCAGGTGACGTCATGGTGCCGCGTTCGACGGCTTCGAGCAGTCGTCCCGTTTCACGCGGGGTCATGTCGCCGAGCCAGTACGCATGATCCTGGACCGGCAGCCGCAACCGGCCGTCGGCCAGGATCTTCTTGTTGGCCGGGTCGCGCACCATATCAACCCACTTCGCCCGCTCGCCCGTAAAGAGCGACGCGTACAGCCCAAACAGCGCATCGCCCTGCTGCGCGTACTGCAGTCCCGTGGTTTCCTCGGCCGTGAGGTTGTCGAATTCCGGATTCACCAGCGCCAGGATCTTGCGACGGTACACGTGACCGCGCGCCACCATGCTGAGATGCGCAAAGCCGGCAGCCTTGAGCCACGCATTCAGACTGTCGACGCCGCCAACTCTGGTGAGCATCTGGTCGGTCGCCACATTGTCGCTCGTGATCACCATCTCGGTGAGCAGATCCTTGATGGTCGGCGTCTGCCCAAGATCATGGTACTGGAGCACGCCCGATCCGTCCCGCAGATCGGCCCGGCGAATCTCCACGCGTTCGGCGAGGTTCAGCTTCCCCTGGTCGACCAACTGAAAGGCGCGCACCAGAATGGTGAGCTTGATGACGCTCGCGCTGCTGAACGCGTCGTCGGCATGCACGGCGGCTTCTTCACCAGTCGTGAGATGCTTCACGTACACACCGGTCCGCGCAGGGAAGCGCGACAGCTCCGCCTCGAGCAGACGTGTCAGCGCCCCGGTCGTCGGCTGCGCCTCGACCGGCATGGGCGCCAACGCGATGCACAGCGCGATCAGGATGCGACGGGTGGCGGTGATACGCATAGCGGGAGTTGCTCCAGTACGGGACGGTCGCCGCAGAGGGACATCGAGCTTCCCTCGCGAGTCCGGAAACGTGCAGAACCCGGCGATCGCTCGCCAGTCGGCGCGAACGACGACCGGCCGAACGGGCGACACGCGCCCGCCACCGCGCCCCACCCCTACAACGCCGCACTCAGGTAGAAATCCGTCCGCCACTTTTTCAACGGATACAACCCACGCGAGAAGTCCACGCGGATCAAGCCGTCCAGCAGTCCCACACCGATCCCCGCCCCGCGTTGCGGCTGCACTGTGCCGAAAGCCGCGCGGCTCCCCGCCCAGCCGATGTCGTAGAAGCCCACCGGCCGGAACACCCCCTGCTTCGTCCCCACCTCCGCCCGCGCCAGCCAGAAAGCATCACCATCCTGCGTCCCGGCAATCTGCCCCCGCACGGTGCGGACGCCGCCCAGAAACCAACCGCGCTGCCGTGGCAGATTGCCCACGGAACTGCCGATCGCACCGGTGAACGCCGTGGACAGGATCGACACCGGTCGCGACACCGTGCCCTCCACCGATGCCCGCGCATACTGAAACGTGCCGGTGCCCGCTTCGCCGTTGAGCACCGTGGTAATGCGCAGGCCCTTCGGACGCTCCATCAACACCCGCGAGTACACCCCCGACACGCCGGTGACACTCAACGCTTCGGCTTCGATATTCTGGCGGAATCGGCGATCGGCCAACAGCTTCGCCAGCGAGAAGGTGTTCACGACGTCGGTATCGCCGGCAGTCCACTGCCGCTCGATGAACAGCTTGTACTCGAGCGCCCCGCGGCGACCCTCGCGACGTTCACCAAGCTCGGCGCCCATGGCGCGGTAGTAGAAGCCTTCGTCGCGCCCATACACGAAGGCCGGCACCGATGCGCCGAACGTCAGCCCCCCGCCCCACTCGGGGTTCGTGGCCGCGAGGCGATGATACACGGTGGCGGTCACGGTGCGCGCGCCATTGCTGCGCGCCAGACTCAGTTCACCGTTCGCGTGCAGGTCCGCATGTCCAATACGACCCACAGCGTTCAGCGTGTAGCCCGCACCCAATACCTGCGACACGTTCACGCCGGCCGAGAGTCCTTCCACGCGGTTGAAGCGCAGCAGGTCGGAGCCGAAACGGATGGTCGGCATCCGCGGCATCCATCCGGGCTGCAGCGACAGGTCAAGCGCCGACAGCAGTTCGTCGCGACTCGTGAGATCGAACAGCGCCTCGTCCGACGCGACCGCCGGCGGCAGCGCCGGTGAATTCGCCAGCTTGGACGCATCGCACGGCATGTCGTACGCCACCCGCAACGCGCCTTCGTACCGCGACTCCACCCGCGTGTACGTGGAATCCTTCAGGCACAAGCGATATCGCGCCCGCGCGGATGCCGACATCTTCGTCGTGTCTGGTGGCGTGGCCTTGCCTGCTCTTCCGCTCCCACCACCGACCGAGATGTTCACGTCGTTCCCACCCGTGACCACCGTGGTGTCACGCGCACCGCTGTCACCGGCCGCACCGCTCAATCGCGCCGCCGGAATCGCCGCCAGCGAGAAGTCGCCGTTCACCTCGTCGTAGGTGAACTTCTCGTCGATGCTGAAGGGCGTGCGCATGAAGCCCAGCTGCATACTCGCCGTGGCGCTGTTCGCTCGCGGCAACCAGAACTTGCCCTGATACAGCCCGTACTCCACGGTGATCGCATCGAGCTTGGCCTTGGCCGGACGGAAGGTGGCCTTTACCCACGCCGGCGCATCTTCGTCGTTGCCATTGTTGCTGGCCCGCGCCTGCACCGACGGCGCGCGCAAAATCGAGTCCTTCACGTACATGTCACGCGGCATGCGCACCCGCGCAATGGAATCGCGCAGCCGATCGGCTTCGCGGCTCACCTTCTTGTCGGTCTCACTCTCTTCCGACGCCACATCCCAGATCTCGAGCTCGGCCGCCAGGCGGTACGCCGCGCGCACGAGCTGTCCACCGTCACGATCGAACCAGAACGAGCCCACGAACACCCGCCAGTCGGGCCTGCGCGCCGTGATGCGCAATTCGCGCAACTTGATCACGCGGCCACCGTCGATCGTGATGTCCACCGAATCGCCCGTCGCATACTTGTAGTATGTCTCGGCGCCGTTCGCGAGCGGATGAATGACGTCACGCTCGTCGATGTCGCTCTTCACCACACCGAAGTTGCTGCTCGGAAACCAGAGCGACTCGCGTCCCGGAAAGTACGGGATGGAAATGGCGCTGCTGAAATCACCACTCGAACTCGAGGCCATCGGCACGGTGATACGCGACCCCACCGCCCGCACCCGCACCCCCACATCACGACGCCACGAGATCTCGGCCACGTTGTCGCCGCGGAACAACAGCTTCTCGAGCCCCAATCGCTTGGCGCCCATGCCCATCGAAATGCGCTGCGTGGCGGTGGCCTTGTAGGCCCGGAGCGCGCTGTCCTGCCGCGTTCGCGCCTCGCGGGCCCGAAGCAGAATGCGCTTGGCCTCGGGGTCGCTGAAGGCCGACGCGCTGGCCGAATCGGCCCGCAGCCGCCGTACGACGCTGTCGGGCGACAGCTGACGGCGGGCCATGGCGCGGGCGTCCCGTGACGCCTCGCGCGCCACCGCCCGCTCCTCGACCGTCAGCGTATCGCGCTTGACCGGTGCCTTGGGTCGCGCCTGGCCGAACAGCGCCTCGGGACACGCGGCGCACACCACACTCATCACCCCGACCAGGGCGAAGGCACGAAGCGAATTCGAAGAGCGCATGAACCGGGGCACAGGAAAGGAGGACAAAACCACCGTCGGGTGACCGTACGCGGGTCCGGAGCGAGCGGTTTCCCTGCCTGAAACGTAATTTCCGGTTTCGCCTGCGTTGCCGCGATTCGTCCCGGCACGCCGGCGACCCCGTCCGAGATTCGCCGACCACCCTTGGGAGTCCGCCGTGCATCCGATCCGCTTTCGCGAGTGCTTTCGCTCCACCCGTTCCCTGATCGCCGCCCTCACGGCGTTCGCCGCCGTACCGGCGTCTGCGCCCGTGCTGCTCGCCCAGGGGGCCACCCCGCCGGCCGCGGCCACAACGCCTGCGGCCACCGTGCCTGTTGACCCCCGTCTCGAGAAGCTGAAGGGCGAGGCGCTGGCGATGGTCGAGTCGCGCGCCAAGCAGGTCCAGGAAATCGTGGACATGCTCTTCTCATTCCAGGAGCTCGGCTTCCAGGAGTTCGAGTCGCAGCGCTACATCACCACGCTGCTGGCCAAGGAAGGCTTCACCATCGAGAAGGGCGTGGCGGGCATTCCGTCGTCGTGGACGGCCAAGTGGAGCAACGGCACGGGCAAGCCGGAGATCTCGCTCGGTTCCGATGTGGACGGCATTCCGCAGGCCAGCAACAAGCCGGGCGTGGGCTACCGCGATCCGATGGTCGGCGGCGGCCCGGGACATGGCGAAGGACACAACGCCGGCCAGGCCGTGAACATCGTGGCCGCGATCGTCGTGAAGCAGCTGATGCAGCGCGACAAGATCAACGGCACGCTGCTGCTGTGGCCGGGCATCGCCGAAGAGCAGATGGCGGGCAAGGCGTTTCTCGTGCGCTCGGGGCTCTTCAAGAACACCGACGTCACCCTGTTCACGCACGTCGGCAACGATCTCGGCGTGTCATGGGGGGCCAGCGGCTCGAGCGCCCTGCTCTCGGCCGAGTTCCGATTCCGCGGCTCGAGCGCCCATGCCGCCGGTGCGCCGTGGAGCGGCAAGAGCGCGCTCGACGCGGTCATGCTGATGGGACAGGGCTGGGAGTACAAGCGTGAGCACCTGCGCCTGCAGCAGCGCTCGCACTATGTGATCAAGGACGGCGGCGACCAGCCGAACGTCGTGCCCAGCACCGCGAGCATCTGGTTCTATTTCCGCGAGCAGGACTATCCGCGCACGATGGCGCTGTTCGAGGTCGGCAAGAAGATCGCCGAAGGCGCGGCGATGATGACCGACACCAAGCTCGACACGGTGGTGATCCTCGGCTCCGGGTGGTCGGCGCACTTCAGCAAGCCCGTTG
This sequence comes from Gemmatimonadota bacterium, assembly GCA_947462095.1. Lineage (GTDB taxonomy): Bacteria > Gemmatimonadota > Gemmatimonadetes > Gemmatimonadales > Gemmatimonadaceae > Gemmatimonas. The sequence goes on from CANHNQ010000043.1 coordinate 25,960, forward strand.
CCGAAGCGATGCATGCGAACGTGGTCGCGGTCGGCATGCCCAAGTGGGACGACAAGGACCAGACGCTCGCGAAGGGGATCCAGAAAGAGCTCGGGTCCCCGGACTTCGGCCTGTCGGAGCAGGTCAACAAGCAGCTGCGTGGCGCCGAAACGCCGCAGAATTGGATGGGTGGCGGCTCCGACGACATCGGCGACATCGCCTGGAACGTGCCCACGATCACGCTCCGCTTCCCGTCGAACATTCCGGGCTTGCCGGGACACAACTGGGCCAATGCCATCTCGATGGCGACGCCCATCGCCCACAAGGGCGCGCTGGCCGGTGCGAAGGTGCAAGCGCTCACGATGCTCGACATCGTCATGACGCCGAAGATCGTGGCCGACGCATGGGATTACTTCAAGAACGTGCAGACGAAGGACGTGAAGTACACGCCGTTCATCCGTCCGCAGGACATGCCACCGACGTACCTGAACGCCGACATCATGGCGCGCTACAAGACGCAGCTGCAGAAGTTCTACTACGACCCCACGAAGTTCAAAACGTATCTCGAGCAGCTCGGCATCGAATACCCGACGGTACGGCCGCAGGTGGTGGCGCCGAAGGGTGACGACGGCAAGGAACAGCCGTAAGGGGTATGGAGTAGGGGGTAGGGAGTAGCACAACGGGCCGGCTGTTCGTCAGATGACGTACAGCCGGCCCGTTCGTGATCGCGGCGCGTTGCCGCGACGATCAGCCTAGTGCTTGGTGTTCGCGGCCTTGAAGCGCGCGCGAATCTGCAGCAGCTC
>CANHNQ010000044.1 GCA_947462095.1 Gemmatimonadota bacterium
CCGGTCCAGATCGCCCCGCAGCTCGCCCCGATCAAGCTCTTCATCGGGCGTCTCATATCCAGACGGTTGATCGTCTTCTTCGTAACTCAGGTGGGTGCGCCGAATGTTCTTCAGCCAGTCCTTGCACCCGTTCGCAACGATCCGAAACAGCCAGGCATCGAATCGACCACGGACTTCACCGAGATGGTGATAGGCCTTGATGAACGATGTCTGGAGAATGTCTTCGGCGACGTCGGGACTTCCCGTCATACCCAAGGCATGCCGATACAGCGGATCGCTGTATCGACCGATCAGCAGCGCGAACGCATCGCGATCTCCCGCCAGCACGCGGGAGATGACGTCTTGGTCCGTATCGACGTCTGCGGGAGTGGGTTCTTCTTCCGTCATAGTCACGGCGCTAGAATAACGCCGTCAGAACGGTATTGACACCCCTTCCGACAAACGAAGCGCGAACCGAGCGCCTGATCGTCTCGGAATAAGGACGAACGGCCGCAGAGAAGGTCACACGGGTCGTTCCGGGAGTGTCGGCACGTGCTGGAAGGCCCTCCAGTGGTGCTTACGGATGAGTACGCCATGGGCATCAAGGTGGGGCGGTTCGTAGCGAATGCCAGTGGGGCCCTGCGGCGCGAGCCCGGTGCGTGGCGAGGCCTCGCCACGGAGCACCGCCTGCTGCAACGCCTCCTGAACGCCACGAACGAGGCCGCAGGGCACGCCGACCGATTCGAGCGCGTCGATCCAGTGAGCGGCGGGACGTTGAGCCGCGGCCGCGGCGATTGCCTGGACCAGGCGCTCGCGATGGGCCACCCGTCCGGCATTCGTGGCCAGTTCCGGCGCGTCGGCCAGGTCGCGAAGCCCCAGCGCGTGCGCGGCGAGCGGCCACTGTGCATCGGCCCCGACGGCGAGCACGAAGGGCCGATCCGCCGCGGCAAACAATTGGTACGGCACCAGATTGGCGTGGGCATTGCCCCACCGGGCGGGCTCGCGGCCGGAGATCAACGTGTTCTGCGCCACGTTGGCCAGCGCGGCCAACGCCGACGCGGTGAGGGTGATGTGTATCTGGCGCTCAGCCGCCGTCAGGCGGTCCCGACCCGCCAGGGCGCCCAGAATCGCGATGGCGGCATCTTTCCCGGTCATGAGGTCGACCAGCGCCACACCGGTTTTCATGGGCGCACCGGTTGGCTCGCCAGTGATGGCCATCCAGCCGCTTTCGGCCTGCACCACGAAATCATAGCCCGGTCGGTCAGAGCCGGGGCCGAAACCCGATATGGTGCACCAAATGAGCTGTGGATTACGCGTCAACACCAAGCCAGCATCAAGCCCATATCGAGCCAAGACACCGGGGAGAAAGTTCTCGATGACGACGTCGGCCTCGTCGATCAGCGCGTGGAGGAGCGCCACGTCGCCGGCGGACCGGAAGTCGGCGGCGAGGGACAACTTGTTCCGATTGGTGCTCAGGAAGTACGCCGACTCGCCGTCTTGGGCGAACGGGGGGCCCCAACCGCGGGTGTCATCGCCCGACCCGTCGCGCTCCACCTTGATGATGTGCGCGCCGAGATCGCCCAGCGCCATGCTGCAGTGCGGCCCGGCGAGCACGCGAGAAAGGTCGAGTACTTTCACTCCTTCAAGCGGTAGTGTTTTCATACTGTCTTTAAAATGACCTTTTGAAGGCGCGAAAATATGGATGACGTATGGCCATACCATCAAACTCGTCCAGACGGCGGAAACACCCCGGCCGATCTATAATATGCGGTTCACCTCGCAAATCACGTCCCGATACCTTGCATAGATGACTGAAAATCATATAGTTACCCGCGTTCTGGTGGGCGTGGACCATACTATTGAGGCCTGAGCAGTTCCCCTCGGTAGGAAAGTCGGGCGACCACCTCTACCTCCATTGCTGGCGGAAGGAGTCCGTTCGACCCATGGCCGATTTGCCGCAGGCTGACGACGACACGATCACCGAAGGTGACGCACCTCCTGCCAGTCCGGCGCCGCGCCGTGGCCCTGGGCATCGGGCGGCAGACGCACGCGACACTGCGGCCGAAATGGCGCAGCGGGCGCACGAGATCAGCCTGGAGGCTGGCAGCAAGATGGCAGGTGCGATGCGCGAGGTCATCGGCGCGGCGGCTGGGTTCAGCGCGTTCGCGATCGACAGCGCGCGCGACCTGATCAACTATATGGTGCGTCGTGGCCAGATGGGGCAGGAAGAGGCGGAGGTGCTGATCCAGCAGGCCGAGGCCGCCTATATCGCGAAGCACGGCTCCCTGCCGATCCCCGCGCCGAAGGCTCCCGCGCCGAAGCCGGTGCCACTGGGTCAGTTGCCCAAGGCCGTCACGGCACCGGCGGCGGCGGCGGAAGCCGCCCTTGAAGCGCGGGCGGCAATGCGCATCGAGCCCCAGAAGCCATCGGATAAGGTGACGTTCTCGCCGCCGACGCCGAAGCCAGCACCCAAGCCGCCCGCTCCGAAGGTCGAGGTAGTCGAGGCCCCCGTCGAGGCCAAGCCGGCTCCGAGGGCTGAACCGAAGGCCGACGCCAAGCCGGCCGCCAAGGCTCCGGCGGCGAAGGCCACTCCGGCGCCGGCCAAGGCACCGGCCCCCGCCAAGGCACCGGCCAAGGCACCGGCCAAGGCACCGGCCAAGGCACCCGCTAAAGCACCGGCGAAGGCGCCCGCCAAGGCACCGGCCAAGGCACCGGCCAAGGCACCCGCCAAGGCACCCGCCAAGGCACCCGCCAAGGCACCGGCGAAGGCACCCGCCAAGAAGGCACCCGCCAAGGCCCCCGCCAAGAAGGCGCCCGCCAAGGCTCCCGCCAAGAAGGCGCCCGCCAAGAAAAAGTAGTTCGGCGTGTTCGTCTCGTCGGCACCGAGTCGCCTCGACTTCGGAGGAGGGTGGACAGATGTCCCGCCCTACCCCGAAGAGCGAGGCGGCTTTGTGTGTAACCTTGCCATCGAACGCCGCAGCCGGGTTACGCTACAGGCGGGGCGTAGTGAACCGCACCACATCCCGCTGGTCGCCGCCGCCCTGCGCCGCGCCGGCTATGCGGGGAAGGTCCGGATCGACAGCGACTTTCCGATCGGTGCGGGACTTGGCGGATCATCATCCGCCGGCGTTGCCCTCGCGGCGGCGCTCGCCGCCGCACAGGGCCATGCCCCGACGCCGGCGTGGCTCGCGGAGTGGAGTCGCGCGCTCGAGGTCGACGAACTGGGCATCGCCGGCGGCCGTCAGGATCATTACGCCGCGGCCTATGGTGGCGCGCTGGGGCTGACCTTCGGCGATACCGTCGCGGTGGAGCAAATCCCGCTCAGTGCCGCCGGCCGTCGCGCCCTCGAGTCGCGCATGACGCTGGTCTACACGGGGGAGTCGCGCATCTCGGGGGAAACGATCACCGCGGTGCTCGACGCCTATCGCGATCGCACGCCGCGCGTGGTCGACGCGCTCGACCGCATGGCAGTGCTGGCCCGCGCCATGCGCAGCGCCCTGCACGCCGGCGATGTCACAACCCTCGCGGCTCTCGTGGACGAACATTGGATGCACCAGCGCGCCCTCCATCCGCGCATCACCACGGCGCGGATCGACGCGCTCGATCGGGCGGCGCGCGCGGCCGGTGCGCAGGGACTCAAGGCACTCGGCGCCAGTGGCGGCGGGTGCGTCATGATCATCAGTGACCTCGCGGATGTCGCTCGCGTGGCCGAGTCCGTCATGCCGTTCGGCGAGATCCTGCCATGGCGCGTCGCGACCACCGGCGTAGAGGTGTCGCGGCTCTCATCAGACACCTAGACTGTACCGCGTGACGTATCGTTCTCCGCTCGATCCTGTCGCGCTGACCGCGTCGCTGGTTGCGATCGACTCGCGCAATCCGTCCCTCGTGCCCGATGGGCCGGGTGAACTGGCCTGCGCCACGCACCTCGCCGCCGTCCTGACGTCCTGGGGCTTCGCGGTGTCGCTGCAGGAGATCGCGCCGGGCCGCGCGAATGTGCTGGCGCGCATCGGCCCCGCTGGATGCACACCGCTCATCCTCAACGGCCATCTCGATGTCGTGGGTGTGGATGGCATGTCGCATGCGCCCTTCGCCCCCGCCATCCGCGACGGCAACATGTACGGGCGCGGCTCGAGCGACATGAAGGGGGGCGTGGCGGCGATGTGCGTCGCCGCGGCGCGCGCGGCGGCGCGGGGATCGCTGGCGAGTGAGATCATCATCGCCGCCGTGTGCGACGAAGAGTACGAGTCGATCGGTACGCGCGCCCTGCTGGCGCAGGGGATGCAGGCGACCGGAGCGATCATCACCGAGCCCACGCGCCTGGCGATCACGCCGGCCCACAAGGGATTCGCGTGGATCGAAGTGGTGCTGCACGGACGCGCCGCCCACGGCAGCCGCTACGACGTGGGGATCGATGCGAACCGGCATGCCGGGTTGCTGCTCGCCGCGCTCGATCGCTACGAGCATGACGTGCTCACCGCCCGTGTCCACCCCTTGCTCGGCCGCGCGTCGCTGCACGCGTCATCGATCGCGGGCGGAACCGGCTGGTCGACGTACGCGGACCGCTGCGTGCTGCATCTCGAACGCCGCACGCTGCCCGGTGAGACGGGCGAAGAGGCCCTCGCGGAGGTGCGTGCGCTCTGCGACGAACTCACCGCCGCCCGTCCGGGCTTTCAGGCCGACGTCTCGCTGGTGTGCGCACAACCGCCGCTCGACCTCGTGAGCGATGCCCCGTTGATCGCGTCGATGCGCGCGGCATGCACGGCCAACGGGCTCGAGCCGACGATTGCCGGTCTGTCGTGCTGGACCGATGCGGCGCTCTTCGCCGAAGCGGGAATTCCTGCGCTGTGCTTCGGCCCGGGGGATATCGCCCGCGCGCATTCGGCAACGGAGTGGGTGGAAGTCGGGGATCTCGAACGCGCGACGGAGATATTGGAGGCGGTATGCGCGGGGTGGGGACGGTAGCGGGTGGCGCCGGGCGGCAGCCGCCAGCACCCGCGACCGGCGGCTTCACGGCCCGCCGCCCACGGGGCACCCACTCCGCCGTGCTGTTCTTGTACCTTGTGACGACCTATGCAGCTCTCCGTCCTCCAATACGACAAACTCGAGCGCGCCATCACCGATGGCACTCGGCTCCAGCTCTATCGCCGCGGGACGGAGTTCCTCGTGATCCCCGAGCGGCTCCGTCTGCGCGAGGGGCGTGAGCTGATCGTGGCCCGTCACCCGAGTACCGGCAGCCTGCTCGAGATCTTCATCGATGAACTGGATGGGATGGAGATCGTGAAGTGAGCGCGAAGTATCCACTGGTCGCGGTGTTTGCCGACGAATCGTGTCTCGGCAACGGCAAGAGCGGCGATACGCCGGGCGGACTGGGCGCGCTGATCGAGTTCCGGCGAGCCGATGGCGCGGTGCAGCGGTTCGACCTGTGGGCGTCAGAACCGGATACGACGAATAATCGGATGGCGCTGCGCTCGGTCATCGACAGCTATCAGGCGATGTCGAGGAAGGGCAATCCGCTGTCGGTGCTCTTCACGACTGACTCGCGCTACATCGTCGACGGGATGACGTCATGGGTGCGGGGGTGGATGGCGCGGGGATGGAAGCGCGCGCAGGGGCCCGTGGAGAACGTGGAGTTGTGGCAGTCGGCGGTCGATGCCGTCGCCATGCACGAGACGCAGTGGGCGTGGGTGAAGGGGCACGCCGGGCATCCGCAGAACGAGTACGCCAATCATCTCGCGACGAGGGCGGCCGCCGTGCAGGATCGTTCCGATGGCCTCGTCGTGTCGTCGTTCGAGGAGTGGTGGGCCGCGCAGCCGGTCCGGGCGAACACCAAGCGGGCCCCGCTCTCACCATTCCCGACGCCCGACGTCTTTGCGCCTGCACCCGCGTTACCCGGGGCCGCAACTGCGCGTCGAATGACGTAGGGTCGCCGGCGCACGAGTGCCGGTCCAACTCCTGACGCTCATGGCCAAGTATTCATTCATCCTCGCGATCGGCGTAGCTATCGGGTACGGCTACGGTTGGAAGGACGCACACGCGCACGAGAAGAACGTCGCCGAGCGCGTGGTCGATCGCATCGGCGGTGAGACCCGTGAGCGCATGGGAAACGATATGGATACGCGGTTCCAGTCGACGGACGGCAAATGAGCGTCGTGTCCCGCTCGCTGGATGATCTCGATCGTCTCGCCTTCCGGCTCTCGCGCACCGTTCGGACGCAGTACCCCCATCTCCTGACGCAGGGCTTCACGCTCACCGATCTCGAGGAACGGTTGCTCCCCTTCCGCGAGGCGCGCCGTGAAATGGCGGACGGTGGTGCCGACGCGTTCGAGCGCGCGGTGCTCCGACTGATCGCCGGAGAGCGCGGCTACCTGGTGACGGAGTCGGGGCTGCAGACGGCGTGCAGACAGGCCCTCACCTCGCCGTCCCCGTCGATGTCGCTGGTTCGGGCGTGGGCGACCGCGTCGCTGACGCTGGCGGAACCGGCGAGCGCGGTCGGCACGGAGCGTCTCGCGTCCCCGCCCGCGTCGCCCGCCGCCACGGCCATCAACACCCCCGCGGCAGATGACCGTCCTGAGTCCACGCCGTGCGGCTGTCGCTTTTGCGGCAATCGTCTGCCTGAGCACCGGAGCATGACCTTCTGCCCGCACTGTGGGATGGACATGACCAAGCGGCAGTGCCCTGCCTGCAGCACCGAGCTGAACGTGAACTGGCGCTTCTGTGTCACCTGCGGTCGCGGCGCGGATCTCCAGGATGTCGCGACCACGAGTCGCCCACCGAGTGCGTTCAGCATCGCCCGGTGAATCCTCCCGGTTGAATCCTGTCGCTGACGTGAGGTGTATACTCGTATATGCCTCACGTTTTTCCTGTCCCGTCATGGCGTCGCCCCATTTTATCGGCCGTCGCGGTACTCGGCCTCTGTACCGCCTGCGCGTCCGCGATTCCGGTGGGTCTGCCCGCGGGCCCGAATGGCACCAGCTCGGCCGGCGCGGCGCCCGTGATCGCGCAGGCGCCGCTGCGGTGGCCGGTGCGTACGGCGGAACACATTGATCTGTGGCTGCATGCGTTCGCGCTGATCAGTGAGGACACGGCGCTCGTGCGGCTGTATCGGAACGGCTATCGCGACTCGCTGGTCGTGGTGAAGAACCAGCGCAACGTACTCACGAGTCTCGACGCCAATCGCGCGACGCTCGCGAAGCGCCTGTCGGTGACGGGCGGCTATCTGCCGGCGCAGTTCCTGCCGTTCGAGTTCGCGAACTGGGATGCCATGAAGTACGCGATCGAACGATTCCTGCAGTTCGAGGGCGATCCGCGACGCGCTCCCGACCGGGAGACGCAGGCGCGCGTGGCCCTGATCGCGTCGATGTTTCCGTCGTCCGCCGATCGCGAATGGCTCCGGTTGTTTCTGGCGGGGGTGCTCGATGAACAGGAGCGATTCTTCAGCGTCGAGCATTCGCGGCTGATTCGCACCCGCGCACCGGTGATCACGTCGGTGGACAGTCTGTGGCAGCAGGTGTATCGCGCGAAGTTCGAACGGTTTCTGAACAACACGTCGCAGCGGCAAGGGGATGTGCTGTTGGCGCTGCCGATCGGCGGCGAAGGGCGCACGGCATCCGGTCCGAACGGGCGGACGATCGTGGCCGTCCCCTTCCCCGCCCGCAGTGAAGACGCGGTGCAGGTGTTGTACGTGCTGGCGCACGAGATCACCGGCACGCTGGTCGGTACGGTGGTCGCGGACAACACGACGCCGGCCGAACAGCGGGCGGGTACGGCCGACCGCTACGTGTCGCTGGGCCAGGTGCAGGCGGGTGCGATGCTGTTGGCGGCCATCGCGCCGGAGCTGCGCGACGGATACGTGCGATATTACGTGGAGCAGGCCAACATCCGCCGCGCGGGCATGACGGCGTACAACGCGCTGTTCGACAACGGCTTCGCGCTGCCGCCGGCCATTCGTGAGGCCCTGCAGCGGCAAATCGATATCATTTTGAGCGGCATCTAGTGCCGATTCGCGTCCCTCTGGTTTCCCGGACTCATGGCTGATATTCCGCGCACCGCGCTGGAGCGCGTGCTGGCCCGTGCCAGCGAGTTGCAGACCACCACCGCCGATGGCGTCGAAAGCGTGTCGGAGGAGCGTCTGCTCGAGATCGCCAAGGAGGTCGGGCTCGATCTGGCGCATGTGCGTCAGGCGATCGCCGAGGAACGCTCGCGCCTGCCGATGACGGAGGCCGAAACGGGCCCGCTACTGGACAGCCTGGGGCCGGCGTCATTGGGCGCTCAGCGCACGGTGCCGGGTACGCCCGATGACATTTTGCGTCGACTCGATGCGTGGATGCCGCGCATGGAGTCCCTTTCCACGCGTCGGCGGATCGGCGACCGCCAGAGCTGGGAGCCGCGTCACGATCCGTTCGGCAATTTCCTGCGTTCGTTCGGCGTGGGCGGTCGGCGCTTCGATCTCGTGCGGGTGGATCAGGTGACGGCCAGCGTCACGGCCGTCGACAGCGCCCGCAGCGTGGTCCGACTCGATGCCGATATTGCCGGGATGCGCCGCACGCAGCGTAATCAGGCCGTGGCGCTGGTCATCGCCCTCGGTTTGCTGTACGCCGTGATCGCGGTCCCGGTGCTTGTTCTGGTCAGCACCGGCGCCGGTGCCGGCATTCTCGCCGGACTCACCGCCTTCGTGGGCGGTGGCGGATTCGCTGGGTGGCGAGCGCTACGCCGCGCCTATCGCCACGCGGTCGACCGCATGCATCTGCGCATCGAACAACTGCTCGACGAGCTGGAGCAGGATCGCATGAAGGAACCGCCCAACCTGCTCCAAAAGGTCGTGACGCAGATTACGGCGCGGTAACCAGCTCGAGTACGAAGGCGCGTCGGCGCACGCGCTCCACGAGCCAGCGCACGCCCATGTTGCTCATGACGAGCATCGAGCCGGTCATCAGCAGCGACTTCACTTCGCGACGCGAAATCTTGACCGATCCGCCGGGCTTGAGCATGGCCGTGCTCTGCACCAGATCGCGCAGCGTGGCGTAGGCCAGCAGCAACGGCAGAATGCAGAACAGGCGAATCGAGATGGCGCGCCGCGGAATGAGCAACAGATACATGCGCGCTTCTTCGAGATCGTGCCACGCCAGCTGGATGAGTTGGGTGAGCGCTTCGCGATTCTTCGCGATGAGCTCGGGCGCCAGAATGCGGCTTTGCGAGCTGCCGTGCGCGCGGAGCAATTCCTCGGGTACGTACACCGAGTTCTCCTGCTCCGCATCGACCGCGACATCCTTCAGGATGTTCACCGTTTGCAGCGCCTCCGCGAAGGCGCGGCACCGCTCGCGCAGAATCGCGTAGCGCTTGGTGCCGATGCTCGACGAATGTTCGTGCCACAGATCGGTGAGCATGTAGCCCACCGTGCCTGCCACGTAGTAACAGTACTCCTTGTACTCGTCGACCGTCTGAATGCGAATGCCGTCGGGATACAGCAGCACGAACTTGCGCATGCCGACCGCCATCTCCGCAACCCATTTCTGCACGACCGCGCGCGTTTTGGACGGCAGCAGGGCGAAGTGCGCGAACACGAGGTCGGCGTTGAGCGTGAGCGAAAGGTGCGCTTCGTCGCCGACGAGCGGCTGCACGCCGCGCAGAAACCGTGCGAGCGCCGCCTGGTCGTCGAACGCCGCGAGGAAGTCGTCGAACAACGCCGCCTTGACCTGCGGATCGACCGCGGGTGCGTCTTCGACCGTATCGGCGATCCGGCACAACAGATAGGCGTCGAGCACCGCCTGCCCGAGGGCGCCGGGGAGCACCTTGATGCCGAGGGCGAACGTGCGGGACACTGCCGGCAGGATCGCCTCGCAGAAGCGGGCGGCATCGCGCTGGGCGAGGGCGGCAGAGACGGCGATCGGCAGGGTCATGCGGAGCAAGATACGATGCGTGGCGGCCGTGCGTCACCAAGTCGCGACCCGTGGCGCCACGAATAAACAGTCCGGGCCCAAATGGCCCTTGCCGTGGCCGCCGGAAGGACACGAGGTTCCACAGGTGATCGAGTCACCGTCGGATTTCCGTGGTGTGTTCCGCACCGACCTGCTCGCCCGGGCGATGTACGCCGAAGGGGCCGGGATCGCGCGATGTGTGCCGGCGGGCGTGGCCGTGCCGGCCGACGCCGACGATGTGCCGGCGCTGATGCGTTGGAGCAAGCGCGAGGGCGTGGGACTCATGCCGCGCGGCTCGGGGAGTGGGATGGCGGCCGGCGCCGTCGGCCCCGGCGTGATCGTGGACCTGAGCCGACTGCGACAGCTCGGCCCGGTCGACGTGGACGCGCGCCGTCTCCGTGTCGGGGCCGGTGTGACGCGTGGCGAGGTCGATGCGGCGGCGCGGCGCCAGGGGCTGCGCTTCCCGGTCGATCCGTCGAGCGGCGCGTTCTGTACGATCGGCGGTATGGTTGGCGCCAACGCGGCGGGCGCGCGGACGCTCAAGTTCGGCGCCACGCGCCTCTGGGTGCATGGCGTGCGGTGCGTGTTCGACGACGGCACCGACGTCTGGGTGCGACGTGATGCCGCGTGGCCGATCGGTGTGCCCGCGGTCCGCCGGCTCCGGGACGCGATGTCGCAGATCGGTGCACAGCTTGGCAACGAGATCCCGGCCTCGGCGCTGTCGCACGCCGGCGTGCGTAAAGAATCCTCGGGATACGCGATCGCCGCCGCACTGGGGACCAACGGGCATCTGGTCGATCTGCTCGTTGGCAGCGAGGGGACGCTCGCGATTTTCACGGAAGTCGAGCTGTCGTTGATTCCGGTGGCCGGCGCGACCGCCACCATTCTGGCGACCTTCGATGCGCTGGAAGCCGCCACCGCGTGCGCGATCGAGGCCCGTCTCGATGGGGCGACGGCCTGCGAACTACTGGATCGCACCTTCCTCGACGTGGCGGCCACCGATGGGCCGACGGGGATCCCGGCGCGCGCGGAGGCGGTGTTGCTGATGGAGGTCGAGGGTGACACAGCGGAAGTGGCCGTGCACGCGATGACGCGGCTGGCCGCCCGTGCCACGCGACACGGCGCCATCGAGGTCCAGACCGCCGTCGATGCCGACAGCGAGCATCGGCTGTGGGCACTGCGTCATGCGGCGAGCCCCATTCTCGCGCGCCTCGCGCCGAGACTGCGCTCCATGCAGTTCATCGAAGACGGCTGCGTCCCCCCGGATCGCTTTCCCGATTACGTGCGGGGCGTGCGCCGCGCGCTCGACCATTTTGAGATGCCGGGGGTGATTTTCGGCCACGCGGGCGATGCGCACGCCCATGTGAATCCGCTGGTGGACGTGACTCGCAGCGGGTGGCGGGATCGCGTGCACGGGATTCTGGATCGCGTGAGCGAACTCACGGCCGTGCTTGGCGGCACGCTGGCCGGCGAGCACGGTGACGGCCGCCTCCGGGCGCCGCTGCTGGACCGCGTGTGGAGCCTCGAAGCACGCGCCGCGTTCGCGCATGTGAAGGACGCCGCCGATCCATCGGGCGTCCTGAATCGCGGGTGTAAGATCGCGCGCGCCGGCGACCAGCCGATCGGCGCCCTTCGGCATGATCCTGAGGCCGAGCCGCTACCCGCGGCCGCGCGCGCCACGTTGGACGAGATCGAGCGCACGAGGCACTGGAACCGCTTCCGGCTGGACGGTCTCGAGGAGTAGGCCCGCCGGCCGCGAGCGACCTCGCGGGACGGTTCATCTTCGGGTCTTTTTGAGCAATTCCGCCATACTGGCTTTATGGTGGCGCTGCAGTATCGCGATCAGTCGCTCATTTCATTGCAAATGGCCGTGAGCATCGACATCAGCGATTCGCGCTGTTCCGGCGTGAGCATCGCCGTGGTTGTCTGATCGATGGCATCGACGTGCGGGTCGAGCGTGGCCAGCAGCGCCTCTCCCTGCGGGGTGATCGTGCACAGGACCTGACGGCGGTCGGGGCGGGAGCGATCGCGGGTTACTAGGGACGCCTGCTCGAGCTTGTCGAGGAGCCGGGTCACGGTTGACCCCTCGTCGATCATTCGGTCCCGAATGGCCAGCGTGGGCAGCCCCGCGTCGCCGGCTCCACGCAGAATGCGGAGGACGTTGTACTGCGCGAGACTGAGTCCGTGCAGCTCGGCGACCCGGGCGAATCGCCGGCTGACCATCGCCGACGTGCGCAGCAGGGCGATCGTCGCCTCCTGCGCCGGCGAGCGGAATGGCCGTGACGGCTGACGCTCGTCGTGCCGCGTGCGGCTTCGGGGACGCTCGGGGCGATGTTCGGGCATGGGGACGGCTGGGAGGATCGGTCCCGGTGGCAATGTCGCCGCCGACGATATTGGCGATATTACGCCATTACTGCACCGACGCCAGCGATTCATTCACCCGATTTCTCCGCCATGCCGCTCTCTGACGCCGCGATTCTCCGCGAGCCCAAGATCACTGTGCTCGCCCGTCCCCAGTTCGTCGAGGCCAGTCACCTACCCGTGCAGTGGATCGGGGAGTCTACCGACGGTGAGCGGCTTGCCGAATTCGCCGGACGCCTGTGCTACATGAGTCAGCGGAATCCCGCCGGCCGGACCACGCGGGATTATCTCGAGAACATCAAGAAGCAGGGACACGGCAGCGTGCTCGAACATGCGAGCTACTCGATCCTGTTCGAGGGCGTGAGCCGGTCGCTGACGCATGAGCTGGTGCGTCACCGCGCGGGCTTCGCGTATTCACAGCTGTCGCAGCGCTACGTCGACGAGAGCGACGCGCAGTTCGTGATGCCGCCGGCGATGATCGGGGACGAACCGCTCGAACAGGCTTGGCGCGCGCAGGTCACGAGCGCGGTGGAGAGCTACATCGCGTTGGTCGAGTCGCTGATGACGCGCTACGCCTGGGTGGACGACAAGGTGCACCGCCGCAAAATGGCGCGCGAGGCCGCGCGCGGGGTGCTCCCCAACAGCACCGAAACGAAGATCGTCGTGACCGCGAACGCGCGCGCGTGGCGTACGATGCTGGAACTGCGCTCGAGCGAAGGGGCGGAGCTGGAGATCCGTCGGTTGGCCGTGATGGCGTTGCGCGTACTGCAGCAGGAAGCACCGGCCTTCTTCAGCGACTTCGAGATTTACGAAGGGGCGGATCGCCGCGAGGCGGCACGGATCAGCTACCACAAGGTGTAGCGCTGGCGGGCCGCGCAATACATACGGGCCGCGATCACGTGACGTGTTCGCGGCCCGTGGTCCTGCACAGACAACGTGAATGTGAATTCAGTCTCCCTCGACGTCGAACGTGAACGCATCGGCCTGCCGGATGGAGTCGAGCCAGCTTTCGACACCGGCATCGTCTTCCAGCGACGGCCCGGCTCCGCCTGATGCGACGGCCGTGGTGGACGCCAACGAAAAGCTGAGTGCCCGCTCGGTGCCTTCGGGCCAGTCCGGCATCGCGAGGCCGGCCGCGACGCGTCGCAGCGTCGATCCACATGCGCCGAGCAGCTCGGAGGCCCGCGCCTCGAGTGTCAGCAAGGGTATATCAAGATCCAGCGTGACCAACCGACCCGTCGTCCCATCCCGCCACGCCGAATCACCGACGGCACCGCGGTCCGGCCATACGCCCAGATGGCGCACGACTCCGGTATGTGCTTCCAGCCGTTCACTTTCGACGGTGGCCGCGAGGGCCAGCGCCAACGACTGCGCGTCGGCGACGCCGTACAGCGTGACCACTTCACGCCGCGAGCGCGTACCGAAGGGAAGCACGGGAATCGAATTCACGTGCGCAACTACCGGCGAATCGCTCGGACGCGCCTCGAGTCGTACGAGGACGTCCATGTGTCTACCTCCTGTGTAAGTAAAGCGTCCTGCGGGACAAGGAGATTCGTCCGGCGCGTGCGCCGTCCACGTGTCTGACTAGCCACCTTGTGATGAGCAACACGAACGGCAGTGTACGGCAGTGTACGTCATTCGTACCCTTCGCCAATCGCGACCCAGACGCAGCCAAGCAGCGCCACGGCCACTGCCGCTCCAATAGCAACCACGCCGGGGAACGTTCCCGTCACCGCGTAACCAATTCGTAACGTGGAGGGGAGTACCCACAGCGCGAGCGCCGCGTACGCGGCGGCCGCGAGCACGGCGGCCAGGATGCGGGTGACGCCGCGCCACGGGAGGACCAGCAACGCCAGGAGGATGCCCCAACCCGTCGCGACGAGCAGATGATGCAGATAGCCGAGGGCGACGGACGTGAGTGGTGCGGCCGATGATGCGACGCCGAGTCGTTCGAGCAGGCCGCGCCCGGCGAGCCGGAAGACACGCCCGGCCTCGCCCTCGCGCCAGCCGAGGCCCAGCAGCGCGCCACCGGTGGCGATGGCGGTGAGCGTACCGGCCGCAAGCGCGGCATCGAGTAACTGCGAGAATCGGCCGTGCGCGGTAGCGTGAGCCATATGCAAAGAAAGATATAGGGCGGCGGCGTTAACGATGCCGTCGGCCGTCCGTCATAACGGAGGACTTCAGTCGAGGATTCACGCATGCCGATGTTCCGGCCGTCCGTTCGCCCCGTATTCGCCCTGTGTCTGGCCATCGTGGGCTGCGCCACTATCACGCCGGCCGCGCGTTCCACGCCCACGGGCCAGAGCGCCCCGCGTGAGCAAACGGCCGACCAGCAGGTGCACCATGTCCTGAACCGACTGGCCTTCGGTGCGCGCCCGGGCGACGTGGACGCGGTGCGTGCGATGGGCGTCGACGCCTGGATCGACCGCCAGCTCTCCCCCGACCGCATTCCGGACACGGCCGCGGAGCAGGTGGTGGCCCGCTTCCCGTCTCTGGGCAAGACCGGCGAGCAGCTGCTGGCCGACGCGCCGCCAGCGGCCGCAGTGCTGGCGCAGCGTCAGCGTCGCGGCGGCAGCATGACGGCGGCCGATTCCGCTGCCCTTCGAGCGCAGGGACGTCAGTCGTACGCGTTTCTGGGGGAACTGGCGTCGAGTCGGGTGGCGCGTGCCGTGATCAGTGAGCGTCAGCTCAACGAAGTGATGGTCGATTTCTGGGAGAATCACTTCAACGTGTTCGCCGGCAAGGATCGCACGCGCTATTTCCTTCCGGAGTACGACGCGCAGACGATCCGTCCGCACGCCCTCGGTACGTTCCGCGAGCTGTTGGGCGCCGTGGCCAAGAGCCCGGCCATGCTGTACTACCTCGACAACTGGCAGAGCGTCGCCGACAGCGGCCGGCCCACATTGCGCGCGGCACAACGTCCCTTGAATGCGCGGCAGGCCGCCCGACGCGCGGCGGCGGCGCAGCAGCGCATCGCGCAGAATCCTCAGCTGCAACAGGCCGCGCCGCAGGCCGCGCAACGTCGACGTGGTCTCAACGAGAACTACGCGCGGGAACTGATGGAGCTGCACACGCTGGGCGTGGACGGCGGCTACACGCAGCAGGACGTGATCGAGGTGGCGCGCGCCCTCACGGGCTGGACGATCGCGCGCGGTGCGCAGGGTGGCGGCTTTGCATTCCGCGGTGAGGTGCACGACGCGAGCGCGAAGACGATTCTCGGCAAGTCCTTCGCCGCCAACAGAGGCATCGAGGAAGGCGAAGCGGTGCTCGACCTGCTGGCGTCGCATCCGAGCACGGCAAAGTTCATCGCGACCAAGCTGGCACGGCGCTTCGTGAGCGACACCCCACCGGCGGCGCTGGTGGAGCGCGCGACGGCCACGTTCCGTCGCACCAATGGAGACATCCGCGAGGTGGTGCGCACCATCGTGACGAGCCCCGAGTTCTTCGCGTCGGCCAGCTATCGCGCCAAGGTGAAGTCGCCGTTCGAACTGGTGGCCAGCACGATGCGGGCCATGCACGCGCCGCCCGATGCCACGCCGCGCACGTCGCAGCTGGTGAGCCGGTTGGGTCAGCCGATTTTTGGTCATCAGGCGCCGAACGGCTATCCGGAAACCGGCGACGCCTGGATGAACACCGGCGCGATTCTCAATCGCATCAACTTCGGATTGGCCGCAGCGTCGGGACGCGTGCCGGGGATCAAGCTGTCGGCGTGGCCACTCACCGCGCAGATCGCGACGTCGTCGCGCGAAGATCAGGTGGACGCCGTGATCACGGAGCTGTTCGGTGGCGCGGTGTCGTCGGATACGCGTCAGGTGCTGCTCACCGGCACCAATCCGTTTTTGCAATCGCACGGCGGTGCCAACGACTCGCTGCTGACCGCCGACGACGATGCCGCCGTGATGGGTGGCATGGCCGGTGGCATGGCCAGCGGCGAGATGACGGCGAACGCGCGACGGCAGGCCGCCAGTGAGCGACGCGCCGCACGGGCGCCGGCAGCGCAACAGCAACAGGCGGCGGGTCGCGAAGCGGTGCGACCCGAACGCGGTGCCACGCTCACGCAGTCGATCGGTTCGCTGCCTTCACTGACGGGATTTGCGCAGATCGTTGGCCTCGCGCTCGGGGCTCCTGAATTTCAACGCCGCTGAGCGGGACGTCCATCATGTCTGCCTTCAACAATCCGGTGAATCGCCGGGTGTTTCTCAAGGGTGGTGCGCTGTCGCTGGTCACCCTTGGGCTGTCGCCGAGTTTCCTGCGGCGCACCGCCCTGGCGATGGACTTGCCGCGCGCGGTGCGCGGCAAAACGCTGATCGTGCTGTTTCAGCGCGGCGCGGCTGATGCACTCAACGTGCTGGTGCCGTTCGGCGATAGGAATTATTACGCCGCGCGCCCGCAGCTCGCGATCGCCACACCGGCGCGTCTGGGCGGCTCGACGAATGCTGCGGGCGCGATCGATCTCGACGGGTTCTACGGGCTGCATCCGTCGCTGGCGTCGTTCAAGCCGCTGTGGGATCGTGGTCTGCTCGCGCCGATTCATGCCGTGGGCAGTCCGAGTGCCACACGCTCGCACTTCGACGCGCAAGACTACATGGAGACCGGCACGCCCGACCGCAAAGGGACGACCGACGGCTGGCTCAATCGCTATCTCGCGGTGGAAGGCACCTGCGAGGCGTCGTCGTGCGCGCCGGGTACCATGCCGTTCCGTGCGGTCGCGATGACGGCGCAGACGCCGCGCATTCTGGAGGGTGCGAGCCCGGTGGTGGCGATGAGTTCGATCGACGAATTCTCGATCCGCACCAACGGCGGTGAAGCGCAGCGTCGCATTGAAGCGTTGTATCGCACGGGTTCGTCGGACCTCGTACACGGCAGCGGCAGCGAGATGTTCGAAGCGCTGAAGGTGCTGGGGGCCGCCAATCCACAGCAGTACCGACCGACGGCCGGCGTGGAGTATCCGCGCTCGGCCTTCGGGCAGCGGCTGCTGCAGATCGCACAGTTGATCAAGTCGGGGGTGGGCCTCGAAGTGGCCTTCGCCGACGTGGGGGGCTGGGACACGCACGTGAATCAAGGTGGTGCACAGGGGCAGATGGCGGCGCGCCTCAGCGACTTCTCCGAAAGCATCGCCGCACTTGTCTCCGACCTGGACGACCGCATGGACGACGTGGTGATTCTGACCTGCTCGGAGTTCGGCCGCACGGTACGACAGAACGGCACCGGTGGCACCGATCATGGACATGCCGGCGCAATGTTCGTCATCGGTGGTGCGCTGCGCACCGCACGGCACGTGCATGGCCGGTGGCCCGGGTTGGCGCCGGAGCAGCTCTACGAAGGACGCGATCTCGCGCTCACCACCGACTTCCGCGCCGTGTTCAGCGAAATCGCCGCGAAGCATCTCGGCGCCACGCAGTTGCCGAAGATCTTCCCGGGCTACCGTGGCTTCGAGCGGGAGTGGCTGGGCGTGCTGTAAGCGCGCTGTGCGCTACGTCACGGTCGGTACGTCACTGGGTATCGCGGCCGACACCGACGTGTTGTTAGCTTCCGCCTCTAGAGCAGTCCTCGGCGATCCTGGCACGTCCGGAAGTTCTCATGCGCTACCGCACCATCCTCCCCACGCCGCGCCTGTCGATCGTTCTTCGGAGAGTGGGAGTAGCCATCTCGGTTGCCTGCGCGCTGCGTCCGGCGACGGCGGATGCGGATGCGCATGCGCACGCGCCTCCGCGTGCCATCCTACGACATGAGCACCCGGCACGGGCCAAGGCTCAGCCTGCTGCGCCGAAAAAAGCGACGCCCTCCAAGCCACAGCCCACCACGAAGCAGCCGGTAACGTCGACGGGCCCACGTGTGCCCAACGAGCTGGGGCGCATCCCGATCGTCGAATGGCATCAGGTCGTCGACGCCGACGGCACGTACAAGGTGTCGCGTGAGCGGTTCCGTGCCGAGCTGAGCGAGCTGCATGCGCGCGGGTATGTACCGGTGAACCTGTCGGAGCTGCTCGACAAGACCATGAACGTGCCGGCGGGGAAGACCCCGGTGCTGTTCACATTCGACGATGCGTCGCCGAGTCAGTTCCGCTACATCGAGCGCAACGGCACGCTGGTGGTCGATCCCACAAGCGCGGTCGGCATGCTGCTGGACTTCATCAAGGCGCACCCCGACTGGATGGCGAAGGGACTGTTCTGCATGCTGCCGGCGGCCGAGGCCGGTCACGCGTTTTTCGGCAACAAGGGCATCGATGGTCAGAAGACCGAGTGGCGCTTCAAGAAGGTGCAGTTTCTGACGCAGCAGGGCTTCGAGCTGTGCAATCACACGTTGTGGCACGCGAAGCTCAACAAGTATTCTGACGCCGTGGTGCAGGAACAGCTCGCGCGTGGCGCGATGGCGATCGACTCCGCCGTGCCCGGCTACACAGTGCGCGGGTTTGCCCTACCCTACGGATTGTGGCCGAAGAATCGTGCACTCGCGTTCAACGGCTCGTGGTACGACACGAAGAGCAAGCGTGACGTGCGCTACCACCACGAGGCCGTGTTCGAGGTGGCCGGTGGTCCAGCGCGCAGCCCGTTCGATCCGGCGTTCAATCCGAAGTCGTTGCCGCGGGTGCCGCTGCAGGGCGGCACCAAACTGTCCGCCACGCTCGACCAGATGGACAAGCCCGGTAAGTGGGCGCGCTACGTCTCCGACGGCAACCCGAAAACGGTTGCGAAGCCGTAGCGCGCTCGCCGTTCGTTACGGCGTGCTCCGCATCTTCTCGGCTTCATCCCACCGATCGACGGCGCGCCGGAGGTGGGGAATCACGATGCTGCCGCCCACGATGAGCCCGATGCTCATGGTCTCGAAGACTTCGTCGCGCGATACGCCCTCTTCGGCGCAGCGCACGATGTGGTAGGTGATGCAGTCGTCGCAGCGCAACACAAGCGACGCCACGAGTCCCAGCAGCTCCTTGGTCTTCACGCTCAGCGTGCCGCCTTCGTAGGCGCGACCGTCGAGATTGAAGAAGCGATTGATGACGAGATTGTTTTCGCCGAGGATGCGCGTGTTCATGCGCTCGCGGAACATGCGGAACTCGGCGAGCGCGTCGCTTTCGACGTGATCGTGCGGCGGAGTGTTGGGTGTCGACGCGTCGGTCACAGCGAGTAGTTGCGAAGGGTGTTGAGCGCGGTTTCCAGCGCGGCGCGCTGCTGGTCGGTCGGCGAATTGGCCCACAACTCTTCGTACGCGGAAATCGCGAGCGCCAGCGCTTCCTTGTCGTGTTCGGCGGCGGCCAGTGAACTGGCGTTGTCGGCGAGCGCGGCCTTGGCCAGCTGGTCTTCGGGGAAGCGTTGCGTGACCTGCAGCCAGCGGATCGTGCGATCGCGCTGATTCGATTCGGTGAGGGCCCACATGTGCCAGGCCCCGCGATTCTGCGGATCCGACGCCAACGCACGACTCGCGAGTTCGCCCACGACCTCGGGGCCGCGGCCGGAGAGCCAGTAGGCGTTGGCCAGAATCACGAGGGCACGGGCGTTGGTTGGCTGCTCGTCCACCACGCGCTCATAGAGGGGGCCGGCGACTTCGGGCATGTGCAGCCATGGCTCAGCGGCCGCGACGAGAGCATCTGGCGTGACCGTGGCACGGAGCGTGTGGAGGCGCTCCATAAGAGCACCGACATTTCCGGAGGCTTCGTAGGCGCCCACCGCGTCAGCGAGGGCAGCCGGGAGGTCGAGAGGAGGAGCGATCATGGACGAAAAGTAGACGGGTCCGGTGATCTGGTCAGGTCACGGACGCGATTAATGGGTTGCGCGATCGGGGAAGGATCGTAATACTCCAAGTGTCGGGCGACGCTTTCGAAAGTGCGCACGACGAGCCCACCGACATCGGCTGGCTGCGCCCGGGGTTCACACCCCCGTGGCACCGGAAGGCGACCATCGCTTTTCCGACAAGTGAGACGGCACGACCCCACCCGTCCAAAGCGACCCGCAATATCCGCGCTGTTCGCGCACCTCGAGCCCGGCACGGGCATCGAACGTTCGGCCCATGGCGTTGCATGTCGTCATGCCTGCTCTGGCGCCGCGCTCCCTTCCAGATCGGATCGGAGCCCACTGTACCACTCGCAGTTTTCGAATGACCGAACGCAAACGCCCTATTCGCCGCAGCCGCACCAGTGCCGCGCCGTCCCCCGATTCCGGCGGAGACGACAATCCGTATCTCGACGCACCGTCCGTGTCTGCGTCGAGGGAGACCGCGCCGCCCCCGGCGGCTGGAGCGCCCGACGAGGCGCCCCGACCGCGCCGCGGTCGGCCCCCGCGTCGCCCGGCGGCTGACGCCGCCGCCGACGCCCCAGCCAGCGTCGAACGGCAAACCCCGCCGGCTCCTCCCGCCCCTCGCGTTGAATCGCCGAGTGAGCCGCGGAGTGAGCCGCGGAGTGAGCCGCGGAGTGAGCCGCGGAGTGAGCCGCGTGCCGAACGTCGTCCGGCGCCGCGGGCTGAGCCGTTAACGCCGCCGGCCTATTTCGATCCGGCGGCCGAGCGGCCGCGGTCGGACAGCGCCGATCGGTATGATCGCGCCTTCGACCGCCCGGCCAACCCGCCGACCAGCAGTGCCGAGCGTCCGGAGCCCCGCCAGGAACGCCCGTTCGGCGATCGCCCGGAGCGTCCCGAGCGTGGTGGCCGTCAGCGCGACCGCGGCCGTCATCGCCACGAGCGTGGCGAGCGTGGACCGCGCGGTGAGCGTCCCGACGGCGGCGCGGCGGCACCGGTCAGCGGATCGGGTGCGCCGCAGGAGCGACCGGATCGTGGCCCGGACCGCGGTGGTGATCGCGGCGAGCGCGGCGGCCCGGATCGCGGCGGAGACGCCGCCTTCCGTCGCAATGGACGCCGCGGCCGTAATCGCTTCCGTCGTGGCGGTGGGGAAGGCCGTGCGCCGCAGGGTGGCGACGGTGGTGTCGAACGCGCGCCGTCGATGCCGTCCACGCCCGCGGTCGTGGAAGGGACGATGTCGGGCTGGTTCGATCCCTCGCGTGATGGTGGATTCCTCCGTCGGGCGATCAATAGCTACCTGCCCGACCCCACCGACCCGTTCGTCCCGCCGGCGCTGGTGCGCCTGCATCAGCTTCGTCGTGGCGACAAGCTGGACGCTACGTTCGGGCGCGACCCGCGCGGCCGTCAGGTCATCATCGAAGTGCAGCAGTTGAACGACGGCTCGCCCGTCGTGCTCGAAAAGCGTGCCGATTTCAACACGCTCACGGCCAGCTATCCCGACCGGAAGCTCACGCTGGAAACGGGACGGCCGGCCAAGACCGGCCCCGAACTCACGCGTCGCGCGATCGACCTGATTGCGCCGATCGGCTACGGCCAGCGCGCGCTCATCGTGGCCCCGGCCCGCGCCGGCAAGACCACGCTCCTGCAAGCGATCGTGGAAGGCGTGGCGATCAATCATCCCGAAGCGGCACTGCTCGTGCTTCTCGTGGACGAGCGTCCGGAAGAAGTGAGCGAGATGATCACGTGGGGCTACGGCGAGGTCGTGGCGTCGAGCTTCGACATGCCGCCCAAGCGGCACGTGGAAGTGGCGGAGATGACGCTGGAGCGCGCCCGGCGCATGGTGGAACAGGGGAAGGACGTCGTGATCGTGCTCGACTCGATCACCCGTCTGGCGCGCGCCTACAACACCGTGGAGCGCGGTACCGGCCGTACGATGTCCGGCGGTCTGGACAGCAATGCCATGCAAAAGCCGAAGGCGTTCTTCGGGTCGGCGCGCATGATTGCGCCGCAACATGGTGGTGGCTCGCTCACGATCATCTCGACGGCGCTGGTTGAAACCGGCTCGCGGATGGACGACGTGATCTTTGAGGAGTTCAAGGGGACCGGCAACTGCGAGATCAAGCTGGATCGCTCGCTCGCCGACCGACGCATCTTCCCGGCGTTCGACATCGGCACCAGTGGGACGCGCCGCGAAGAGAAGCTCTATCGCCCCGATCAGCTCGAGAAGGTGCACCTGTTGCGTCGTGGCCTGCACCAGCTCCCGCCGCAAGCGGGGATGGAGTGGCTCATCAAGCGGGTGGCGGCCACCACGAACAACGATTCGCTGCTCGACGGACTCTGAGCGCCGGCGGCAGCGGGCACCACGCGGGGCGACGGCGTATCCGTCGCCCCGCGTGGCGTTTCGGCGGTGGGGCCAGCGGTGTGATCAAGCGACCGGGCGTGCGGCGGTGTGCGTCGACGGCTCAAGTGAAGGCGGGGAATGTCCGATACCCGTGAAGGAGCGGTGTCCGGTCGATGCGGTCCGGGCTGGCAATCCTTCGTGCAGTCCCTCGCCATTCCCCAATGTTTCGCACTCTGTCGCTCCGGGCCAAGATCCTCGCCCTCCCTGTCGTGGCCGCTGTCGGCTTCCTGGTCACTCTCGGCACGACGTTTGTTCTGGGCCGGCGTGCTCAGGAACAGCTCGTGCAGATCGAGTGGCAGGCGTCTCCGGCGCTCGACGCCAGCCGCCGCCTTCAGACGACGCTCGACATCTATCAGGTCGCGTTGCGTGACGCGGTCGTGGCGCGAGACACCGGTGCCGTGATCGCAGCGGACCGCGTGGCCGCGAGCTTCGTCGCGCTGGCCGACACGCTGGCGCGGAACCCCAGCGTCGCCGCACGCGAGATCGTCGCGCTGCGCGCGGAGTTTACGGCGTACGCCACCGCCGCGCGCAGCGCCAGCATCGGCGTGATTCGCGCACCGCGGAAAGCGCTCACCGGTGACATGGCAGGCGTGGCCGCCAAGTATGCTGACCTCTCGAAGGTGCTGCGCGCGCTCACGGTCACGAAGGAATCGGCCATCACCGCCGCCTTCCAGAAGGCCCGCACGCTGCAGGCCACCGCGAGCTGGGTGACCACGGCGGCACTGGTCGTCTCGCTGTTGCTGCTCGGCGTTCTCGCGGTTGCGACGCTGCGCAGCATCATCGGCGCCATGCAGACGCTGTCGACGGCGGCGGCGGAGATCGCGCGCGGCCGCATCGACCAGCGCATCGACATCGCGAGCCGGGACGAGATCGGGGCGCTGGCGGGCGCCTTTCGAGAGCTGTTGGAGTACATGAGCGGCGTGGCGCGCGCGGCCGATGGCCTCGCGGCCGGCGATCTCACGTCGAAGGTCGCCGTACGTTCGGAGCACGACGTGCTGTCGATGAGCATCAACGAGGCCACGGATACCCTGCAGCGCATCGTCGGCGAGATCGGTACGGTCATCGACGCGGCGAAGCACGGCGATCTGGGGAAACGCGGCACGCCGGAGCAGTTCCGTGGCGCCTACGCGCAGATGATCGGCGGCACGAATGCCATGCTGGACGCGGTGGTAGAACCGATCAGCGAAGCCAAGCAGGTGCTGCAGCGGGTCGCGGCTCGTGACCTGTCGGCGCGCGTGACCGGCGACTACGTGGGTGAGCACGCCGCGATCAAGACGTCACTCAACAGCGCACTCGACAACATCGCGGAAGTCTTCGCGTCGCTCATCATGGCCATCGGTCAGGTGAACTCGGCGGCGCGCGAAATCGGCGAAGGCAGTCAGGAGCTGGCGAGCGGCGCGGCCGATCAGGCCGGCGCGATCGATCAGGTGTCGAACCGCCTCAAGGTGGTGGGCGACCGCACGAAGGCGAATGTTGCCGATGCCAACGAAGCGCGCGCGGCGATGGAGCGTGCGAACGTGGATACCGAGCAGGGCGTGGAACGCATGACGGCGCTCGCGGCCGCGGTTGCCGAGATCAAGCGGTCGGCCGACTCCACGGCGAAGATCGTGAAGACGATTGACGAGATCGCGTTCCAGACGAACCTGCTGGCGCTGAATGCGGCCGTGGAAGCGGCGCGTGCCGGCGACGCCGGCAAGGGATTCGCGGTCGTGGCCGACGAAGTGCGCAGCCTGGCCATCCGTGCCTCGGAGGCGTCGCGCAACACGGCCGCGCTGATCGAGGAATCGGTGCAGAAAGCGGAGGCGGGCGTCAAGCTGAACGAGCACGTGACGCGCCGGTTGCATGAGATCCGCAGCGGCGTACAGCGGGCGTCGGCGATCATGAACGATATCGCCGAGGGCGCGGGGGAGCAGGAGAAGGAGCTGGCCGAGGTGACGTCCTCGATGGATCAGATTGCCAGCCTGACGCAGCGTACGGCGGCCAATGCCGAGGAGTCAGCGAGTGCGGCGGCCGAGCTGTCGGCGCAGGCGGCCGAGATGCAGGAATTGGCATCGCAGTTCGACGGCGAGCGCGGCGACACCCTGCGCGCGCCCGGGCACACGCCCACGTCGGCGTCGCGTCGACAGGCCGCACTGAATGAATCGCCGGCGTTCTCGTCGCCACGGTCTTCGGCTTCGCGGTCGGCATTGCGGCCGCCGAGGGGATCGGCGAAGGGCGCCTCACCGATGCGCCCGGCAGCCAAGGCACCGAGCACATCGCGTGTCGCCAGCGCGTCGTCGAACGGCACGCACGCTCCGGATGAGATCTTCCCGATGCGTGCGGCGGCGATCATTCCGTTCGACGACGATGATGGATCGTCCGACGATATCCTCGGCTCGTTCTAAGTCGCGCGCGAGACCGGCGGTATCAGGTCACCGCGTCGCCGCCCGATACTCGTCGAGGAGCGTGGCGGCGGCGCGAATGCCGCCCAGATAGTTCTCGACGCTGATCCACTCGTCCGGGGCGTGGGCATTCTCCCCCGGCAGGCCGAATCCCATGAGGAGCACGGGGGCGCCAAGAATGCGTTCAAAGTCGCCGACCACGGGAATACTGCCCCCTTCGCCGGTGATGACCGGTACCCGCCCGAATGCTGCCTCGAGTGCGCGCTTGCCGGCCTCGATGATCGGCCCCTTGAGGTCGGCGCGCCACGGGCGGCCACCGTGCAGGTTGTCGACGGTCACGGTGACGCCCGCCGGCGCCACACGCTCCACATGGGCGCGCACGAGCCCGGCGATGACCTCGGGGCTCTGGTCAGGCACCAGCCGGAAGCTGACCTTCGCCATCGACACCGCCGGGAGCACGGTCTTC
>CANHNQ010000045.1 GCA_947462095.1 Gemmatimonadota bacterium
GCGAAGATGGCGGCGATCTCGTTGGGCGGGGTGCGCACCGCGTGCAGGGCCGACGCCACGCGTTGCACCGGAATACCAGCCGGCAGGCGGACGCTTCCCGGAATGGCGGTGGTGTCGTTGGCGGTGTCGGTGCCGATGGCCAGCGTGATGGCGCCATGGCTTACCGTGGCCGAGCCGACGATCATCTCGCCGCCGGCGACGACGGTGCCATCCTTGCCATCGATGATGAGGCGTGAACGCGATTCCGGCTTCACCGCGAGATCCCGAATGCGGGCCAGCGCCGTTGGCTTCTGCACCGAATCGGGGAGCGTGACGATCACGGAGCCTTCGTCTTCCACGGTGGCGGTCTTCTCGCCGTAGGTGGCGTTGATGGCGATGGCGATGCGGGCAGCGGTACCGAGATCGGGTTCGCGCAGCAGCAGGCGCGACGTGGCCACGATGGCGGGGCGCGGCAGATCCGCTTCGAGCACGCCACCGGTGGGAATGCGCGCCGATGTTTCGTGCGACGGCGCGTAGCGCGTGGTGGCCCCACCGTCGCTGACCAGCAGCGAACCCTGCGCCGAGGCGAGTGGCGGACCGCTGGCATCCGCCACGAGCGGCGTCATGTACAGCGTGCCGCCGCGCAGCGAGCGTGCGTCACCCATGGAGGCGACGTTCACTTCGAAGCGACCACCGGCACGCAGATACGGCGACACTTCGGCCGTCACGAGCACGGCCGCCACATTGCGCATGCGAATGAGATCGGCCGGCACTTCGATGTTGAAGCGACGCAGGATGTTGACGACACTCTGGATCGTGGGGCCGGCGGTCTGTCCGCCGATCGCGCGGTCGCCGGTGCCATCGAGTCCGATGGCGAGGCCGTAGCCCACCAGGCGCACCGGCAGCGCGCCTTCGGCGGTCGTGAGGTCACGGATCTTGATGTCATTTTGCGCGCGGGCCATGGCCGGCAACAGCAGGAGGCCGACCGATGCGAGGACGGTGCGCGCCATGGATACGCCGAGTCGGTGCACGTATGTGGTGCTCATGGCCAGAGCGCCCCGATGACCTTCGTGATCATCCCCTGCTTCGGCTTGCCGAGCGGCCCCGGCGACGTGTAGCCCAGTTGCGCATCGGCCACGCGGCTCGATTCGATCACATTGGACGTGGACACATCCTGTGCGCGCACCCAGCCGGTGAATTCGATGTCCTGCAGCGCCTTGTCGATGTCGATTTTCTTCGTGCCCTTCAGTTGCAGCAGCCCGTTGGCGCCGACGGCGACCACGCGCACGCTCATCTCGTTCTGGAAGCGGTTCTCGCGCCGCGCCGAGCCGCGCTGCTGCTGATCGGCGTTGTTGCGCGAATCGATGCCGACCTGCTTGGAGGTGGTGGGGAGCTTGGCGTTCACCGACAAGCCGCGCGAGCGCGAGTCGGTGGCCGAGTTCTCCTTTACGGCGGTGGAGATCGTGTAATCGTCGATGAGAATCGTGATGATGTCGCCGACCACGAACGTGCGTCGGTCGGCGGTCCACGATTCCCGCGGCTTGATCGGGGCGACCGGCGGCACGGTGGTGGTGGTCGCCGCCGCCTGGGCTAACACCGGATGCGCAGAGAGCGCGAGGGCGACGGCCACGCTCGTGGTGATGAGCAGACGCATGGGATGCATAGAGACGGTCCTCACCAGATGGGTCTTCATTTGAGGCGAACGGTATTGGGCCCGGCGGCGATGCCGTCGAGCCGGCGTGTGGGATCGATGCGTACGCCAACGGGTGCGCCGATGGCGGCGGTGTTGGTGGCGATGCCGCTGAGGACCATGCGCAGCGGGCCATCCTGCCAGATCGCGGTGACACGCGTGCCGCTGGTGATCACGGGCGGCGGTGTCACGGCCGGTGCGCGCAACACTTCGCCGAGGGCGATGTTGCGGTGCGTGACCCAGCCGGGCAGCGCGCGCGTGGTATCGGGGGCGATCGAGTTCCAACGCCAGACGATCGTCGTGTCCATGGTCGCGATGTCGTCGGCCTGCAGCGTCTCACCGCGCGCGAGGGCGCGGGCGGCCACCGCCACCGTGATCGTCCGTGACTGTGCACCGAGCACGGAGACCGAGCCGGAGGCCGCGCCGGAGAGCAGGCACATCGGGATCACGAGTCGCATGCACACGGAGGTCATGAGGCGGATTATCGCGTGATGTTGTTGGCGATCTGACCCATCTCGTCGGCCGTCTTGATGGCTTTCGAGTTGATCTCGTAGGCGCGCATCGCGGCGATCATCTCGACCATTTCGGTCACGATTTCGACGTTGCTGCCTTCCAGGCTCCCCTGCTGCAGGCGTCCCATCCCTTCGTCGTTCGGGAAGCCGACCACCGGCTGTCCGGAGGCGGCGGTGGGTGCCAGCAAGTTTTGTCCGAGCGACATGAGTCCCGACGGATTCGCGAAGCGCGCGATCTCGATGCGTCCGAGTTCGGTCGGTTCGATGTCGTTGCCGCGACGCACGGATACGATGCCGGTGTTGGAGATCGTGAGTTCGGCGGAGTCGATCGGGATCTGAATGGGCGGCTGTAATCCGTAGCCCGCGCCGGTCACGAGCTGCCCCTGATCGGAGATCTGGAAGCTGCCGTCACGCGTGTAGGCGGTCTCGCCGTTCGGCAGCTGCAGCTGGAAGAAGCCTTCGCCTTCGATTGCGACGTCGAGGTTGCGGTTGGTCTGTTCGAGCGGACCCTGCTCGTGCATGCGCTGCACGCCGGAGAGTCGCGTGCCGCGTCCCACCTGAATGGCGGCGGTGGTGTTGGTGGCGGTCTCGCCGAGGATGGCCTGGTCCTGCACAGTCTGGTACAGCAGGTCCTCGAAGTGCGCCCGGCTCCGCTTGAAGCCGGGCGTGTTCACGTTGGCGAGGTTATTGGCGATGACTTCGGTGCGGGTCTGTTGCGCCATCATGCCGGTAGCGGCGGCGCGAAGTGCCGGATCCATGTTCTATTCTCCTTAAACGGGCTTGGCGAGGTCGTTCACGGACGTCCCGCGCGCGGCATCGATGGTCGACAGCGCCTTCTGTGCGGCACCGTAGCGGTGCAGCACGGCGAGCATGTCGGTCATCGCCGACATCGTGTTGACGTTGGATTCCTCGAGGAATCCCTGCTTCACGGTGCGCTCGGCGGGCGGAATCGCCTGACGCGAGGCATCGGGGACGAACTGGGTGCCGCCTTCATGCAGGAGCTGCGCGCCATCGGCCACGCGCTCGAGCCGCAGTCGCTGCAGCACCCGTCCGTTCACTTTCACGGTGCCGTCGTTCCCGACTTCCACGTCGCCCGTGGGGAGCACCAGGGGACCGTCTTCGCCGAGCACCGGATTCCCCCGTTCGTCCACGAGCTGGCGATCCGGATCGAGCCGGAAGCTGCCGTTGCGGACGAAGCGTTCCCCGTTGGGGGTCTGGGTCACGAAGAACCCGTTGCCTTCGACGGCCAGATCGAGACTGTTGTGCGTCTCGGTCAGGGTGCCGGCGGTGAGGTCGAGGGCGGTGTCGGTTTTGGCGAGCTGGTTGTCCATCAGCCGTGCGAACGCCGTTTCCGCTTTGAAACCGCGGGTGGAGGCGTTGGCGAGGTTGTTGGCGAGCACCTGCTGTTTCCGCTCCAGCATCTGCATGGCGGCGGCAGCACTGCTCATACCATTGGGTCGAACGGGTCCGGGCATGGTCGTGGTCGGGAAAGGGTACACGAACTCACCAGGGGAAAAAGCAACGGTCGGGCCACAAATGGCCCGACCGGGATAGTTTTCATAAGTTGTTGTGGTACTTCGGTTTATCTGGTACCGCGAGATGCCGGTTCGGGTCACCGGGGAGCCTCGAGGTCGGCAAGAGCTGCCGATCGGGAGCGGATGGCTCGGAGGGCTCGGCGGTTGTTGCCGCAGGCCTGGGGTCGGCGGGCAGGCTCCGAAAAAGCAAAAGCCAAAGCCAGAACACGGATATCACGGAACGCACCGAGACAACACAGATAAGCCAAAAGCGCCTTTTGCTTATCCGTGTTGGTTCCGTGGATTCGGTGTCATCCGTGTTCTGGCTTTTTGCTGTTGCTTTTGCTGTTGCTTTGGCTTTTGCGAGAGCCGCTCAGACCGCCGCCATGCGGGACCCGGAGATTTCCAGCAGCATGGAAACCGCATCGACCGGAAGCCCTGTTTTCCAGGCGATTTCGGTGGGGGCGGCACCGGCGGCGGCGAGGGCGGCCACGGCACGCGGGGTGCGCGACGACTTGCCGCCGCGCAGGACGATCGTGGGGGCCGGGGCCTGACGGGCCTGACGCGTGGTCTTGGTGGGGCGATTGCGGAGCGCGCGCATCACGAGCCGGGCGGCGAGCACCACCGCGGCGATGCCGACGAGGGCGCCGATGCCGAGCAGGCGCTGTGCGGGCGAGACCGCGGGCGACACGACGACCGCGCCGATAATCAGGCCGATGGCCGTGACGCCCAGGCCGATGCCGATGAACTGCATCGTCTCGCGAAACATGCTACGCGGCGCGGTGCGCTGCGGCGTGCTCATGCCACGTGCTCGCGGAGCGGCGTGAGTTCGACGCGCAGCTTGCTGAGGGCCTTGGAGCGGATCTGCGACACGCGTGATTCCGTCAACTCCAGCACCTTCGCGATTTCGTGCAGCTTCAGCTCTTCGAAGTAGTAGAGCGACAGCACGATGCGCTCCTGATCCTTGAGCTGCATGATCGCGCCCTTGAGATGCGCGACTTCCTGTTCGTGCGTGAGCATATCCTCGACATCGCTGCCGCCGTCGCTGCTGAGCGTATCGGCCGGCACCGGTGCCGCGTGCTCGCGCTCACCCGGCGCCCGGTCGAGCGGGATGTGGTGCGCCCCTTCCACGTCGGCCTGCCAACGCCAGAGCGTATCCATGTCCACGTTGAGATGCTCGGCGAGCTCCTTGTCCTCGGGGGCGCGGCCATGGGCACGCTGGAACGCCTCGCGACCGGCGGCGATGTCGCGCGTCTTCCGCCGGATCGAACGCGGGACATGATCCTGCTTGCGCAGCTCGTCGAGAATCGCCCCGCGGATGCGTGGCGCGGCGAACGTGCTGAACGCGAGCCCACGCGCAAAGTCGAAACTTTCGAGCGCCGTCATCAGCCCCATCGTGCCGGCGCTGACCAGCTCATCGAAATCGGCCCGCACCGCGAGAGTGCGCGAGACCTGACGCGCCACGTGATGCACGAGACCGAGGTGCTCCTCGAGGAGCCGATCGCGAGCGATCTGATTGCCGGCCTGGTAGGACTGCCACAGCGTGTTGTGCATGGCGGCAGGGCCATGCGTAGAAACGAGAGTCACGGTCAGGTACCAGAGCGAGAGAGTGAAGCAGTCGCCAGCGCGCGCATCACGACGTCGTGAGCGGCAATCGCTGCCGGCGAACCGGCAGCCGCGTGCGGAAATGGCATGCCCGCGCGCAGCGCGGTGTCGAGCGTCGGATCAGACGGAACAGCGCCAGCCAGGCGCAACGAAATTCCAAGAAACTGACGGGCACCGGCGTCGATGGCGTCGAAGCAATGGGCGGCTTCGCTCCCCTCATGCCGATTGACGAGTACGTCCATCGGAAGGGCACCGTACCGGGTGTGCACCGCCTTGCAGAGCGCGTAGGTCGATGCGAGTCCGACCGGATCACTGCCGGCCGATACGGCGAGCAGGCGTTCGTCGGCGTGCGGCGTAACGGCGGCGAGCACCGCGTCGACGCGCGCCCCACAGTCGATGACCACGAGGTCCATGCCCTCGGCGAGTACGCCGAGCCGACGCATGCACGCGCGACGTTCCGTGGCGGTCAACGGGAGGGCATCGGCGCCAAGGCGCGGCGCACCACCAGCCACGAGGGTGAGGGTGGTACTCACCGGCGTCGCGACGTCGGGCGGGGAGACCCGGCCACCGCGCAGATCCTGCCAGGACGCGCGCGCCTGCACGCCAAGCGTGAGCGCAAGCGGTCCGACGAAATCATCCGCATCGATGAGTAGCACGCGACGGCCATCACCGGCGGCAGCGACGGCGAGGAGCGCCGACAGCAGCGATGTCCCACTGCCACCGCGGCCACTGGCCACCAGCAACGTGGTGGCGCCGCGAAGCGCACCGTCCGGTGTCGTGTTGCTGCGGCTGCGACCGAGACCGAGCAGCGCATCGACTTGCGACACGCTGGCCGTACCACGTGGCGGCGACATGAGTTGGTAGCCGCTCATGCCGGCATCCAGTCAGGCTCCGCATCGGCGGAGAGTCCCCAGGCGCGCAGCAACCGCGGCACGCCGGGTTTGAGATCGCCGGGCACGTCCTGCCCGTCGGTGACCCACCGCGTCGGCATTTCGAGCGACAGTGCGAGATCGCTGATGCCCGATTCCCGCGGTACTTCGTCGACCTTGGAGAGAATGAGGTGCGTGGCGCCGCAGTGCTGGCGCGTGGCGCGGTACGCCCGGCCGATGTCGACCGCGAGATCGGTACGCAACGAGGCGGGAATCACGAGATGTACTTCGTCGGGATCGAGCGCGTCGAGCAGGGAACGCCAGCGCTCGGTGAGATCTGCTGACGACGGACTGCGCCCCGGTGTGTCGATGATGATCACGTCGCAGGTGCCCGAGAGCCGCTTCATGGCGGCATCGACTTCACGCGCGTCGTACACGACTTCGAAGGGCACGTCGGCGAGTTCGGCGTAGGTGGCCAGCTGCTCCATGCCACCCACGCGATACGTATCGATCGTGAGCAGGCCGGGGCGCGCGGCGCCGAACATGCCGCGGCGCACCGCAAGCTTGGCGGCGGTCGTGGTCTTGCCCGCACCCGTTGGTCCAACCAGCGCGATGCAGTACGGACGCCCGTCGGCCTTGCGCATGTTCGTGGGGAACGGCGCCGGCTCGAGACGTGCGCGCACGCGATCGATCGCGGTGGACGGCGCGGCGAGCACTTCGACCATCGGGATGCCGCCATCGCGCACCGTGCGCGTATGGAGGATCATGACGTCGTCGCCCAGTGTGCGGCGGGCCCGATCGGCCACGCGCGAGAGATCCGCGCCACGGAAGCGTTCAGCCGAATTGAAATGCATCAGTTCATCTCCCAGGTGGCAACACTGCTCAGCGTGATCTGCGCGGGGAGCTCGGCGAGCGAGACCACCGGCAGGCTGGGCAACACAGGTTCGATCAGGCGGCGCACGCCCACACGGAGCGACGGCGGGGTGATGAGCGGGAGCGGACGACCATCCACCGAGTAGGTGCTGGCCATCTGGTTGAGATCGCGCAGCAGGCCGGCCAGCGACTCCGGCGTGAGCACCGGCGCGTTGACGTTCGACGAGCGCGGCGAGAAGAGACCGAGCAGCGCCGACTCGAGCCGGCCGCCGATGGTGATGCCGCGCACGACACCACTCTGGTCGGCGAACAGGCGGGCGATGACGTTGGTGAGCGATTTCCGCACCACTTCGGTGAGCGCTTCGGGATCTTTCGTGGCATCCGCGCCGTCGCCGATCGCTTCGAGGATCGTGACGAGATCGCGAATGGGCACCCGCTCGCGGAGGAGACGCTGCAGCACGCGATGCAGCACGCTGAGCGAGACCTTGTTCGGGATGATCTCCTCGACGAGCGCCGGGTGCGACTTCTTGAGCGTCTCGACCATTTCCTGCACTTCCTGTCGACCCAGCAAGTCGGCGGCGCTGGTTTTGAGCGTCTCCAGCAGGTGCGTGGCCACGACGGTGGTGGGCTCGACCACCACGTAGCCGCGCGCCTCGGCGTCGGACCGCTGTCCCATCGCGACCCACTTGGCCGGCATGCCGAACGACGGATCGACGGTGTCCATGCCCTGGACTTCTTCGACCACGCCGCCGGTGTTGAGTGCCATGACGAAGCGCGGGAGCACTTCACCGCGCGCGACTTCGGAGCCGCGCAGCTTGATGACGTACTCATTGGCCGGAAGCCGGATGTCGTCGCGGATGCGAATCGCCGGTACGAGAATGCCGAGTTCGAGCGCGGCTTGTTTACGCAGGAGACCGATGCGTTCGAGGAGATCGCCGCCCTGGCTTTCGTCGACGAGCGGGATGAGCGAATAGCCGACTTCGAGTTCGATGGGATCGATCTGCAGCAGGTCGCGCATCGGATCGTTCGGCGCGGGCGCTTCGATTTCTTCGATCGGCGCGGCAGAGAACTGCGCGAGTTCGTGGCGCGTTTTGTTGGCCTTCTCCGACATCTTGGCGAGTGCCGCGGCGCCCGCGGCCAGCGCGAGGAACGGGAACATCGGCAGGCCGGGAATGAGCGCGAACGACGACAGGACGCCGGCCACCATCCACATGGCGCGTGGGTGCGCGCCGAGTTGCTTGGTGAGCACGGTGCCCATGCGCTCGTTGCCGGCGGCACTGGTGACCATCAGACCGGCGGCGGTGCTGATGATCAGCGCCGGGACCTGCGACACGAGGCCGTCACCGACGGTGAGGAGCGTGTAGGTGCTGGCAGCCTTCTCGAGCGACATCCCCTTCTGAATCACGCCGATGAAGATGCCGCCGATGATGTTCACGGCGACCACGAGAATGCCGAGGATGGCGTCGCCCTTTACGTACTTCGACGCGCCGTCCATCGCGCCGTAGAAGTCGGCGGTGCGCGAGATCACGTCACGGCGCGTGCGGGCTTCCTTTTCGTCGATGAGGCCGGCCGAGAGGTCGGCGTCGATCGCCATCTGCTTGCCGGGCATCGCGTCGAGCGCGAAGCGCGCCCCGACTTCGGCGATACGGCCGGCACCCTTCGTGATGACGATGAAGTTGATGCCGATGAGCAGCAGGAAGATCACGATCCCAACGGCATAGTTGCCGCCGACCACGAAATTGCCGAACGCCTCGATGACCTTGCCCGCATGCGCCTGCGTGAGAATAAGGCGCGTGGAGGAGACGTTGAGACCGATGCGGAAGAGCGTGAGGAGCAACAGCAGGGCGGGGAAGCTGCTGAAGTCGAGCGGATCGGTGGTGTACAACGACACCAGCAGCACGACCAGCGACAGCCCAATGCTGGCGGCAAGGAACAGGTCGAGCAGGATGGGCGGCAACGGCACCACAATCAGTGCCAGAATGAGCACGACCGCGAGGGCGAGGGCGACTTCCGCCTTCTTGCCGGGTTCTGCGGGGAGTGAGAAAGGGAGTGCGGCGCTGGTCACTTAGGCGTTCCTCATGCGGCGGCCGTTCCACGCCAGGAGGCGCCGAACCGTTCACGCTGACGCATCACGAAGGCGAGCACTTCGGCGACGGCCAGATACATCTCGACGGGAATGACCGTGCCCACCTTCGCCACCACGATGAGCGCGCGGGCGAGGGGGATGTTTTCGATCACGGGCACGTTGTGCTTGAAGGCGAGTTCCTTGATGCGCAGGGCGATTTTGCGCTGGCCGATCGCGACGACGTACGGCGCGGGCGCGACCATGGGGTCGTACTTGATGGCGATGGCGATGTGCACCGGGTTCACGATGACGACATCGGCCTTGGGGACTTCCGCGAACATCTGACGACGGATGCGCTCACGGCCGATTTGCCGGCGGCGTCCCTTGATTTCCTGATTGCCTTCCTGCGACTTCGATTCTTCCTTCACTTCCTGCTTCGTCATCTTCAGCTGTTCGGTCGTGCTGTACTTCTGCCACGCGTAGTCGGCGAGGGCGAGCACGAGGAACATCATGCCGGCGTTCTTGAGCAGGGCGATGGCGTATTTCGATACCACCTGCATGAGCGCGGCGGGCGACGTGTCGAGGGCAAGCCCCTGCACATCGGGCCAGGCGTCGGCGAGCGTGGAGTACACGGCCCACGACACGATGACCAGCTTGAGCAGCGCCTTGGCGAGTTCGACGATCGACTGCTTGCCGAGGAGCCGTCCGAGATTGTTGATCGGATTGAGGCGGCTGAACTTCGGCGTGAGCGTTTCGGTGGTGAACAGGCCGCCGGTCTGCAGTGCCTGCACGGCGATGGCGATCACGGCGAGGGCGGCCATCATGCCGACCATCGCGACGATGGTGCGGAAGCCGATGGCCTGCAGGAACGGAATCGCCGAGGCGCCACCGCGCTCCAGGTTGCCCGAGTTGGCGAGCGTGTTCCCCATGGTGTCGAGCAGGAACTGCCAGAGCGCGGGACCGGCCATCGACATCGTGAGCGTGGAGCCCAGCAGGAAGGCGGCGGTGGTGAGCTCCGGGCTCTTGGCGATCTGACCTTTGTTGCGCGCGTCGTCGAGCTTTTTGCCAGAGGGCGCTTCTGTCTTTTCGCCGGAATCGGAATCAGACATGGATCAACGCCCCATCGTCGGCGCGGGGGCGACGTGCACCGCCCGGGCAAAAGTGTCGAGCGTATTGGCGTAGGCCGGCGTCCAGTCGGCGAGCGCGTGGACCACGAGGCCGATCGAACCGGCGAAGGTGAGCAGGCCGATCCCGATTTGCAGCGGGAAGGCGAGACTCATGACCTGCAACTGCGGCGCGGCGCGTCCGAGGATGGCCAGCGCGATGTTGGCCACGAGAATGGCGGCGATGACTGGCGCGGCGAACTGCACGCCGGACGAGAAGATCGTGGTGCCGGCCTTGGTGACCGCCAGCATGCCGCTGGGCAGATCGAGCGGGGCGCCGAGCGGCATCGAGACGAAGCTCTGCGCGACGGCCTGCAGCATGATGAGATGTCCGCCGCCGGTGAGGAGCAGCGTGATGGCCAGCATCTGCATGAAGGTGCCGAGGATGGCACCCTGCGTGTTGTTCACGGGATCGAGGATCGCCATACCGGAGAGCCCGATCGAGTTGGTCATGAGTTCACCCGCGAACTCGGCGCCGGCCACGATGATCGCGGCGGCGAAGCCGATCACGAAGCCGATGATGGTCTCGCTGAGGAACGTGACCGGCGTGATGCGCAGCGTCGTGAGATCGGCGGTGGCGGAGGCGCTGGGGATGAGCAGCGTGGCGAAGACCACGAGAACGGCGGTGCGGAGCTTCATGGGGAAGCTCTTGGCCGACCATGCCGGGGCGACGAGCAACAGCCCGCCCACACGGAGCGCGGTCAGCACGAAGGCCGTCGCGACGCCGGGAGCGAAGAAGTCGGGGAGGCCGAAGAGGCCCGTCGCAGGATTCACGAAATCGATCCGGTTCAGCCGACCATCGCGGGGATGCCGCGAAAGAGTTCGGTGGTGTAGCGGATCAGGATCTGGAGCAGCCACGGCATGCCGACGATGAAGGCGCCGCCCACGAGGACGAGCTTCGGCACGAAGGCGAGGGTCTGTTCCTGGATCTGGGTGACCGACTGGATGATCGACACGACGAGCCCCACGCCGAGGGCGATGAGCAGCATCGGGGCCGCAATCATGAGCGCGGTCATGATCGCCTGGCGAGATAAGTCGATGACGAGTTGGTGGGACATCCGGGTCGGCTCGAGAGAAGAGAACTGTCGAGCACTGGGTAAAGCAGGGGCCGTACCACTGGCGACCCGGATCACGGAAATGGCTAACGCATTGAATTCATTCGTCTTACGGCTTTCAATTAAAGCGGTCAGTTTGACCGAATACAGTGTTTCGGCAAGATTTGCCGAGTTCAGGAGCGGCGAGAGTTGCCGAAGGGGTCGTGAACGTTAGGCCCGCTCCAGCATCGTCACCACGATCAACTCACCACCCGCCGTGAACGTGGACCGGCGGACGGGGGCGGATCCCGGGAGCCGGAATCGGTAGTCGGCGCCCTCGACCACGACCGGGAGGCCGAGGTGGCAGGTTTCCGGGAGCAGGGCCTTGATGTTGCCGCCGGTCATGTTGGTCAGCTCGCCCAGCGCGTCCTGGAGATCCGAGATCGACACGTTGTCGTCGGTCAGGCCGAACATGGTGCGGGCCGCGTGCCGGGCGGCGCGGGCGGAGCACTGGACCGTCACGGCCCCGTCCCACGCGCCGCTGATCTGCACGACGCCGGCGTACGTGTGGGCCTGGTCGGCCACGGCGTCGCCGCTGTGCGGGCTGAAGGCCGAGATGGGGTCTTCCGGCGCAATGTGCATCCCCAGGACGCTCTCCCAGACGGTGCTGACGATCCCCTGAATCGCCTCCTCAAGCTGCGGCATGCACTCTCCCGGCGCCTGCGGCGCCGACCTGACGGTACGCGACGCCCTTCTCCACCTGCACGCGCTCGAATTGATCGTCGAGGCCCATCGTGGTCTCGGCGCCACCCAGCATGAGGTAGCCCTGGGGAGACATCACCGAACGGATGTTCTTGAGGATCTGCTTCTTGGTCGCGACGTCGAAGTAGATCAGCACGTTGCGGATCATCACGATGTCGGCGACCGGCATCTGCGGCCACTTCTCGATCAGGTTGAGCTCACGGAAGTCGATCATGCTGCGGATATCGTCGCGGATGATCCACTCCGTGCCGTCCTTGGTGAAGTACTTCACCATGAGCGGCGCCGGGAGGCCACGGTTCACCTCGAGCTGTCCGTAGCGGCCGCTGCGCGCCTTGGCGAGCACCGCGTTGGACAGGTCCGTGGCGATGAAGCTCAGCTTCCAGCTCGCGAGCTCGGGGAAGTGCTCACGCAACAGCATCGCCACCGAGTACGGCTCCTGCCCGCTGGAGGCCGCGGCGCACCAGATGTTGAGCTGCTTCGTGGCCGCCTTGCGGGCGATGATTTCGGGGAGAATCGATTTACGCAGCGCGTCGAACGGATGCATGTCGCGGAAGAAGCTCGTTTCGTTGGTCGTCATGGACTCGACCATCTGGCGATGCATCGTGCCGAACGGCGCTTTGCGCATGGCGTCGGCGAAGTCATCGAGCGTGGCGAAGCCATGCACCTTGGCCAGCGGCGCGAGCCGCGATTCCACGAGGTACTCCTTCCCCGGTTCGAGCACGATGGCAGATCGCGCCAGAACGGTCTGGCGGATGTAATCGAACGTGTTGGCCGTCATTGCCATGAGACACCCGGCGACGTTGCAGGAGAGGACGCGAGGCGCGTCGCCGGAGGAGGCACCGGTAACGGTGCCGCGCGTGAGGTGGACACGGGACGGGTGACGCGATCGATGATCGCCTGCGCGATCAGTGGCAGCGGCAACACCGCACTGGCGATACCGGACCGCGCCACGAACCCGGGCATGCCCCACACCACCGACGTCGCTTCGTCCTGTGCGATCACCGTGCCACCAGCATCGTGCACGGCTTCACTCCCTCGAAGACCGTCCTGCCCCATCCCCGTCAGGATCACCGACAAGACGCGCGGGCCATAACACGCCACCACCGACCGCATCATCACATCGACTGCGGGTCGGCACGAATTCTCCGGCGGATCTTTCGTGATGGACGCGACGATCTGACGCCCCACGGTCTTCAGGACCAGATGGAAGTCCCCCGGCGCGACCCAAATGGTACCGGGTGTCATCACCGACCCGTCGGCCGCCTCGTGCACCGGCATCTGGGACATCGCCGTGAGGCGATCCGCCAGGAACTTCGTGAACATCGGCGGCATATGCTGCGTGATCACGATGGGCACCGGAAAGTTTGCCGGCAGCTTCGGGATCAACTCCAGCAAGGCATTCGGCCCGCCGGTTGACGAACCGATCGCCACAATGCTGATCGGCCCGCCCGATGACGCGCTGGTGCTGAGGCCCGGCGCGGCCGCACCGGCGGGGCGGACATGCGGGACGCCCGGCAACGACGTCGCGGGGGCGCGTGGGGGCACCGGTGCGGCGGCTGGCAGCACGCTGGCGCACAGCGACTTGATCCTGGGGATCAGCTCCTCTCGGACGCGCTGCTGGGCCATGGTGACACTGCCCACGTTCGCCGGCTTCGTGACATAGTCGCTGGCACCGCGGGCGAGCGCCTCCATCGTGGCCTGTGCGCCACGCTCGGTGAGCGTGCTGAACATGATCACCGGCAGACGCGTCCACGTTTTCCGGATCTCGGTGATGGTGGTGAGGCCGTCCATCTCCGGCATCTCGATGTCGAGCGTCACCAGATCCGGCGCGAGCTGCGCGATCTTCTGCAGTGCGATCCGGCCGTTGGCGGCAATTCCGACCACTTCGATGTCAGGATCGCCCGAGAGGACATCGGTCACGAGCCGACGTACGACCACGGCGTCGTCCACCACGAGAACGCGAATGCGACGCATGCTCAGAGCGCCGGAACGAGTCCGAGCATATCCAGCTTGTCGCGCAGGATCTCCGCGGTAAACGGCTTCATCACGTATTCGTTGGCGCCGTGGTCCAGCGCTTTGATCACCTGGCTCATCTCCGTCTCCGTCGTGACCATCAGCAACGGGAGATCGGCGTACCGCGGATCCGCGCGCACGGCCACGAGAAACTCGAAGCCGTTCATCTCCGGCATGTTCCAGTCGACCAGCGCGACATCGGGCTTGCCGTGCGCGTTCAACTGATCGAGCGCATCACGCCCGTTGGCGGCAAAGGTGGTGGCAATGCCCATCTCGCTCACCATCTTGCCGATCACGGCGCGCATCGCCCGCGAGTCATCCACGATGAGGGCTCGCATCAGAACGCGAACCGGTTGACAACGCTCTGCAGCTCGGCGGCCATGCGGGCCAGCTCGGACGAAGCATGGAGCGAATCAGCAGCGCCCTGCGAGGTGGCGATGGCGGCCTGAGCGACACCGGTGATGTTCTGCGCGATCTCCGACGATCCCTTGGCGGCTTCCGTGACGTTGCGACCCATCTCGTTCGTGGTCGCCGTCTGCTCCTCCACGGCGCTGGCGATCGTGGTCTGGATCTCGGCGATCTTGTCGATGATCTGCGAGATCTCGCGGATCGCCGACACGGCGCCGACGGTGTCGGCCTGGATCGCTTCGATCTTCTGGCTGATGTCCTCGGTGGCCTTCGCCGTTTCTTTCGCCAGCTCCTTCACTTCGTTGGCAACGACGGCGAAGCCCTTGCCCGCCTCGCCGGCACGCGCCGCTTCGATGGTGGCGTTCAAGGCCAGTAGATTGGTCTGCTGCGCGATCGACGTGATCACTTTGATGACCTTGCCGATCTCGGCGCTCGAGATGCCGAGCTTGGCCACCGTGACGTTGGTGGTCTCCGCCACTTTCACCGCATGCCCGGCCACCTTCGAGGCCTCGGCGGCATTCGACGCAATCTCGCGGATGCTGGCGCTCATCTCTTCGGTGCCGGTGGCGACCGTGGCGACATTGCGGCTCACCTGCTCGGACGCTGCCGACACCACGTTGGCCTGCGCGCTGGTTTCTTCCGCCGTGGCGCTCATGGTGTGGCTCGACGCCGTGAGCTCTTCGGCCGCGCTGGCCAGCGAGCTCGCACTGTTGCTCACCATGGCCAGCAGCTGCTTCTGTTCGTTCACGTCGGTGGCGAACTTCACGACCTTGAAGGGCTTGCCATTCAGGTCGAAGATCGGGTTGTAGCTGGCGTTGATCCACACCACGCGTCCGCCCTTCCCGAAGCGCTTGTACTCGGCCTGCTGGAACTTGCCCGCGTTGAGGTCGGCCCAGAACGTGGTATACTCGCTCGACGACGCCACGGCCGGATCCACGAACATGCGGTGATGCTGCCCGCGGATCTCCTCGAGCCGGTAGCCGAGCGCGTTGAGGAAGTTGTCGTTCGCGGTGATGATGGTGCCGTCGAGGTTGAACTCGATGACCGCCTGTGCCCGGCTGATGGCGACCAGCTGCCCGTCCGCCTCGGCCGCCTTGAGTTTCTGCGTGGTCACGTCGATCGCAAACTTGACGACCTTCGTCACGCGACCCTTCGCGTCCAGGATCGGGTTGTACGAGGCCTCGATCCAGACCTGTTTCCCGCCCTTGCCGATGCGCTTGTACTCCGCCTTCTGGAATTCACCGGCACCCAGCTTGGCCCAGAACTGCGCGTACTCGCTGCTGGCCGCGTAGGCCGGCTCGACGAATATCCGATGGTGCTTTCCGACGATTTCGTCCTGACGGTAGCCGAGTGTGGCCAGGAAGTTGTCGTTGGCATGGACGATGGTGCCGTCGACGGTGAATTCGATAACGGCCTGCACGCGGTTGATGGCGTCGAGGCGTCCGGCGACATCGGCCTCGCGCACCTTGGCGGCGGTGATGTCGGTGGCAATTTTCACGACCTTCACGACGTGACCCTGCTGGTCGAGCACGGGGACGTAGCTGCCTTGCAGAGAGATCTCACTGCCATCACGCCGGCGGCGCGCAACTTCCGCCACGAAGGCCTTTCCGCTGCGCAGATCGCTCCAGAACCGGCCGTAGTCTGCGCTGGCTGCGTAGGCCGGCTCCACGAAGATGCGGTGATGCTGCCCAACGACCTCCTCGCTCCGATAGCCCATGGTTGCGCAGA
Organism: Gemmatimonadota bacterium; assembly: GCA_947462095.1. Taxonomy (GTDB): domain Bacteria; phylum Gemmatimonadota; class Gemmatimonadetes; order Gemmatimonadales; family Gemmatimonadaceae; genus Gemmatimonas. The sequence goes on from CANHNQ010000045.1 coordinate 16,216, forward strand.
AGAGATCGTTGGCGGTGAGGATCGTGCCGTCGAGATCGAACTCGATCATGGCCTGCGCGCGTGCGATGGCGTCGATCACGGCCTGGGCGTTGTCCGCGCCCGCGGGCGCTGATGCGGCCAACGGAGACGCGCCGTTGCTGCTGGTGCGGGCGCGCGAAGGGCGCTTGGTGGTGGTGACCGACGTCATGGGTGCTTTCCTGTACGATGGGGTGAGACGGAGAAAATCAGTTGGCGGCGTAGGCGAGCTCGGGGAGCGCCGTCTTGGCGCCGTCCAGAATCAGCAGGAGCTGTTTCTCCAGCTTGTACACACCGCGGATGAGCGCGCGGTGTTCGCCTTGCATCGTGTCGGGGACGCGCTCGAAGGTGGCGTTACTGACCTCGATGACATCGCCGATCTCGTCGACGACCAGGCTCACGGCACCGTCGTCCGTGCGCATGACGACGTTCATCGGTTCCTGACCCGCGGGGCGCGGCGGCAGGCCGAGTCGCCGGCGGAGGTCGATCGCGGTGACGATCTGTCCGCGCAGGTTGATCAGCCCGACCACGGAGGTCGATGCCAGCGGCACCGGCGTCATCTCGAGGGTCCGCATCACTTCCTGGACGCTGTGGACATCGATGCCGAGGTACATGGTGTCGACCCAGAACGTGCAGTACTGCGTTGCATCAGCCATGGAGCGCGAAGCCTCCCGTCGGTGCGGTGGCGAGGAACTCTTCATCCACGTCCTGCACCAGGCGTCGGATATCGAGAATGTCGGTGACCTTGTTCTGGATCACGGCCGAGCCGAGCACCGCGCCCGGGCGTCGCCGCTGCTGGATGGACACCGTGGTGTCGACGATGTCCACGATCTGATCGACCACGAGGCCGACGTACTGCTCGTTGTGCGACACGACGATTACTTGCAGCATGTCATCGGCGCCGGCACTGGAGCTCACGCCGTCGAGAACAGTGCTGAGGCGGACGATCGGCATGATCTGGTCGCGATACTGGACCACGTCGTACCGGCCGGTGCGTTCGATCACGGTGGGCTCGAACTCTTCCAGTCGCGCGATCTCGGAGAGCGGGAGCGCCATGCGGTGGTCGCCGCCGCTGGAGAACACGAGCAGGGTCTGCGTCGGCTCGCCGGCGGCGCGCTGTTCGGTGCGCTGGTCGGCGGCGCTGCGATCGCGATCGGTCGCGAGCACGCCGGCCCGCTGGGCGAGACCGTGCACGTCGAGAATCAGCGCCACGCGTCCGTCACCCATGATGGTGGCGCCGGCAAAGCTGGAGATGCCCTTGAGCTGCTTGCCGAGCGGCTTGACGACGATTTCTTCGGTGTCGTTGATGTGATCGACGACGAGGCCGAAGGGGACGCCATCCGTTTGCAGCACGACGATGCTGAGCGCTTCGTCGGCGGCGCCGGGCTCGTTCGGCCACGGGGTGCGGGCCAAACCCAGCGTCCGGTTGAGATGCACGAGCGGGAGCAACTTGCCGCGCAAGCGATAGACCGGTGAATCGTAGATCATCTCGATGCGCGTCTTCGCGTCTTCGTGCTCCATGCGTACAAGCTCGAGCAGGCTGACCTGCGGGATCGCGAACCGTTCGGCACCCGACGTGATGATGAGTCCCGGGATGATCGCGAGGGTGAGCGGAATCTTGATGCGCAGCGTGGTGCCGACGCCCACCGTGCTGATCACGTCGACGGTGCCGCCGATCTTTTCGATGTTCGTCTTGACGACGTCCATGCCGACGCCGCGGCCGGAGACGTTGGTGACCTTGGCGGCCGTCGAGAATCCGGGGGCGAAGATGAGGTGCATCGCTTCCCGGTCTGAGAGCTTGGCGGCAGCTTCCGCCGTAAGCAGCCCCTTCTCGACGGCATTGGCCCGCAGGCGGGCCGGATCGATGCCCTTGCCGTCGTCGGTGATCTCGATGTTGACCTGCCCCCCCTCGTGGAAGGCGCGCAGCAGGAGGCGTCCTTCGGGGGGCTTGTCGCTGAGCACGCGCTCGCGCGGCGATTCGATGCCGTGGTCGATGGAGTTGCGCACCACGTGCGTGAGGGGATCCTTGATCGCCTCGATGATGGTTTTGTCGAGTTCCGTTTCGGCGCCTTCCATCTGAATCGTCACCTGCTTGCCGCAGGTGACCGCGAGGTCGCGCACCACGCGCGGGAACTTGCTCCAGATATTGCCGATCGGCTGCATGCGGGTCTTCATCACGCCTTCCTGCAACTCGGAGGTGATGAGGTTGAGCCGCTGCGTGGTGCTGTTGAGGGTGCTGTCCCCGTTGGAGGCGGTGCACTGGAGGATCTGGTTGCGGGCCAGCACCAGCTCGCCGACGAGGTTCATCAGGCGGTCGAGGAGCGCGACGTCCACGCGGATGCTGCCATCGCTCACGTGGCCGGCGCGCACATCCTGCTGGGTCTCGAGTGCGTCCTTCACGGCGGCGGTCGTCGCGGCGCCGCGCGCCACGAGAATCTCGCCGACGCGCTGCTGGCTGATCTGCTGCTGTTCGTGCATGGCGGCGGCAATGTCGGCGGCGATCACGGAGCCTTGGTCCATCATGATCTCACCCAGTAGGGAATGCCCGGCGGGCCGTTCGAGGGCGACGGCAATCGCCTCGGCCTTCGCGTCGGCCTTCGCGTCGGTCAGACGCACGAGGGTGGCGATCAGGTCGGCATGATCGAACTCGCCCTCGATGCCGTGTGCTTCGATGTGCGAGAGCATGCTGCGGAGCGCGTCATTGAGGCGCAGCAGCGCCGACGTGAGCTCGGGCGAGATGGCGATGGACCCATCCCGGACCTTCGAGAGCAGATTCTCGCCGACGTGGGCCACGCTCTCGAGCCGCCCGAAGCCAAGAAATCCGCAGGTGCCTTTGATGGTGTGGACACATCGGAAGACACGGCCGATCAGCTCGGCGTTGCCTCCGCATTGCTCGAGCTCGACGAGATCGAGGTCCAGCTGATCGAGTCCTTCGTAGCTTTCGACGAGGAACTCGTTGATGATCTCGTTGCCATCACCAGTGTCCGACATACTGCACCCGCTCCGGCTTGTGTCGCTTCCCGATTAAGGAGGCGTCGTCGCCCCGATGTTCGTGGCCCGCTCCCGCGGCCATGCTGATCATCTTCGAATCTCGGAACGCGCCACGGCAGACTTGAGGTCTTTCGGACGGACGGTCCGATCTGCGTGATGAATTCTTCGTTACATGCGCCGGGGTGTAGGGGTCTGCCTTACACGACAGCGGAATGGCCCCGACAGTGCCTTACTTGAAGCTCTGCACCAGACTGGTAATCGTGAGCGTCCACCCGTCGACCAGCACGAACAGCAGCAGCTTGAACGGGAGGGAGATCATGGCCGGTGGCAGCATCATCATGCCCATGCTCATGAGCACCGAGGCGACCACGGCGTCGATGATGATGAAGGGCAGATAGATCGCGAAGCCGATCTGAAAGGCGGTGCGCAGTTCGCTGGCCACGAATGCCGACATCAGCACATGCAGCGGCACGTCGTCCACGGTGTTGGGGCGCGGCATGCGGCTCATCTCGACGAACGTTTTCAGGTCGGACTCGCGCGTCTGCCGCAGCATGAACGCGCGCATCGGCTTCACGCCGGTCTTCATCATCTCGACCTGCGAGATGGTGCCATCGAGCCAGGGGGTGACGGCGTCCCGGTTCACTTGCGTGAGGGTGGGGGTCATGACGAACCCCGTCAGCAGCAGCGCCATCCCGGCCAGCAGGTGCGCCGGCGGCGCGCTCTGCGTGCCCATGGCCTGCTTCAGGAAATGCAGGACGATCAGGATGCGGGTGAAGCCCGTCATCATGAGCAGCAGCGTGGGGAGCAGGGTGAGCAGCCCCATCATGACCACGATGCCCACGGTGCCGTTCAGGCGCAGACCACCGTTTTCCCCGTCGCCGCCGAGCTTCACGTCCATTTGCGGCATCATGCGCATGATCGCGTCGTCGGTGCCGACCGGTGCCGGTGTCGCCGCGCTGGCCTGCGCGGTGCGTGCGGCGCCGTTGTCCACGCTGGGGGCGTTCCCCAGTCGCGAATTGCGGCGCTTCCCCTTGGCCGCTTCGGCGCCGGGCGTGGTGGCGGCTTCGGCCGCGGCAGCCTTCTGGACGAGATCCTGGGTGACGCGTTGCAGCGACGCCGGCAGCACGATGTCGGGCGCACCCGGTGCCGTGGGCGCGGGGAGCATGGCGGCCGCCGTCGGTGCGCCCGGCACCGTTGGCGCCGTGAGCGGAATGGGCGTGGCGGCCGCGGCGGCCGGTGTCGCCGGGCGCGGCGAGGCGCTTTGCGAGGCGCTTTGCGAGGCGCTTTGCGAGGCGGCCTGTGCGTGCAGCGACGTGGTGCCCAGCAGGAACATGGCGGCCGCGAAGGTCGCCAAGCGCGGCGCATACGTGTTGATGTCGCCTCGGCGCGTTGTGACCGGGGCCGTGAGAAACGAAGGGACTTCCGTGCGCTCGGTCGGGGAGAACGGCCGCACGGCGGCACGCGGCGTCATCGCGGCCATCGGCGCGACGGGTGCGGCGGCGCGGTCGAGATCCGCCTGCTGCATCGCGGCCTGCACCGTGGTGGCGTTCAGCGAGCGGCGGAACATCGCGCCGAACTTGCCCGGGAGTGCGGTTGGCATGCTAAACGCTGCGGACGCCGCGGCGCTGGAGACCATCGGCACCGGTAACGTGCTCGTGGCGATCACACGCTGGCGGTCGACTTCATCGAGTTCGAACAGCTGACGCACCCCACCGTCGCCGACCGAGAGCGCCATCACGCGTTCTCCCACGCGCACCACGGCGAGCCCGGTTTTCGGGCCCAGCGGAATGCGCTGCACGACTTCCAGCGGCACGCGCGTCTTTGACGCGAGAGCACCGGCACCGAAGCGCTTGAGCGCCCACAGGCAGACGGCGCCCAGTCCGAGGACGAAGGCGAGAGCGGCGATGACACCCAGGGCAGCGGTCAGCATGTCAGGTCTCAGGCCGCGTTCGCTGCGCTGGACGCGGCCGGATTGGCCAGCACGCGCGTAATGCGTACGCCGAAGTGTTCGCCGAGCACCACCACTTCTCCTTCGGCGAAGCGACGGTCACCGACATAGATGTCGATCGGTTCGCCGGCGAGGCGGTCCAGCTGGATCACCGAGCCGCGACCGAGGCGCAGAATTTCCTGCACGGTCATCGAGGTGCGCCCCAGTTCGATCGACACCGGGAGGGTGAGATCCAGGAGCATGCCGATCGGCACTTCCGTGGCGCTCATCATCGTCTGTTCGAATTCGGTGAGCTGCGGAGCGCGCACCAGAGATGGAGCAGGTGCAGCCGATTCGTCCATCAGTGACGAGATGGGTTGGCCGGCCGCCTTGGCGGCTTGTGCGCTGGCGACGAGCGCGTCGATTTCGGCGGGATTCATGCGGGAGTCGTCCGTGAGTCGGGGGTCGTGGTGCTGGGTACGGCATCGAGGATGCGCACCGCGAGATGTCCGCTAACACGGCCGGGATGGCCGATGAAGCGTTCCTGCGTGCCGGCGCGCACGATCACGCGCGCTTCGGTCGAAATGCCGGTGGGGATGATCGTGCCTTCAGCAATTCCGGCGATGTCCCGCATGGAGAGCCGGAAGTCGGGGAGGCGCGCCGTGAGCGGAACCTTCGTCGCGCGAAGTGCCGACTCACTGCGCAGCCGCGTGGACTCGCGCTCCTGGTCGCTGGTGGTGAGCAGCGCATTGCGCTGCTGTCCGCTCGACGTGAAGAACTTGTCGAGCACCGAGAAGGGCAGGCAGATGAGCAGCAGGCTGCTCACGTTCCCGGTGGTGAACTCGACGTTCGCCACGAGCACGGGATCTTCGCGGTTGACGACCTGCAGAATCTCGGGGGAGGACTCAAAGCCCGTGATGCTGAGATCCATCGGCACGTGATCCTGCCAGATTTCCTGCAGCAGCCCGCTGACCCGGTCGGCGACCGACCGAACCGCCATCCGCTCGATGGGCGTGAGCGCGCGCGTGAGTGCGCTGCCCGTTCCCTCGCCACCGAAGAGCCGGTCGATGATGTAGGTGCTGAACTCGGGGCCGACGTCGATAACGCCCTTCTGTCCCGTGCCCACGATGTCGAAGATGAACGACGAGCAGGGCATCGGCAGCGAGAGCGTGAACTCGCCGAACGAGAACTGCTCGACGCTTTGCAGACGGACTTCGATCTGTCCGCGCACGCGCGAGATGAGCCACGCTTCCAGCCCCTTCACGAGGCGCTCGTACATCGCTTCGAGCGTGCGCAACCGTTCTTTGGAGACGCGGTGCGGACGGCGGAAGTCGTACACCTGCACATCCATCGCGGCCGCCGCGGCGGGCGACTGACGCGAGTCGCCACCAAGGAGGCGATCGATGTCGTGCTGGCTGAGAGTTTCGGAGCTCATCGGGTGGTCGGTGCGGCGTGACTTACTGAACGACGAACTGCGGGAAGTAGATGCGCTTCACGGACTTCTTTCCGAAGCGCTCGTCCACCGCCTGCGTGATCTCGACTTTGAACTGTTCGCGCGCGGCCATATCGGTGAGCTGCTCGACGGGCTTCGTGCCCAGCGCGGTCAGCACGAGGTCGCGCAACTCGGCATCGCGCGCCTTGAAGCTTTCGACCGCCGCGGGCGAGCCCACTTCGATGGCGACGGTGAGCAGGAGATAGCGCGAGCCACCACTGCCGGCCGGGTTGAGCACCATGTTGTCGAGCACGTGGATGGCCGCTTCCGTGGCGCCACCTTCTTTGCCGTCCTCCGCCGCCGCGGCGTGATCACCGCCGGCCGCCGCCGAGTCACCGCCATGCGCACTGTCCGCCACCGCGACGATCGGCACGACTTTGCCCATCTTCTTGGCCACCATCGGTCCGAGCACGGCCGCTCCGGTGCCGCCGCCCACGGCCAGACCGACGGCCACCATACCGATCAGGATCGGGAGCTTCACTTTGGAGGGCGCCGGTGCGCCGTCTGGAGCCTGCGGGGTTTCGTTCGCCATGGATCGGTTGATCGAGTCGGACAGAGGGAATGCTTCACCTCGTCTACAAGCACGTCTGGGGCCACTCCGCGCCTGACTCGGCCAAAAATCTCTAAGTAATTGCAGTATAACTGTTTATGGAGTTTGTATCGGGCTGGATCGGACAAACATGACGCCCTGCGTCACCCGCCGTATCCGGTCCTTTTTGCTCATTTCGGCACTTTCTGCCGGGACACAAACGCCAAAGGCGGAGGATGAGGGCCCGTGCGTGCCCCCATCCTCCGCCTTCCGGCGCCCCGAGTCGGGGCGCCCCGGTCGACCCGGTTAGCGCTTGATCTGCATCAACTCCTGCAGCATTTCGTCGGACGTGGAGACCACCTTGCCGTTGGCCTGGAAACCGCGCTGGGCCACGATCATGTTCGTGAACTCCTGCGCCAGATCGACGTTGGACATTTCGAGCGCGCCGCTGGTGAGCTGCGACTGCGAGCCTTCGAGGGCGAAGCCGAGGACGGCGCCGCCGGAGTTCGCCGACTCCTGGTACATGTTGTCGCCGATGCGAAGCATGCCGCTCGGGTTGTTGAAGTCGGCGAGCACGATGCGCGCCAGCGACGACGTGGTGCCATTCGTGAAGAAGCCGGTGATCAAGCCGAAGCGGTCGATGCTGAAGTTCTGCAGCGTGCCGGCCGTGTAGCCGTTCTGATCGCGGAGCACCGCTGTGGAGGCTGTGGACGCGAACTGCGTCAGGCCGCTCACGCCGCCGTTGAGCTTGAGGTTCAGCTGCACCGGGTTGGCGCCCGGGACGCCGAAGTTGATGGCGGCTGAAATGTTGGTGTTCATGATGCCGGCGCTGTCGAACGTGAACGTACCACTGTTCTCGCTCGCCGTCGCCGCCGTCGGGCTCATGAAGTACGAAATCTTGATTTCGGAGCTCGACGGCATGCTGGCCGTGAACTGCACGGCCGGCGGCGGACCGCTGGACACGCTGTAATCGGCTGGCGACGAGAACTCGGTGCCCGACGCGCTGTACACCTTCACGTTGGCCGGCAGAATCTCGTAGCCCGCGGGAGGCGTGGGCAGCGAGATGTCCGACGGCGGGGAGCTCGCGTCCGTCTGAAAGTTTTCCATCACCCCCGACGCGATCGGGTCGATCTGCCAATCCCACGAGTTCGGGCCGGTCTTCCACATCTGGATCTTGATGTCGCGCTTCGTCCCCTGCGAGTCGAACACGGCGATCTGCGATTCCGTCCACGACTTCTCGTTGATCGGCAGCGCGCGCACGAGTGGATCCTGAAAGTCACCCTGGAACACCGGGGCCGACGCGTTCAGGTTACCGGCGAGCACGGCTTCGGTGGTCGGCTTGGCCGACACCTTCTGTCCGAAGGGCAGGCGGATGTCCTGAATGCCGTCCTGCAACACGCCGTTCTCATACATGCGGCCCTGCACGATGAAGCCGTTGGCCGGCGACACCATCTGACCGTTCGCGTCCACCTGGAAGTTGCCGGCGCGCGTATAGAAGCTCTGGTTCCCCTTGCGCACGACGAAGAACGAGTCGCCCTGAATCGCGACGTCCGTGTTCAAGCCGGTCGATTCGAGATTGCCCTGATTGAAAATCTGGTCGATCGAGCCGATCTGCATGCCGAGGCCGATCTGGACCGGGTTGATACCACCCTGGTCTCC
>CANHNQ010000046.1 GCA_947462095.1 Gemmatimonadota bacterium
GCATTGAGTTTGCCGATGAGCTGCGTGAGGAACTGGCGCCGATGTTTGCCGAGCTGGCCGCGCTGGGGATCCGCGACGCGTATCTGTTTTCCGGGGACACATCGGAGAACGTGGCGAAGATCGCGAAGGCGGTCGGGATCACGCAGTACGAGGGCGACCTGACGGCCGAGGCGAAGGTCGGGCGCGTAGCGGCGCTGGAGGCGCGCGGACGTCGGGTGGTGATGGTGGGAGACGGCACCAACGACGCGCCGTCGTTGACGACGGCGACGGTGGGCATCGCGCTGGCGGGGCATGGCGGCGGCGTGGTGGCGGAAGCGGCCGACGTGGTGTTGTTGATCGACGATCCGCGTCGCGTGCCCGAGGCGGTGCGGATCGGACGGCGGTCCTTGATGATCGCGAAGCAGTCGATCTTTGTGGGACTGGGGCTGAGTCTGGTGGGGATGGGCTTCGCGGCGGCCGGGATGCTGACGCCGATCGCGGGGGCGCTGATTCAGGAAGCGATCGACGTGGCGGTGATTTTGAACGCGTTGCGCGCCGCGTCGTCGGGGGGAACGGCCAACGGCGTGAAGAGTTAACGGCGTGAAGAGATAACGGCGTGAAGAGTTAACGGCGCGAAGAGTTAATGGCGCGAAGAGATAACGGCGTGAAGAGTTAATGGCGCGAAGAGATAACGGCGTGAAGAGTTACTGGCGCCGAGGGGGGGCATTCCCCCTTCCCGTGCCGCCCGATCAGGCTGAGCGGCGCAGCGGGCCTTCGGCCAAGCAGACCCGGTCCCGACCGTTCTGCTTGGCCCGGTACAGGGCCTTGTCGGCACGCGCGATCCATTCCTGCACGGTCTCGTGCACGTCCAGCTGGGCCACCCCCACCGAGGCGCCGATCGAGAATTCCATGGCCGGATGTGGGGCGGGCATCGACGCCACCTGTTCCTGCAGCCGACGGGCCAACGTCTGTGCCATCCGGCAGTCGGTGTTGGGCAGAATGACCGCGAACTCGTCGCCGCCGTAGCGACAGAGCACGTCGTTCTGACGTAGGAAGACCTTCGTGAGCGCACCGCCGAGATTAGCGATGGCCTGGTCGCCCGCCTGATGGCCGTAGATGTCGTTCACGAGCTTCAGCTTGTCGAGGTCGATCATCAGCATCACCACCGGCTGACGACCCAGCGCGAACATCTGGACGGCGCGCGGCCCCATGATGTCGAACAGCTTGCGGTTGCCGATACCGGTGAGCGGATCGGTGGTGCTCTCCTTCCGCGCTTCCTCGAGTTGCTTGCCCATGCGGTCGAGTTTGCTGGCCAGCGACACGTATTGCTCCTGCTGCTGATCCCGACGCGCCTGCAGCGCGCCCTCGATCGCCAGCACCGCCCCCAGCACATCCTGCTTGATTGAGCCGGTCTGCATGCGCGTGAGCGCACTCTTCGCCCGCTCCATCTGTGTTTCGGTCGACACGTCGGCCGCTTGATCGATCCGCACTGCGTTGTGCACCGTGTCGATACAGGCCCACAGCGCCTCACGCAGTTCGGCAATGGACGACTCCACGTACCGATGCTCGTCGCGTCGCTGCTCGGTGACCGCACGGACGACCCCGTGCCAGTCGCGATCGGCGACCCCCAGCGATGCGGCAGCGGGGCGCTCATCGACGGGATAGCCGAGGGTGGCGTGGCGCTGCCAACGTCCGAGTTCCTCGGCGCTCGTGTCGCCCGGGCGATCGGGGAGATCGATCGGGTAGCGCGCGAGCGCGGTGAGCACACCGCCCAGCGCATCCAGCACCAACCCGAGTCCAGCGTCGCCGCTGTGCGCAGACGGCGCGACGGCCAGTGCCGCGGCCTTCCCGGCGCCACCGACCATTGCGTTCAACACGGGGGAGCCGGTCGCACCGTTCGAACTGCTTCGTTCGATCGAGGGGCGAGGCTCAGACACGAGCTTCTTGAAGAACATGACGGGGATGAGGGGTTCCCTCCTTCTATCGGCACCCCCCTCCCGCGAGTTGAGTACCCGCTGCGCAGCCGTCACACCGCGGGCATTCCTGTTATACCCTAGAACTCTTCGTCGGCGAAAGCCATGATCGGCGCCGAGCCGGCCTGAATCGCGGCCAGCAGCGTGGCCGCTTCGGGCAATAGACGGCCGAAGTAGAAACGCGCCGTTTTCAGCTTGGCCTGTAGGAATCGCGCATCGCCCTTCCCCGCCGCCAGCTGCTGCTGCGCCACGGTCGCCATGCGGAGCCACTGCCACCCCACCGCGACGTAGCCCATCAGGTGCAGATACTCGGTGGCTGCGGCCCCCACTTCGTCCGGGTTGGCAAAGCCTTTTTCCGCCAGGAGCATCGTGGCCTTCTGCAGCTGGTACAGCGAGCCGCCCAGCGCCTTCGCAAAGTCCTCGAGCCCCTCCACCTGCGCCGCCACGTCCACGTCGCCCTTTACCAGTTCGAAGAAACGACGCACCAGGCGGCCGCCCTCCATGGGCAGCTTGCGACCAACCAGGTCGAGCGCCTGCACGGCGTTCGTGCCTTCGTAGATCTGCGCGATGCGGGCGTCGCGCACGTACTGCTCGATGCCATACTCCTTGATGTAGCCGTGCCCACCGAGCGTCTGCAACGCGATGTTCGTGTTGTCGAACCCCTTGTCGGTGAGAAACGCCTTGAGCACGGGCGTCATGAGCGCCACGAGATCCTCGGCCGCTTCACGCACCGCGGGGTCGGCATGACGATGCTCGAGGTCGATACGGATGCCGACCCAGTAGGCCAGCGAACGCATGCCTTCGTTGAACGCCTTGATGCGCAACAAGCCCTTCCGCACATCGGGGTGCACGAGAATGGAATCGGCCGGCCCCGAGGGGTTCTTGGGGCCCGTGAGCGACCGTCCCTGCAGGCGGTCCTTCGCGTACGAGAGCGCGTTCTGATACGCGACTTCCGCCAGCCCCAACCCCTGCAGTCCCACCGCTAAGCGCGCGCCGTTCATCATGACGAACATCGCGCGCATGCCCTTGTGCGGCTCACCAACCATCCAGCCCGTGGCGTCCTCGAAGTTGAGCACGCAGGTGGCCGACGCCTTGATCCCCATCTTGTGCTCGATGGAGCCCACCGTGACGCCGTTGCGCGCGCCCGGCGCGCCGTGATCGTTGGGCAGAAACTTCGGCACCAGAAACAGCGAGATGCCTTTCGTGCCGCCCGGCGCATCGGGCAACTTGGCGAGCACGAGATGCACAATGTTTTCGGTGAGGTCATGATCGCCGGCCGAGATGAAGATCTTCGTGCCGGTAATTGTGTAGGCCCCATCGGCGGCCGGAGTGGCCTTCGTGTTGATCATGCCGAGGTCAGTCCCCGCATGCGCCTCGGTGAGACACATCGTGCCGCCCCACGTGCCGTCGATCAGCTTGGGGAGGAACCGAGCCTTGAGCTCGTCCGACCCGTGACTGAGGAGCGCACTCACGGCGCCGTGCGAGAGCCCCGGGTACATGCTGAACGACAGGTTCGAGGAGCAGAGCATCTCCTCCATCACGAAACGCACCGACTCGGGGAGCCCCTGTCCGCCGTATGCGGCATCGGCCGACACACCGGTCCAGCCGCCGGCCGCGTACTGCGCGTACGCCTCCTTGAAGCCGCGTGGAGTGCGCACCTCGCCGTGCTCGTACTTCACCCCTTCCGTATCGCCGCTCTGGTTGATCGGAAAGAGCACCTCCTCGCACATCTTGGCGCCTTCCACGAGGACGGCGTCGATGAGATCGGGGGTAGCCTCCTCGAACCCGGGGAGCGCGGCCAATTGCGCGACATCGTGGACGTCGTGCAGCAGAAAGCGGATATCGTCGAGGGGGGCCTTGTAGGCGGGCATGGACGGGCGTCCTCCGGGCGGGAAAACAGCGGGGGTGACCTACTCGGCTGGAAGGTGTGGCCGAACCGGAACGGCGGCAAGCCCCAATTGCGACGCCACCGTCATGTTTTGGCGGCGCGCGTCTTCGCGTATACCCTTCGGGAGCTTTTTCGACGCTGGTGGCGTAGGAGCTACAGCCCCCGCGTGCCGATTCCTCTCGCGTCCGGACAATGATGAAGCAGTTTCTGACCGCCATCGCCGCCAACCTGCTCACGATCGCGATCTGCGTGGTGGGCGGCATTCTGCTCGTCGTCGGCCTCGCCGCCTCAGCCGGCTCCAACGAGCCGACGAAGGTCGCGAACGGCTCGGTGCTCGTGATCGACCTGGACCGTGCGTTCTCCGACCGGCCGGCAGAGACGAAGCCGGGGTCGTTTCTCGACGACGCGCTCTCGGCCGGTCGCGGTGACGTGATCCCGCTGCGCGCCGCCACGATCGCCCTCAAGGCGGCCGCCGACGACGATCGCATCAGCGGCATTCTGCTGCGCGGCACCATCTCCGCCGACGGCTACGCGTCGGGCTTCGCGGCCCTGCGCGAACTGCGCGCCGCGCTGATCAGCTTCCGCCAGTCCCGGAAGCCGATCCACGCCTATCTCGTGAATCCGGATACACGCGACTACTATCTGGCCTCGGCCGCCAGCGTGGTCACGATCGACCCGTTCGGCTCGCTCCTCATGCCGGGGCTGTCATCCGAGCAGATATTCTTTACGGGTCTGTTCGAGAAGTACGGCATCGGCATGCAGGTGAGCCGCGTGGGTCGCTTCAAGGCCGCCGTCGAGCCGTTCACGCGGCGCGACATGAGCCCCGAGAATCGTCTGCAAACCGGGGCGTACCTCGGCGATCTCTGGAGCGAAGTCAAGCGCGGAGTGGCGCAGAGCCGCGGGATCGACACGATCGCGTTACAGACGATCATCGATGCGCAGGGGATCATTCTTCCTGCCGACGCCAAGGCGGCCAAGCTCGTGGACCGCGTGGCGTACTTCGACGATGTGCTCAGCGACCTGCAGCAGCTGGCGTCGGCAGCGCGCACCGCCGACGGCGCGAGGGTGAGCACCAAGGACAGCATCCGTGCCGCCGAAATGGCGACGCTGCTGGATCGTCCCACGCTGCCGCAGATCACGCTGAGCGAGTATGCGCCCATTGCGGTGGCCAAAGACCGCAGCTTCAGCGCGAGTCAGACGATCGCGATCGTGTACGCCGAGGGCGACATCGTGGACGGTGAAGGCGGCGATGGGACGATCGGCGGCGCATCACTCGCGCGCGAACTGCGCCGCGTGCGTTCGGACAGCAAGGTGAAGGCGGTCGTGCTGCGTGTGAACAGCCCGGGCGGCAGTGCCATCGCCTCTGAGCAGATCCAGCGTGAACTGTCGCTGATCGGCAAGCAGAAGCCGATCGTGGTGTCGATGGGCACGGTGGCGGCGAGCGGTGGCTACTGGATCAGCACGGCGGCGGCCCGCGTGTTTGCGGAGCCCAATACGATCACCGGATCGATCGGCGTATTCTCGCTGGTGCCGAACATCAAAGAGCTCGCCAATCGCAACGGCATCACGTTTGATACGGTGAAGACCGGCCGCTACGCCGATCTGTTCTCAATCGCGCGTCCGCGTAGCGACGCCGAGCTCGCGGTGCTGCAGCGCGGCACCGATGCGGTGTACGAGGCGTTCATCATGCGCGTATCGGCGGCGCGCAAGCTCACCCCGGACTCGATCCGGGCGATCGCCGAGGGGCGCGTGTGGTCGGGCGAAGACGCCATGCGTATCGGCCTCGTGGATTCCATCGGCGGGCTCGATGCGGCGCTCAAGAGTGCGGCCTCGCTGGCCAAGATCACCGGTGACTACGACGTGCGCGAATACCCGCGCGTGAAGAGTGCCACCGAGAAACTCACCGACCTGTTGGAACGCAAGCCGGCGCCGGCGGCGGCGGCGATTCGGGCGGCGACGATCGGCGCGGCGGCGCCCCCCGGGGCCAATGCCCTGCTGTCGGGGCGCGGCCCGGCCAGCTCACTCGCCCGTGACATCACGCGTGAGCTGGACGTGCTGCTGCGCTACAACGACCCGCGCGGGGTGTACGCGCGCATGCCGTTCGTGTTGCGGATCCGCTAGGAACCGCGGGAACACTCGCGACTCCGAACTTCGACTCAAGACCCGAGACTCACGTGAGTGTGGAGTCTTGAGTCGAAGTTCGGCGTCGTAAGTTGTTACTCCGGCCGGAACGAATTCACGACGCGCAGGCGCTCTGCCCACATCGCGCGTGCGGCGCGCGCGGTGGCAAGCGTGGCTTCCGCCTTGGCGATGCAGGCGGGGAGATTCTTCGCCGTCACGTCGCCAAGGGCCCACTCCGCCACCTTTTCACGCGCCGTGGCCTCGGTCAGGCGCTGATCATAGCGCTCCGCGTGCGGACGACTCCAGGCAGCCACCGGACGGTCGTCATCGATGCCGGACAGGCTCCAGATGCCGTCGTGCACGGGGATAAAGTCGAGGAGAAAGCCGTCGAAATCCTCGGGAACGGTCGTCGTGGCGTTCATGGCAGCGGGTCGGGGGGGGACTGGCGTGCGTCGCGGGCGCGAGCGAACACTAATTAAACCGGTCATGCGGTGACGCGGGTTCCCGTCACGCGGGACCGTCAGGTCTAGATTGTTGGCCATGACCTCCCGTCTTTCGCCGCGCGTCGCCGCGGCATCGATCTTGTTCGGCCTCGCGGCAATGCGTCTCGCCACGCCGGTATCGGCGCAGCGCGTCCGCTCCAAGCCGGCTGCCAAGACGTCCGCCAAGACGGCCGCCAAGCGGTCTGCGACGGCAACCGCGACCGACAGCGGCCCCAAATACGCCTATCCAGCCACCGGCACCTCGGCGGCGGCGCGCGCCCTCGCGGGCAAACCCGTGCCCGTGTGGCCGGTGCCCGGACCGGCGCCGCTCGCCGGCAGCGTGCTCCCCGCCAAGCGCATCGTTGCGTTCTACGGCAATCCCTTTTCGAAGCGCATGGGGGTGCTGGGCGAGTATCCGAAGCCCGAGATGCTGGCGATGCTCGATCGCGAAGTGGCGGCGTGGACGAAGGCGGATCCATCCACGCCGGTGCAGCCGGCGCTGCATCTGATCACGACCGTGGCACAGGGCGATGCCGGCAAGGACGGCACGTACCGCATGCGGCACGGCGACGCGCTCACGGAAAAGGTGTACGGCTGGGCGAAGGAGCGGAATGCGCTGCTCTTCCTCGACGTGCAGGTAGGGCTGAGCACCATTCAGGAGGAGCTGCCGCGCCTCGAGCCGTGGTTGTCGCGCCCCGATGTGCACTTCGGTATGGATCCCGAGTTCGCGATGCAGGATGGGACCAAACCCGGCAAGAAGATCGGCCGCTATGACGCCGCCGACGTGAACTGGGTGATCGACTATCTCGCGAAACTGGTGACGGAGAAGAAGCTGCCGCCGAAGATCCTGATCGTGCACCGCTTCACGAAGGCGATGGTCACCAACGCCTCGAAGATCAAGCGCGATCCGCGGGTGCAGGTGGTCATGCACATGGACGGCTGGGGACCGCCGAGCCTGAAGCGCGACTCGTACGCGGCATACGTGTACGCGGAGCCGGTCCAGTTTGCCGGCTTCAAGCTGTTCTACAAGAACGACCGGCGGTCGGGGAGCACGATGATGACGCCGCGTGACCTGCTCGCGCTCACCCCGAAGCCCCTGTACATCCAGTACCAGTAGCGCCCGATGGACGTGCCGCGGGTTTACTCGGCCTGAATGCGCATCACGAAGGTGAGCCGGCGCGGCAGTCCGGGTTCGAAGTAGCGAGCGCGCGTGGCATTGATCACCACCGAGCCGGCGTATCGACGATCGAACAAGTTTTCGATGCCGACCGTGGGCTCGAGGCGTACATGCCCCACGCGCGGCGCCGAGTAGCCGGCGCGCAGATTCCACGCGGCATAACCGGCGGCGTACACGGTGCTGGCGTCGTCGGCACTCACCCGTGACGAGGCTGCACCGTCGATGGTGGCGAACCATCCCGCATGCCGAGCGGTGACGTACGCCTGCAGCAGATGCACGGGAACGCCCGGGATCACCTTGCCGTCGTAGTTGGCGGTCCCCACGCGATAGGTGTCGAAACGGAAGCGCGACCACGTGTGCGCCACCCCGACGTCGAAGAGCGACACCGCCGCACTGAGGTTGGTTTCGACGCCCTGACGCGAGGTACGCCCGGCATTGCGGAACGCGCGCCGCCCCGGCTGGTTGGGCACATCGAACGGGACCAGCTCCTCGAGCACCGTGGCGCGGAACAGTGCGACATCGGCACGCAGCCGTGACCAGAGCATCCCCTGCGCACCGACTTCCGCCGTGCGTGTGCGCTGCGGATCGAGCAGGGCGTTGAGGCCAGCCGCGCCGTTGTCCTGATTGGTGAGTTCCGTGATCGTGGGCGTCTCGAATGCGGTGCTCACATTGGCGTACAGCGACAGCAGCGGTCGCGCGCGCCACGTGAGGCCGAGCATCGGGCTCACCGCACTGAGCACGCGCTCGCCCGAGTCATCGAGATTGGTGGCGGTGATGAATCGGTCGCGCACCGCGAAGGTCACGCGGTCGTACCGCAATGCGGCGCTGGCGAACAGGCGATGCGGCGCTTCGACTTCGGCGCGCGCGTACCCGCCCAGTCCACCCACGCGCTCCTGTTGATTGAGGCGCGTGGCGCCACGCTCGGTGCCCGGCTTCGGGCAGAGTGCCGTCGCCGCGGCGGTGGCCGCCAACGTGCTGCAGTTCTCGAAGTTGAGGCGATCGTCCACCTGGCGCTGTGCATCGACGCCGCCGCCCAGGCGGACGGGCCACGAGAGCCGCGTGGTGCGAAACGCGCCATGCAGCGACCCGCCGGCCACATGCCGATCGACGGCGACGATGGCGAAGGGGAGTGGATTGTCGAGGGTGCGCGCGCCCACGAAGAGCGACGCGTTGAGCGTGTTGGCGCCCTCGCCGCGGGCCGCGAGCACGGAGAGCTGCGATTGTTGCACCGCTTTGCGGGAGCGACGCGTGATGTTCAACGAGTCGGGCAATCGCGGATCGCGCGCCAATTCGGCTGCGGTAAGCGCCCCGGTGTTCTCGGCGCGCGGCGTGTCATACCGCGTGCCCTGCACTTCCAGACGGGTGCCGGCCACCGTGGCAAGCGCCCGGGCAAACGCGCTCGTCGCGTCGAGATGCGACCACTGCCGCGGCCCGTCGCCCGTGGTGCGCGTGACGGCGCCAAGCCATCCGCCACCCTGTAGGAGTCCGGTGGTGTCGCGCCGGCTGCCGGAGGCGAGCACCGACCCGCGCCGCAGTCCTCCGCCGTCCCACAGGCGCGCGTCCACGGCAAACGGACGCGCCGACGGCGCGCGCGACCGGAAGTCGATCACACCGCCGGCGGCATTGCCGTACAGCGCGGCGGCCGTGCCGCGAATCACGTCCACACGACCGACCGACTCGAGGTCGAGCCAGTCGAGGGGGGTCTGCCCGTCGGGGAGCGTGAGCGGAATGCCGTCACGCAGCACGCGTACGCCGCGTACGCCGAACGCCGAGCGCGCACCAAATCCGCGAATGGCGATGCGCGGATCCTGCGATGGATTCGCGCGATCCTGGACCTGTACACCCGGGACGCCCAGCAGCAGATCCCCCACGCCGCTGCGGCGGAGTGCCGGGCGGTCGTCAATCGTGGCGCGAGACCAGGCGAAGGGCAATTCCAGCGGCGAGCGGGCAGCGTCACGCGTGACGGTCACGCGGACGCCCTGCAGCGCCTGTGCCCCGCGCACGCGTGCGCTGTCGGCCGACGCACTATCGGTGCGTGCGCGCTGCTGCGCACCAGCCGGATGGGCGAGCAGGGCGACGGCCATCAGCCCCGGCGACGCGGCGGGGAGGGCAACGGAGAGGGCGCGCCGGACGATCCGGGCCGCACGCGAAGAGAGCTGTTCGGTAAGCACGCTCCGATCTATCGCGTGCAACGGCGAATCGGAACCCGCCGCGGGGATTCCCGGGCGCTACCGACCCGGGTCGCGGCAGACCGGACGATGGTCGTTGGGGCCTTGGTCGAACAGTTCGCCGGTTTTGTCGCAGATCACCCCGGTGGCACGGTCGCGCACGGACACGAACCAGTGCGACGCGGTTGCGTTCGCTTTCAGCACGGCCTGCTCCGCCGGAAGGCGCATCCCGCGCGCCTCGAGTTCACGCCACGTCGCGAAGCGTTGATTCAGGAGGCGGAAGGTGGACTGCCGCTCGTGCACCGCGGTGAGGGTACCGGTCACGGCGGCGATGCTTTGGGTCGTGCGCATGCTCCCTCGCACGCGAACGGAGGCGAGCA
Source organism: Gemmatimonadota bacterium (assembly GCA_947462095.1). Taxonomy (GTDB): domain Bacteria; phylum Gemmatimonadota; class Gemmatimonadetes; order Gemmatimonadales; family Gemmatimonadaceae; genus Gemmatimonas. The sequence continues at coordinate 10,169 of CANHNQ010000046.1, forward strand.
CGCTCGCGACCAGCACGAAGGCGACGATCAGACTGGTCACGATCTGCCCGTCCTGCTCCGACTTTGCGGCTCCCCTCACGGTCCCCGTGGTGACCACGCGTGGTCGCACCGGCGCCCGCTCCAGAGCCACCGGCGCACTCGGCCGGGCAGCACGCGGCAAGAGCCGACGAGGGAGAGTCGAGGACATGAATACATGCTACCGCCATGACGAGCGAGCGGGCATAGCGGTATCGGCACCGCCGTTACATCCCGGGAATTTTCTCACACGGTGAGTGGTGAACCGTTCGGCCCAGCGCCGGGTAGATTACCCCTATGTTCTTTCGCGAACTCTATGATCAGGCGCTCGCGCAGGCGAGCTACGTGATCGGATGCCAAGCCACCGGCGAAGCGATCGTGGTCGACCCGCTGCGCGATCCGACACCTTATCTCGACGTGGCACGCGCCGAAGGGTTGCGCATCACGCACGTGACCGAGACGCACATCCACGCCGACTTCGTGTCCGGCGCGCGGGAACTCCGCGCGGCGAGCGGCGCCCGCCTGTATCTGTCGGCGGAAGGGGGCCCCGGGTGGCAATACGGCTTCGCCGAGCAGGATGATGCGGTGCTCCTGCGCGACGGCGACCACATCATGGTGGGCAATCTCCGATTCGACGTGATGCACACACCGGGACACACACCGGAGCATCTGTCGTTCATCGTGACCGACACCCCACGCGGTGCGGGCCCGATGGGCATTCTCACGGGTGATTTCGTGTTCGTGGGCGATGTCGGACGCCCCGATCTGCTGGAGCGGGCGGCCGGTGTCGCGGACACGATGGAAGCGGGGGCTCGCACGCTCTTCCAATCGTTGCAGCGATTCCGGGCCCTCCCCGATCATTTGCAGGTGTGGCCAGGGCACGGGGCGGGGTCGGCGTGCGGGAAAGCGCTCGGGGCGGTGCCCTCGTCGACTGTTGGTTATGAAAAGCTCGCGAACTGGGGCGTGGCCGAGACCGATGAGGGGGCGTTCGTATCGGCGGTGCTGGAGGGGCAGCCGGAGCCGCCGCGCTATTTCGCAGCGATGAAGCGGATCAACCGGGACGGTCCGCCCGTGCTGGGGCACCCGCCGGCCGCCCCACGCCTGTCGGCGTCGGCCGTTATCGCTGGCGGTTCAAGCGGCACGCGCTGGACGCTGGACATGCGACCGGCCGCGCAGTTCGCGGATGGGCACGTGGAGGGGAGTCTCTCCCTGCCCTACACGAAGAGCTTCAGCACGTGGGTGGGATCAGTGATTCCCGTGACCGACGAATTGGTCCTGATGTCAGACGGGGATGACGAGAGCGTGCGTCGGGCCGCCCGCGATCTCTCCCGAATCGGCTTCGACCGGATTATCGGCTGGGTCGATGCCACCGAGATGCTGCAGGCGTGGCGTGCCGCGGGCCATTCGCTCCACACCATCCCGCAGATCGCGGTGGGCGACGTCCCGCGGCAGCGGTCGGAGCGCGCCGCGGCAATTCTCGACGTGCGCGGACGAACGGAATGGGATGCCGGCCATATCGGTGGCGCGATTCACATCCCGTTGGGCGATCTGCGTCAGCGGGTGGATGAGCTGCCGGCAACGCCGCTGTACGTGCACTGTCAGTCTGGTGCCCGCTCGGCGGTGGCCACCAGCCTGCTGCACCGCCTCGGCCGGCTTGACGCCGTCAATGTCGGTGGCGGGTTCGCCGCGTGGCGGGCGACTGGGCTGCCGGTTGCGGGACAAGACGAATGACGCGGCGCTGACGTACTCCACCTACCGTACCGGAGCAGGATGGAATGTCCTGCTCGGTGACGGCGCAGGCCGGCACCGGAATCGCCATTCGGTGTGTTGGCGCTGTGAGTGGACTGTGTGAAATATTGCAATGCAATGAGCCGCTTCGGCCATCGGGGCGGCTCATTGCATTGGCGTGGTGCCGTGTCTTGGCGTGTTGCCAGTCACGGCCGGGATCCGACTTGCGGACTCAGACCGAAAACACGCGCTGGTGCAGGACGTTCGCGGCCACGTCGCGCTGGCTGCCGGTTCCGACGCGCAACACGTCGACACAGGCCAGCAGGTGATGGAGTCGGGGCTCACGGATCGCGACCTTCGGAACGCCGTTGAACAGCGGGACCAGCGCTTCACCGCGCACGCTCCCGCCCTCCATGGGCCACACCAGCGGCGTCATGGCGGAGCCGTTGCTGAACAGCGGTGCCAACTCCGGATGCGCGCCGGCGGTGGGCATCCCCAAGCGCTCCGCACCACGAACCGCGGGAAAGGCAAAGCGCACCCCGTGCACCAGGAACTCCCGACACGCGCCCTGATTCACGGTGCGGCTGCCCAGCTCGCAGAGTCCCGCCTGCCGCAGTCTGGCGACCGACCGGTGCACGGCACTGGTGCTGGTGGCCAGCGCATTCGCGAGCGGCTCATACCGGTCTTCCGGCACCAACAGCAGACGGAGGGCCACCGCGACGTCGAACGGACGGAGTGAAGGCTGGGATGGCACCGGGATTAGGGCCGAGGACAGGAGCGCGGCCGCGTGCCGCCCTCCACGGAATGCATCAGGGTGGTTCTCGTGTTGGCGAACGCGCTCGTGACGCTGAACAGTGAGCGGATCACGGCGTGATACGCTTCGTCCCCCAACTGTTGTTTTTCCGATCGACGTCGAGGAGGCGCTGTTCGGGATCGAGCTCGATGTGCACGAGCTGCTTGTTCACGAACGCGTACTCGCGTACGTACTGCCGCGAGTTGGTGCTCCACACTTCGGCGGGGTACACGAGGTCCTGGGTGCTCCCATCGCTGAACGTGAAGCGCGCTCGCACCGGCAACACGCCGCGCTCACGATTCCCGAACAGCACACCCACGAACATGGTGTCGCCCTTCGTGCGGGTGACCACGCTGTCGACGCTCTGATCGAACCGGGCATTCTCGACGAACCACTCACGCCAGAACCAATCGAGACGACGGCCGCCGACATCCTCCATGGTGCGGAAGAAGTCCGCCGGCGTGGGATGCTTGTACGCCCACCGCGCCACGTACGTGCGGAAGGCATCATCGAAGGCCTCGGGTCCGAGAATTTCCTGACGGAGCAGTTGCAGGCCAACGCTGGGCTTCACATAGGCCGCTTCGCCGAGGAGCGCTGGATTGATGCGATCGGGATTCATGTCCACGGGCTTGTCGACGCCCTGCACCATGTACTGCTCCACCATGCGCCGTTCTTCGGCGGCGCGGGCCATCTGGTCGCCACGCTCGGGATAGCGACGTCCTTCGGAGAAGGTGTTGATGAAGGTGTTGAACCCTTCGTCCTGCCACATGTCCGTGCGTTCGTTGCTACCCACGATCATCGGGAACCACATGTGCCCGATCTCGTGCGTCACGACGTTGTACAAGTCGTACACGTCGTTGCTGATGTTCTCCATGGCGATCATCGGATACTCCATGCCGCTGATCGGTCCTTCCACCGCCGAGATCTGCGGCCACGGATACGGGAACCAGCGCTCCGAGTATTCGATGATCGACAGGCGCGACTGGTCGGCCGCATCATGCCAGTTCACCGCCGCCTCCGGGCGGTAGTAGGCGTATGCCATGATCCCCTTCCAGCTCGACGCGTCCCACTGGAAATCGGGAGAGGCCGCCCACACGGCATCACGTACGTTCTTCGCACTGAAGCGCCACGTCATCATGCCGCCGGTGCGCGGGCGGGCGCTCCCCTTGGCGAGTTCGTCGGCGGTGATCAGACGGATCACGGTGTCGGACTTTGCGGCGATCGCATGACGCGCGAGTTGCGTGGGGGTGAGCACGTCGCGCGGATTCTGCAGTGCCCCCGTGGCCGCCACGATGTATCCCGACGGCACGGTGATGGCCAGATTGTAGTCACCGTAATCGAGATAGAACTCGCCCTGGCCCAGGTACGGCTCGATGTTCCAGCCGTGCACATCATCATACACGGCGGCGCGCGGGAACCATTGTGCGATCTCGTACAGGGCGCCGTCCCGGCCCATGCGATCGGCCCCATGCTCCGGCACGGGGAACGTCCACGCCATATCGAGCACCGCGGTCCGTCCCGGAGCCAGCGGCTCGGCGAAGTCGACCTTCATCATGGTCTCGTTCACCCGGCGGGTGAGCGGCATGCGTCGCGGGGACGCGCCGACGGCCGCGGTCACGAGCTGATCGAGCCGCGAGAAGGTGTACCCGCCCTCGAAGCCGCGCGCGCCGAAGCGTGACGCCTCCGGGAAGATGTACGAATTGAGCGACTTGCTGCGAAACGCATTCTGCTCGACCTGCAGCCACATGAAGCGGAGGGTATCCGGCGACCGGTTCGTGTAGCGCAGGGTGAGTTCCCCCTTTACGGTTTTCGCGGCCGTGTCGAGCGTGGCCGCGAGCGTGTAGTCGGCGCGGTTCTGCCAGTACTTCGCGCCCGGCGCCCCGCTGCCGGTGCGGAACTCGTTGGGCGTGGGCAGCACGAGCGGCGCAAACACGGACGTATCGGCGACGGCGCGCGGCCGCGCAACACCCGGCGGCGCGGTTTGCGCCCCCGCCGTGCCCGGCGAGACACCGGCGGCAACCACAGCAATCAGGGCCATGCTCCAGCCCGACCGGGACAACGGAATCGGGCGCGCCGTCGTACGGCGCGAGAGATGAACGGGGGGCGTGAGCATGCGGACGCGGAGCGGAGGGGAAGGGCGGGTCCCGAGGTGTTGTCTACGTCGTACCCCGAAATGATAGTAGCTTTCCGTATGTCTTACGCCCTCACTTTTCATGCGACGCCGGTATTTCCCCGCGGCTTTCGCTGCGCAAGCCGCAACGTCGGCCTCAAGCCGTCGGCCCGCGATCTGACGTTGTTCGCCAGCGACGTTGACGCGGCGGCGGCGGCCGTGTTCACCCGCAATCACTTCCCCGGCGCGCCGATCATCCTCGGCCGTGAGACGATCAAGGGAGGCGTTCTCCGGGCGATCATCGCCAACAGCAAGGTGAGCAACGTCGCCACGGGGACGCGCGGCGTGGAGCATGCGCGTCGCATGGCCGTCGCGGCCGCCGCCGAGCTAGGCACCGCGGCGGACCGCGTGCTGGTGAGCTCGACCGGCGTGATCGGCGTGCCGTTACCGATTGAGAAGATCGAATCGGGGGTGGTAGGGATGGCCTCCGACCTGCAGGAGGATCCGATGGTCGGCGCCGAAGGGATCATGACGACCGACACGCACCCGAAGGCCCTGTCGGCATCGGTCGGCAACGCGACGATCACGTGGGTGGCGAAGGGGTCGGGAATGATCGAGCCGAATATGGCCACGATGCTCTCCTACATCTTCACCGACGCCGCGTTCGATGCCCCGACGCTCGACCGGCTGCTGCGCGCGGCGGTCGCCCCCACGTTCAACATGCTGTCGGTCGACACGGACACGAGCACCTCGGATACCTGCGCGATTCTGGCCAACGGATTGGCCGGCGCGGTGGACGAAGCGGAATTCCTGTCGGCGCTCACGGCAGGATGCCGACGCATGACGGAAATTCTGGCGCGCGATGGCGAGGGCGCCGAGCATCTGGTGCGGGTCACGGTGCGCGGGGCGTTGAACGAGGCGGAAGCGCACGTGGTGGCCAAGTCGATCCTGAATTCACCACTCGTGAAGACGATGGTGCACGGCGCCGACCCGAACGTGGGGCGCCTGCTGATGGCCGTAGGCAAGTGTTTCGACTGCACGATCCGGCCGATCACAACGGATGCCTGGATTAACGGATTCCAGGTGGTCGGCCACGGCGAGCGACTGGCCTTCGACGACGCGGTGGTGCGCGAAACACTGTCGCGCGAAGTCGTCGATTTGTCAGTGTCGCTGGGCGTTGGCGATGGTGAGGCGGTGGCGTACGGCTGCGACCTCACGAAGGGCTACGTGGACGAGAACGCGAGCTATTACAGCAGTTGAGCGGCAAACCGCAAATAGCCAGAACACGGATGCGGTTGCTTTTGCGACTCAGCGAGCCGGCAGCACCGGTGCGCGGCGATGCTTGGTAGTCTGCTCGTAGTCGTACCCGAGCTGAATGAGCCGTCCTTCGCTCCACGGGCGCCCGAGGAAACTGATACCGGCGGGGAGCCGGTTGTCGCGCGTGTAGCCCATCGGCACGGTGATCGCCGGGAAGCCGGTACTCGGTGAGAACAGCTGACTGTTGTCGCCGTGCGGCGTGTTCAAGTCGCCGATCAGGCGTGGCGGGTTGCTCCACGTGGGATAGATCGCGGCGTCGATGTTCAGTGAATCCATCATCTGCAGCACCGCCGCGCGCAGCGCCGACCGCACCTGCTCGCGGCTCTGGCAACCGGCGCTGGCTTCGGGCAGTTCGGTCGCCTGCGCGGCGTCACGCAACCGCTGCTCGACCGTGGGATGGTACTTCCGGCTCCGGATGACCTCGTCGAGCGTTTTGACCGGTGCGTTGGCACCGCGTGCGGCGAAGTAGCGCTCGAGGTCGGCCTTGAAGCGGTTGCAGCCTCCCTGCTGCCGCCGCTGAATCGCGTCGAGCGAGTCGACACGGGCCTCGACGATCACGGCGCCGTGTGCCCGCAGGTCGGCGACGGCGCGCTCGAACACGCGCTGCACCTCGGGATCAAGCGTGGGGCGCTCATACGCCTGCCGCAGTATGCCGATGCGCGCGCCCTTGAGCGCGCCACGCACGAGGAAGCTGGCATACGACGCACTGCGCTTGGCATCGGCCGGTGCCGTGACCGAGTCGGCGGGGTCACTCCCCACCACCACATCGAATACCGCGACGGCATCAGCAACGGTGCGTGCCATGGGTCCGGCCACATCGGCGGACGCGTTGAGCGGCACGACGCCGGCCCGGGACGTGAGCCCCATGGTGGAGCGAATCCCGACCAGTGCCTGATGGGCCGACGGACCGCGGATGGAGTTCCCGGTATCGGTGCCCAGTCCGACGGTCCCGAAGCTGGCCGCCACGGCGGCCGCGGTCCCGCCGCTCGATCCGGCGGTCACGCGATCGAGCGCATACGGATTGTGGGTGTAGCCCGGCAGGATCGAACTCACGGTTTCGTACGGCGTGAACGCCCACTCCGCGAGATTCGATTTCGCCAGCACGATCGCACCGGCGTTTTTGATCTGCCGCACCATCGTGGCATCCTGCAGCGGCTTCCACCCTTCGAGCGCCAGTGATCCGGCGGTGGTCTGCATGCCGACGGTCTCGAAGTTGTCCTTCACGATCATCGGGATGCAATGCAGCGGACCGGTCGGGCCCGCGGCGGCGTATCGCCGATCCAGCGAGTCGGCCACGGCGAGCGCCTGCGGATTCACCAGGATGATGGCGTTGATCGCCGGCCCCCGCGTGTCGAGGGCATCGATGCGATCGAGATACGCCTTCGTGAGCGTGCGACAGGTGAGGGTCTTCGCCTTGAACGCGGCGTGAATCTGGCCGATCGTCGCTTCTTCCAGACGAAATGGGCGACGGGCCGGCTGCGCGGCGGCGACCGTTGCCGACGTTGCGGCGAACACAAGAGCCGTGGCGAGTTGGACGTGTTTGGTCATAGCTCCAAACTACCTGTTTCGTGGCGTGGCGACAGACTGGACCGGCCGCTGCCAAAAGCAACGGCAAAAGCAACGGCAAAAGCAACGGCAAAAGCAACGGCCAGAACACGGATGCCGCCGATTGAACAGAAAAAACACGGATAAGCAAAAGGCGCTTTTTGCTTATCCGTGTTGGTTCCGTGGGATCCGCGGTCTCCGTGTTCTGGCCGTTGCGGTTCGCCGTTGCGGTTCGCCGTTGCGGTGTGCTGTTGATTTTCGGAATGCCCGCCTACGCCGCGAGCACCGTCTGCCCACGTACGAGCGGCATCACCTGCTCGGCGAATCGCTCCATCTCCTCGCGCTGAGGGCTGCACTGCCGCAGTAGGAGCCCAACACCAGGCGCTTCGAACTGGCGCACGCGATCGGCCACCTGTTCGGGCCTGCCCACGAGACCGGCGCGCCGGCCACAGAGGGACACCGAGTAGTCCGGCAGTGAGCGCCCGTTGAGGAACGACTCGGCGATGAGCGTGAGATCGTAGCCGATCTCCTCGCTGCGGCGCGCGAGTGCACGTACGGCCGGCTCGCTGCCATACCGTCGTCAGGCACGTGACACAGCCAGCCGCCGAACACCGGAAGCCATGAGCCGAATCGCATCAGGCCCCCGCCCTGTCCGGCACGCCGGCGCGCTCCGCCAGATAGTCGACGAGGCGTTCGAACGGATCGAAGCCCACCACGTTGATTGCATCGGCCACGAAATTGGAGAGCGCGTTCACGTCGTAGAAATAGTGCTGTCCGTCGCGGTCATCGACGAGATACTCGATGCCGCCGACGTCGATCTTTGCCGCCTGCGCGATACGCTCCACCTCGGCGATGATGTGCACCGGCGGATCGGCCCGCTCGACACGCATGCCCGACTTCGGCGCATCGATCGCGCACGCGCCGCGCACCAGCTCCACGCCATTGGTGGTCTGGCAGGCATCGGCCGGGCACAGGTCGAACGAGCCGACGGGCGGATATACGTTGATGGCGTAGAGGTACTTGCCGTTGAGCGTCTCGACTCGCGTGATGTGGCCGTTACGCAGCGGCGCCGCTTCCTGTACCAGCGCCGTGCCGTCAACACCGAGATCGACCACGCCGGCGGCGACGGCATCGCCCAGCGCCTGCTCGGTGTCGTACTTCACGATGCCAGCGCCGCTGCCGCCGACATTCGCCTTCACCAGCACTGGATAGCGGAAGCCGCGGGCGGCAGCGAGCGCGCGCGACGGATCGTTGATCACCCGCGAACGCGGATACGGCAGTCCGAGTTCGCGCAGCAGATCGAGCTGCGTCGCTTTCGAGAGTTCGAGTGCATAGGCGTCAGCACCGTTCACCACCGGCACCCCGAGTCGCTCGAGATGGCGCAGCCAGTGCAGCGTGTAGAACGTCGTCTGGGCGTGGCCGCGCAGGTATGCCGACGGGCTGGCCCGGTTGAAGACGAGCGCATACGGCGCGTCGGTGTTGGCCGGCTCGAACTCGTGCGCGGCGGCGTTGAGCCGCTCATAGGCAATCCCACGACGCTCCAGCTCCGCAAACAGCGGGCGAAACCAGTCGGGGTGCTCGTGATAGATGGCAATCGGCCGTGGGGACATGAGCAGCTCCGAAACGATGGGGCCGTCCCAAACGACAAAGCCCGGGCTGATGGTTCGCCCGGGCAGTCGCGTTTTAGCTCGTTGTTTTACGTGGCGGCAATAGGCGGCAAATGACCACGAACTCAGTTGTGGAGTGATGTTAGCCGCGGCAGCGCACGAGGGTCAAGTGCTCAGATCGCTGAGCCTACACTCTCCGTCGGAGATCCGGCCACCGCGCGCTATGCGATCTTCCGCCGGCGTGCGTTGAGGGAGCGCACGTCCCCCTGCCACGGCTCGGCGTCCCTCATCGTGAACTCGCGCACCGCATCGGTGAGCGCGCCTGCCTGCCCGAGCAGCTCTTCGGAGGCGGCCGCACTTTCTTCCGCATTGCTGGCCACGGTCTGCGTCACTTCGCTCATCAGCAGGATCCCGCGGCTCACCTCGTCGAGCCCGCGCGACTGCGTGGCCGATTCCGTCACGATCTGCTCAACGACCACGCCAACGCGGTGGACCTGCGCCTGCGCGGCAATGAGCTGCTCGCGAACGGACCGCTCGCGCTCTACCCCGCGACTCACGTTCAGGATCTCTTCGTCGATCAGGGCGGCGGTCTGCTTGGCCGCCTCCGCTGAGCGGATGGCCAGCGCGCGCACTTCCTCGGCCACAACCGCGAAACCACGTCCGGCATCGCCGGCGCGCGCCGCCTCGACGGCGGCGTTCAGCGCGAGCAGGTTCGTCTGGAAGGCGATCTCGTCGATCGTTTTGACGATGCGCTGCGTGGCATCAGCCGACTGCTTGATGCGCAGCATGTCCTCGCCCATCGCCACCATCGAATCGGCACCCGTCTGGACACTGTCCTGCGCCAGGCGCGCGGCCGTCTGCACTTCGATCGCGTGCGTCGCGGCGCGTTTCGCCAGCATTTGCAATTCGGTCACCGATGCGCTGATCTCTTCCGCATTCGCCGCCTGCGTGGAGGCGCCATCGGCCAACTGTTGCGCGCCCGACGAGAGCTGCGAGGCCGCGTCGTCCACCTGAAACGCCGAAGCACGAACCTGTCCGAGGGTGACCGACATGTTGCTGACGGCAGTATTGAGCGCCTCCTGCACCTGCGCGAACTCGCCGGCGAAGTCGCCGTCCATCCGCACTTCGAGATTGCGGTCGGCCATCGCCGACAGCGCCCGGCGCGCCTCGGTGAGCGGCGTCGCGATCGCGGCCATGAGCCCGTCGACACCGGCCAACACGTCGGCGTAACGTCCCTGTACGGCGGTGCGATCACTGCGCTCTTCGAGCATGCCCAGGCGCGCCTGTCCGGCAATGCGCTCGATCTCCTGCACGGTATGCGTGACCGCACGCTGCGCCCGGGCACACGCCGCGAGCGATTCCACGCACTCGGCGGCCATCAGATCGACGGCACCCGACACGGCCCCCAACTCGTCGGAGACCGGATCGGCGAGTGGTACAATGGCGTGCACCTCCAGTGGCACCATCTCACCGCGGGCAAGCGCGGTCAGGGCGCCCGAGACGACGGAGACACCGCGCTCCTGCAACAGCGCCACCTGCGCGGCGATCTTCTCCATGCGGCTACCCAGCGCGTGCGCGATGCGCCACGCATAGGTCAGTCCGAACACGAAGAAGATCGCGAACATGGACCAGATGAAGTAGGTCGCCTTTTTGAAGTGCGCAGCGGTGCTGACCTCGACGGCACGCGAACCGCCCTGAATCGCGTCGCCGAACGCTTCCATTCGCCCCTCGAGCACGGTGAACTGTGCGCCGAACGACTCGAAGCGCGCGCGGGCCTCGACGGGATTGCGGAGCGCGACGTCGAACACCGCCGCGGCGGCATTGACGTAGGCGATGACTTCGCGTCGCGTGTCCGGCAACGAGGCGACGATCGCGGAGTCCTTGATCGAGGCCGAGGCACTGTCGAGCGACGCGATGAATCGCGTGGCGTGCTCGCGCAACGCGTCGCGCGCGCTGGCCACGCCGCTGCTGTCGCGGCGCTGCCCCATGAGCAGCCCCTCGAGCACGTCGCCACGCATGGCATCGTGCATCATGTCGCTATCCATCTGATAGCGCTGCGCCACGTTGCTGTCGCTGAGATCCGCGGTCGCCAGATTGGCAATGCGGAGGGCGACATGACCGGCAACGGCAACGGCAAGAATGCCGAGCGCCCCAATGAGAGCCACCGCGCGCAGTCGGGCGCGCAGCGAATGAAGTGCGAACATGGCGATGTGGCGCGAGAAGCCATCCAATGTGGCCAACAACGTCGTTGGCGGCAGCGCGCCCCCGGACACACGGCCGGAGGACGCTCTGCTTGTATTATCGGATTGGGACGAACGCGACTTGAGTGCGCCGTGGTCTCGCCATGTTCTTGCCGTGGTCTTGCGGCTACTTCGCGGGCCGCGCGACGGCCGGCGCGACCGCGGGCCACTGGTTGTCGCCCGGCGTTCGGTCGGGAAAGCGTCGTGCGGGGTCGAGGGTGATCCGCTCAATCGATCGTCCACCGAACACGAGGTCCGCGGTGAAGCTGCGGTTACCGCCGAACCACACGTCCGCCGGCCACGTGACGATCGCTGTGAGACTGTCCGTCATGACGGCATTGCGCATGAGGCGAAGCGCCGGCCCCTTCGCGGCGAACTTCACCTCGAGCACGATCGGCGCGGGCATATTGCCGTCCTGCGCCACGGTGACGGTGGTCCGGATTCCGCGTGTCTGCACGTTGGCCAAGCGGGCATCGACGCTCTCGGTGGTGAACAGCCAGCTGTTCCAGAACCAGCCGAGGTCACGGCCCAGCGCGGCGTTCATGAAAAACATGTAGTCCCACGGGGAGGGATGCTTGAACATCCAGGCCTTGGCCCACTCGCGATGCGCTCGTTGCACCGCGCTGTCCCCCACGATGCCGCCGAGCGCCGACAGCATGAGCGGCGTCTTCTGGTAGGTGGTGAAGCCGTAGTAGCCCGGCCCCGCGTAGTTGGCGTTCCACATCATCGGCGGTTCGGCTTCGGTGCCGCTGGTGCGTCCGTAGCTCTGGCCGAGTCCATCGAACACCGGCGCCTTCGAGGCCGCGTCGGCATCGGAGAGGATGTTCATGTACTGATTGAAGCCCTCGTCCATCCAGCCGTACCACGTTTCATTGTTGCTGACCACCATCGGCCACCACTGGTGCCCCGTCTCATGATCGGCAGCGCCCTGATTGGAGTTGATCACCATCGGATACTCCATCCCCGAGCTCGGCCCGTCCTGCAGCGTGAGCTGCGGAAACTGATACGGGAACCAGAGCGCCGAGTAGAACTCGAGCGCGTGACGGCTGATCTCGCCCGCCTTGGCGAACAGGTTGGCGCGACCAGGCAAGAACAGCATGTGCACGGGGATCGCCCCCTTGCCAGGGATCGTGGCCCGGGTGGCCTGCCAGACGTACTTCTTCGCCGTCGCCCAGGCAAAGTCATTCACGGTATCGGCGTGAAAGCGCCACACGAGCCGGCCGTTGGCGTCCCCCATCGCGGTGGCCTGCCCCGCACCGATTTCATCGGCCCCCACGATGGTCGTGACGGCATCGGACTGCGTGACCTTGGCGAGCCGGTCGCGAGCGGTCGCGGTGAGCACCTGCCCCGGATTCTGCAGCACGCCGGTGCCGCTCACGATCCAGCCGGCCGGCACGTCAATGTTCACGTCGAAGGTGCCGAAGTTGTTGTAGAACTCCGACGGCCCCACGTAGAGCTCGTTGTCCCAGCCGCGCAGGTCATCGTACACCGCCACGCGCGGATACCATTGCGTGGGCTGGTAGAGCGTGTCCGCCCAGCGTTGCACCATGCGGTGTCCCGTGCCCGGGCCGCCCGGCAACTTGTGCGACCATTCGATGTCGAGCACCGCCTTCTCGCCGGGGGCAATCGGCGCGGCGAGGCGTACGCTGGCGGCGGTGGAGCGTCCGTTGCGCAACACCGCCTCGCCGGTGGGCGCGTTCGCGGCATTCTGCTGCGCCGCGACGATCGAACGTGCGCCCGAACCGCCGTCGCCGGCGGGGGCAGCGTTGGATGCGAGATTGACCGGCTTGCCGTCGATGGTCATGCGCGAGATGACCATCCCATCGGTGACTTCGGCGGGGACCCATGGCGCGGCGTGTGGCGCGTTGCCGAGGAAGTGGTTGGGATCGAGACGGAGCCCGATGTCGCGTAGCTGGTCGGGGCTGGTGTTGTGCACCGTGATGCGCGCCGTGCCGGTCAGCCGAGACGTTGCCGGATCGAGTGACACGTTGATCGCGTAATCGGTGCGCAGCTGCCAGTAGTTGCGCCCCGGCCGGCCGGTGGAATCCCGGGTCCCGGCCGCATACGCGCGACGGATGCTGTTCGTGATGGGGAGGTCGCGCCGAACCGCCCGCGGCGGCATCGCCGCCGCGGCGGCGGTGGACGCACTCTGGGCCGGCAGCGCGTGTGGCGCGGCCACGAGGAGGAAGACACCAGCCGCCGCGACGGCGCGCCGGTAACGGATCGGGAGGGAGCAAGACATCGGCAGAGGGGCCGGGGAGCGATGAAACAGCGTCCCTAATGTCTAGCGCGTCGGTGCGGATGGCGCGAGGCGGGTGTGCTCCACGAGCACGGCGTGAATGGCCGTGGGTGAGACCGCGCTAGCCCTGGCTCCGCAACTGCATGAAGGCCTGCTCGAGTCGCGGCTTGGTAATCCCGCCGTGCGAGGCGTCCCACAGCACGCGCCCCTCGCGCACGATGAGCGCCTGCGGCGACTCGTGTCGCACCCGGCTCACGGTTTCCAGGGCATGGGAGAGCTCGCGTTCGTGCTGGATGATCACGAGCCGCGTGGGCACATCGGGGTTGGCGGCCGTGAACTGATCGAACTGCCGCTTGGCCGTGAAGGAGACCGGGCAGGCGTTGCTGTGTTTGAACACCAGCATGGCCGCGTCGTGGGCGAGTAGTTCCCGTGCTTCGCGTACCGCGTCGCTTTCCGGACCGGCCGACGGCGTGGTCACCGGCGGCGCCATGGTCCGCTCGAGCGAGGACACGGCGGTCGCGCCAGCACCGCCACGCGCGAGATGCGCGTCGATCGCGTCGACGTACGTGCCCAACGACCGTGCGCCGCTGAGCCGCTCCACCAGTACCCCGCCCTGGAAGATGAGCACCGTGGGCAGCGCGCGGACATCGTAGCGGGTCACGGTTTCGATGTTCGCATCGGCGTCGAGCTTCGCCACGCCAACGCGCCCGTCATAGCGCTCGGCGAGTGTCTCGAAGATCGGGACCAGCGCCCGACA